>NZ_JAQCNJ010000025.1 GCF_028275055.1 Haloplanus sp.
AGCGAGTGGCCGGGAATAACGTTCGCTGAGCCGTCGTCGTTGAACTTGTCCATCCGCGGGCCGACCATGTACGCGGCGACGAGGCCACACACGCCGCCGGTCATGTGGACGACCGCCGCGCCGGCGAAGTCCTGAAAACCGAGGGCGGAGAGAAAGCCGCCACCCCACGTCAGGCCCGTCGCGACGGGGTAGATGAGTGCCCCGACGAAAACGGTGAAAACGAGGTACCCACGGAGTTGTGCGCGCTCGGCGACGGCCCCGGAGACGATGGACGCCGCCACCATCGAGAACGCGGCACCGAAGAGGATGCTCGCCCACGCCGTCGAACCGGCGCCGTAGTGGGCAAGGGGCGAGGAGAAGCCACCGCCGGACGTGACCCCGGCGATGACAGCGGATACGCCGACGCCGACGATGAAGTACGCGAGAACACCGATTCCCCACGTGAGCACGTTTTTCGTCAACTGGTTTGCGACGTTTTTCGAGCGGACCTGCCCGGATTCAAGCATTCCGAAGCCGGCGTGCATGAAGAACACGAGGAACGTCGCGACCATCACCCAGAGCAGGTTGACGCCCTCGGCGATGACCTCGGGGTCGGCTTGGAGGAGTACGTCCACCTCAGCGTCCCCCCGTTAGCCCGTTGCTGTCGTTCGGTGTCGGTACGACTCGGCTTGTTCCAGACGAGGTCTGAACAACGACCACGTCGATTCCGTCATCGTGCATGTGTATCCACATCCAACCGAACAAAGTCCTTTGATATAAAGTTTTGCTGAACGCGATATATTTCCAGTTATGTAGAGTATTCACCGTGTTATTTCGATAATATGGTTTCGTAATACCATTACATTCTGGCTGTCGTTCCGGAAGTTTTAATTTAAACACTCCCGACCCAACTAATTGAAATGGCGCAAGTAAGCACCCCTGAGGTCGAGCACCCGCTCGATCCCCTGACCGCGGCGGAGATCGAACTGACCACGGAGATCCTAGAGAAGCGGCCGGAGGTCGATGACGGCGTCGGGTTCTACAGCTACCAGCCGGTTGAGCCACCGAAGGACGAACTGTCCGAGTGGGAGAACGGCGACCCGTTCGACCGCAAGGTGACGGCCGTTCTCCGGGACTTCGAGGAGCGGAAGACCTACGAGGCGATCGTCTCCCTGACCGATAGCGAGGTCGTCTCGTGGGAGCACCTGCCGGACGCGATTCCACACATTCCGGACATGGACGTCCGCGAGGCGGAACAGGCGGTCATCGAGAGCGAGGCATTCCGCAAGGCCGCCCGCAAGCGCGGTGTGGAAGAGTTCGAGCACGTGATCGTCGACCCGTGGCCGGTCAACGCCAGCGAGTTCGTCCCCGACGAGGTCGAGGACCGGCGTCTCGCCCGCGGCCTCGCGTGGGTCGGCCGCGACGAGACGGACAACGCCTACTCCCGTCCGCTCGAAGGGATCCACACGTTCGTCGATCTCGACGAGATGGAGGTCGTCGAAGTCGTCGACAACGGTGTCGTCGACGAGGACAGCCCGCTACCGCCCGAGCGTGCCGACTTCCGAGCCGACGAGGTCGACACCCGGGACACGCGGGAACATCTCGATGTCGTCCAACCCGACGGCGTGAGTTGGGAGGTCGACGGCCGCGAGGTTGAGTGGGAGAAGTGGTCGTTCCGCGTGGGCTGGACCGACCGTGAGGGACTCGTTCTCCACGACATCACCTACGACGACGACGGCGAGGAGCGAAAGATCCTCCACCGACTCGCCGCGTCCGCGATGTCGGTGCCGTACGGCGACACCGACCCCAACCACAACTGGAAAAACGCCCTCGATATCGGCGAGTTCAACGTCGGCCGGATGGTGAACTCCCTCGACGAGGGCTGTGACTGCCTCGGTGTCATGCACTACTTCGACGCGGTCACCAACGACCGGAACGGGGAGATTCTCGAGTTCCCCAACGCCATCTGCATGCACGAGGAGGACGACGGACTGCTGTGGAAACACACCGAGGTCCGCAAGGGCAACACGGAGGTTCGGCGGCGGCGGCGGCTGGTCGTCTCACAGATCGCCACCGTCTACAACTACGATTACGCCTTCTACTATTACTTTTATCAGGACGGTCGGATCGAGGCCGAGATGCGGTTGACCGGCATCGACTCCAACGGTGTGGTGCCCGAAGGAACGTCCGCCGAGGACACGGGCGGCTTCTACGAGGTGGCCGCCCCACAGATCAAAACCTCGCTCCACCAGCACCACTTCAACTTCCGGATGGACTTCGATATCGACGGTGAGGAGAACTCGGTGTACGAGGTTCACAACGAACCGGTCGACGACATGGCCTGGAACCACGAGGAGTCGGACAACCCTGCGGGACAGGGCTGGTATATGGAGGAGACGCTGCTTGAGTCCGAGCAGGAAGCGCGGATGGATATCGATCCGAACAAGGGTCGATACTGGCAGGTCGTCAACCCCAACAAAACGAACGATTACGGCTACAACCCCGGGTACAAACTCCACCCCAAGACGAACGTGGAGTCGCCGATGCAGCCCGGGTCGCCGGCCCGCCGACGAGCCGGGTTTATCGACAACGACTTCTGGGTGACCCCGTACGACGAGGGCGAGATGTACGCCGACGGCGAGTACCCGACCCAGAACGACGATCCCTCTGGGCTCCGTGAGTGGACCAGTCAGGACCGCGACATCGTCGAGGAGGACCTCGTTGTCTGGTACACGCTCGGTGTCAACCACCGCACCCGACCCGAGGACTGGCCGGTGCTGCCGGTCGAGGTTGCGAGCTTCGAACTCGCGCCGGAAGGGTTCTTCAACGAGAACCCCGCTATCGACGTGGCGCCGGAGCCGTCGGCCTGCGAACACGACGCTCCCGACGCCCACGCCGACGACGACTGACCGGTCGGCGGGTCGCGGCCCAAGCGAACCGGGTTATTTCCACGGATTCGACACGAAATCGGCTTGAACCGTCGCGCCGACTTCGATCCGACAGTCGGATCTGGGTTCGGCCACACAGAACAAAACGTAGCCCGCGTCGTTGTGCCGGGGCCTTAGCGCACGCTGGCGGTGTGGACGAGATCACCCGCAAGCAACCGCCCGGTACAGGTGCCACAGGCTCCGTACAGACAGCCGTACGGGAGTCCGAGTCCCTCCCGCTCGGCCGCCTCAACGACGGACTCGCCTTCGGCCACGTCGACGGGTGCCTTTCGCCCGTCGCGCCACTCAAAGGAGACCCGGTGGCTCACTGCCAGACGTCGCTGGTGCAGTCGCCACCGGGCCACCGGATTTCGTGGGCACGGGCCGGGCCGCCGGGGGCGTCGCCGAAGTCGACGACGAACTCCTCGTCGAGAACCATCCGCCCCTCCTCGGGGACGACGTCCGCTTTCAACATCAGCGACCCCTCCTCGCCGATGTCGGGGTAGAACTGGTTGTCCCACGACGAAAAGAGGGAGGTCGTCCAGTAGAGCCGCCGCCCGTCGCGGGAGAGTTGGAGCATCTGTGGGGCGCCGCGGATATCGTGGCCGGCGACCGTTCCCCGGTCACCGAAGTTCCCGCCCGCCCAGACGCGGTCGACCAGTCTCGGGGTGGCCGGATCGCTCACGTCGTACATCCGCACGTCGCCGTGCAGCCAGTTGGCGAAAAAGAGGTACTGGTCGTCGAGCGAGAGCAGGAGATCGGTCGGCAAAGCCGGGACCGGCATGTCCCAATCCGGGTGTTCGCGGTCCTCAAGATCGATGGCCACATCCCAGTCCCACCCGCTGTCGGTCTCGTAGAACCGGATGATGTTCGAGGAGAGCGCCGCGCCGACATAGCCCTGTGTCTGCTCGGGATTGTGGAACATCCGGACCTCAAGCGGAATCAGTCCATCCTCGCCGAAGGTCAGCGTCTGGTCGTGTTCGCGGTCCGCCCAACTCCAGACGTGGATGCTGTCGCAGCGTGTCATAGAAGTCTTCACACACTATAGTTAGAATTATTATCTTTACAGAGAGATACGGTCTCAAAAGAGCGTGCACTAAGTGCACACCGCTCAAAATCAGTCAGAAACGGGTATTTTGTCTCCGAATAGTGATATTTCCCGTCCAGTTAGCTCGATTGAGCTTAGCGACTATGATCTCTGTAGAGTCGCAAACAGCAAGTTCAGATCTGTTAACGCTGAATCCACCGAGAAGTATGAGAACGGTTCTATGACACCGTCGTGGATGCTGTCGCCGTACTTGCCGGCCTCCACGTCCTCGAGGTCGAACCCCGGGTAGTACGTTTCGGGGGCGGCCCACTCGCTGGAGATCATGATGTCGTGACGGGGCTAATACCAGTAGTCGTAGTTCATCTCCATTGGGCCGGGGTCGGCCTCCCAGCGGCCGTCGATGGAGAAGTCCTCCTGGTCGAGTTGAAGGAAGCCACCCGGGAGTTCGCCGTCGGCGTCCCCGAGCATACTGATGACGATTTTTCCCTCGGGCGCGCAGTGAACCGTATGTGGCGCCGAGAGGTCGTGTTCGAACACCGCCTCCGGTTCGATCACCGTCCCTATCTCCGGGCTTCGCGGGTTCTCGGCGTCTATGATGTGGATGCGTGAGGACCGTTGTCCGGGAACGATCAGGTGGTCGCGTGCCAACCCCTCGGCGTGACACGACGAGGAGCAGGCGTTCCAGCCGAAGTGGTGGAGTTCGTCGCCCTTGTTCGGCATCTCGACCGTGTCGATCAACTCGGCGTAGGTGTCCGACTCGGGGTCGACGTCGACGACGCCGACGAAATCCGGGGCGTCGACGTCCATCCCCACCCGGAGTCCCATGACGAACGCGGTCTTTTCGCGTTCCGACTCTGTACGCATCGCCGCGGGTGTCGGGTAGCCGGGGCGGTCGGACTCGTGGTCGTGGTCGTGTGACTCCGCGGTCCGAGACGGCTCATCGGTGCTCATAATCGTGTGAACGTTGAACACGGTCCAACATAATACTGACTCGACTGAAACGATCGGCGGATCCCCGGACGACGTTTTTAGTGGGTCGGCAAGAACACGCCAGTATGGGTTCGTTGGATACGACCGTCGCCGACCACAGAGCGGACCGATGGTAGAGGTTGGCCTCTCCGCCGCACGGCTACTCGTCGCGTTGGTTCTGGTGGTGTTGAACGGCTTTTTCGTCGCCGCGGAGTTCGCCTTTGTTCGGGTCCGCGCCACGTCGGTCGAACAGCTCGTCGATGACGGGACCCCGGGTGCGACGGCCCTCCAAGCCGTAATGGGCGATCTCGACAACTATCTGGCGGTGACGCAACTCGGGATCACCCTCGCCTCGCTTGGACTCGGGTGGGCCGGCGAACCGGCCATCGCGTCCCTCATCGAACCCGTGCTTGGCTCGGTTCTCTCCCCGACGCTCGTCCACCTCGTCGCCGTCGCCGTCGGCTTCTCGGTCATCACGTTTCTCCATGTTGTCTTTGGCGAACTCGCGCCGAAGACGTTCGCTATCGCACAGACCGAGCGGCTCTCGTTGTTGCTCGCGCCGCCGATGAAGCTCTTTTATCTGCTGTTTTACCCGGGGATTATCGTGTTCAATGGGGCGGCCAACGCCTTCACGCAGGCGTTGGGCGTGCCACCGGCCTCCGAGTCCGACGAGACGCTCGGCGAGCGCGAGATCAGGCGGGTCCTCGCACGCTCCGGCGAGGAGGGCGACATCGACGTCGATGAGGTGGCGATGATCGAACGCGTGTTCGAACTCAACGACACCACCGTTCGCGAGGTCATGGTTCCGCGGCCGGACGTGACGAGCGTCCCGGCCGACGCCACGCTGCCCGACCTCCGGGAGACCGTATTCGACGCGGGCCACACGCGGTATCCGGTCGTCGAGGCCAACGGTCCGAACCAGGTGGTCGGATTCGTCGACGTCAAGGACATCCTACGCGCCGGCGAAACGGCGGATACGGCAACGACGGCCGACGACATCGCACGCGAGATCATCGTCGTTCCGGAGACGACCGCGATCAACGACCTTCTGTTGCAGTTCAGAGGGGAGCGCGGGCAGATGGCCGCCGTGATCGACGAGTGGGGGTCGTTCGAGGGTATCGCAACGGTGGAGGACGTCGTCGAGGCGGTTGTCGGTGATCTCCGAGACGGGTTCGACGTCGCGGAGCGCGAACCCACGATCCGCCGGCGGGGCGACGGCGGCTTCGACGCCGACGGTGGGGTCGCCCTCGCTACGGTCAACGACGCACTCGATGTCGACATCGAACACGAGACGGTCGGGACGATGGGTGGCGTCGTGCTCAGCCGACTCGACCGTGCGCCCGAGACCGGCGACCGGGTCGAGGTGGCGGGCCGTGTCGTCGAGGTGACCGGCATCGACGGAACCCGTATCTCGACGGTTCGGATTCATACGCCCGACACCGAGTCGGCCGACGAGTAGGTCGGCGGGCGTCCGGCGGGTGGCGGTATCGACGGCGGTCGACACCGGACGGGGCCGCCGTTTCCGGACCGATTCAGTTCGTGACGGCCGACCGCCGCCCGGCGTAGCGGCGGTATCCCTTCCGAGTCCCGACAGCGAGGAGGACGCCACCGACGAGTGCCAGTAGCCCCGCCTCAAGCGTCGCGGGGACGGCGTCGACGACGCCCAACCCGGCGACGACGCCGACGACGAACCCGATCTGCAGGAGACAGACCGCACCGAGTGCGACCCTGCGGGTGGTGGCGTACAGCGAGCCGACGGCCGCCGTCTCCGCCATTGCGTGAACCGCGAGGACGGCCGCACCCGCGACGCCGAGCGTCGCGTCGGCGGCATAGAGGGTGGCGAGGGCGGTCCCTTCGAGGCCGCGGTGGAGCGTCACGGCCCCCAGCGCGGCGTCCGTACAGGTCCCACAGCCCGTGAGGGTACGTCCGCGGACGGCAGCGCCGAAGCCCGCACCGGTCGCGACGCCGAGGGCCGCACTGACTGGGGCCCGGTCGAGGGCGAGCACGACCGAGAGGCCACCGAGGACGACGAACAGAGGGGAGACGGCCCGGATCGGAAAGGTAAATCGGCCGGCGACGGCGAGGACGAGGCCGCCACCGAACAGGCTGGCTCCGACCGAGGCGACGACGACGAGCGGGAAGCCGAGTCCGGTCTCGGCGGTCCCGACACCGTGTGCGGCGACGGGCGTCGAGAGGACGCCACTCCCGAGGGCGACGAGCAGAACGCGACGGCGGAGACGGGTCACCTCCACGGGTTCGGCACGAGGTCCGCCTGGATCTCGGCTCCGACCTCGATCCGACAATCCGAGCGTGGTTCGGCCACACAGAGCAGGACGTAGCCGTCGCGTCGGTGCCGGGCTTTCAATCCCCGGGGGCGTTCGACGTGGACGAGGTCGCCGTCCAGTAGCCGGCCGGTGCAGGTGCCACAGGCACCGTACAGACAGCCGTAGGGGACACCGAGTCCCGCACGCTCGGTCGCGTCGATGATCGTCTCACCCTCGGCGACGTCGATGGTTGCGTCCCCCCCGTCGCGCCACTCCAAGGTGACCCGGTGGCTCACTGCCAGACGTCGCTGGTACAGTCGCCGCCGGGCCACCGGATCTCGTGGGCACGGGCCGGGCCGCCCGGGGCGTCACCGAAGTCGACGACGAACTCCTCGTCGAGTTCCATCCGTCCCTCCTCCGGGAAGACGTCCGCCTTCAGCATCAGCGACCCCTCCTCGCCGATATCGGGGTAGAACTGGTTGTCCCACGAGGAAAAGAGGGAGGTCGTCCAGTAGAGGCGCTTGCCGTCCCGGGAAAGCTGGAGCATCTGAGGCGCACCGCGGACGTCGTGGCCGCCGATCGACTGTCGCTCGCCGAAGTTGCCGCCGACCCAACACTGGTCGACCAGCCGCGGGTTCCCCGTATCGCTGACGTCGTACATCCGCACGTCGCCGTGGAGCCAGTTCGAGAAGAACAGGTACTGGTCGTCGAGCGACAGGAGGGTGTCCGTCACCAGTCCCGGTACGGGCATGTCCCAGTCGGGGTGTTCGCGATCCTTGACGTCGATGACCGTCTCCCACTCCCAGTGGCCGTCGTCCTCCTCCCAGAACCGGATGATGTTCGAGGAGAGCGCCGCACCGACGTAGCCCTCCGTCTCCTCGGGGTTGTGTGGCATTCGGACCTCCAACGGGATCATCCCCTCCTCACCGAACGTGAGCGTCTGCCGGTGCTCTTTGTTCTCCCAGTCCCAGACGTGGATGCTGTCGCCGTACTTGCCGGCTTCGACATCCTCCAGATCGAAGCCCGGATAGTACGTCTCGGGGGCCGCCCACTCCGTCGAAATCAGCACGTTGTGCCGGGGCTGGTACCAGTAGTCGTAGTTCATCTCCATCGGACCGAGGTCGGCCTCCCAGTGGCCGTCGATGGAGAAGTCCTCTTGATCGAGTTGGAGGAAGCCGCCGGGGAGGCCACCGTCGGCGTCGCCGAGCATGCTGATGACTATCTTGCCGCCGGGGACGCAGTGGACGGTGTGCGGTGCCGAGAGGTCGTGTTCGAACACCTCCTCGGGTTCGATGATTTTCTCGATTTCGGGGCTACGCGGGTCGGACGCGTCGATAATGTGGACGCGTGAGGACCGTTGCCCGGGGACGATCAGGTGGTCCCGAACCAGTCCCTCGGCGTGACACGACGAGGAACAGGTGTTCCACCCGAAGTGGTGGAGTTCGTCGCCCTTGTTCGGCATCTCGACCGTGTCGATCAACTCGGCGTATGTGTCCGACTCGGGGTCAACGTCGACGACGCCGACGAAATCGGGTTCATCCACGTCCATACCCACCCGGAGCCCCATAACGAACGCCGTCTTCTCGCGCTCCGACTGGGTCCGCATCGCCGCGGGCGTCGGATACCCCGGTCCCTCTACCTCGTGGTGTTCGTGTCCGTGTTCCTCGGTCGATTGGCTTGGTTCGTCAGTGCTCATGGCAGATAATACCACTCACGACGCGAGCACAGATAATGATTGAGTTGTCGAGCGACAACTCCTGTCGGCCGAGGCTAGGGAACCCTTTTGACCTGGCCGGCGTATCGAAGAGGTGTGTCCGTGATGTCCGGCGACGACCCAGAGGATGCCTGATGCGTGAGTTCGCGTTCGATATCGAGTACGAACCGGGCGTCGACGCGGTGATGGACGTGTTCATCGAGCATCCGACACTCGTCGCCGAGGCGTTACACGGCTGTGTGACCGAGGACCGCATCTGGCGTATCGAGCGGCTGATCGGTCCGACGGCGGCGCTCGACGAAGTCGAACGGCTCCGCTTCGACGGGACGGTGCGGGCGGCGTCGGTGACCGAAGCGGACTGTTCGGCGACGCGGTACCACGACGTGTTGGACCGCTCGGACGACGAGCGGGTGATCTACACCCACGTCGAGGACACCGGTGGCGGCGAATCCGTACAGACGCTCGCCGCCCGGTATCTCCCCCACGGCTCGCTCTACTGCACCACGAGACGGGGGAGTCGCCACAGTTGGCGCATCTTCGTGAGATCCGACGAGAAGGTGGGCTGCTGTACGACGCCCTCGGCGCGACGTTGCGGACGGGCCTCTCCTTTCGCATGGGCCACCTCCGCGACGCCGACGGTTGGGGCACGACTCGCTGGGGTCGGTGGCGCTCCCCCCAAAACAGCGAACTACCATGCGCGCAGCCCTCAACCACGGCTACTACCGGACGCCACGGGAAGTCACGTTGGACGGCCTCGCGGCGGAACTCGGCGTGCCGCGGTCGACGCTCTCCTATCGGTTGCGTCGGGCGGAAGAACGGCTCGTTTCGGGGTATCTCGGCGAAACCTAGCTACTCGTACAGCCAGGTCTCGTCGATTGTCTCGTAGTCGACGAGTTCGTCCTCGTCGAAGAAGAGGTCGATCTCCCGGACGTTTGCGCCCTCGTCGGCGTGGTCGGAGCCGTGGATGACGTTCCGACCGAGGTCCAAGCCGAAGTCGCCGCGGATGGTACCGGGGTCGGACTCGGCGGGGTCGGTCTCGCCCATCATGTTTCGGACCTGCCGGGTGGCGTCTTGGCCCTCCCAGACCATCGCCATCACGGGACCGGAGGTGATGAACTCCACGAGGCCGTCGAAGAAGGGCTTGCCCTCGTGTTCGCCGTAATGTTTGTGGGCCAACTCCTCGGAGATTCGCATGAACTTCGCGCCGACGAGTTTCAGGCCGCGCTCCTCGAACCGAGAGATGATCTCACCGATCAGCCCACGTTGGACGCCGTCGGGCTTGACCATCACGAACGTTCGCTCGGTGTCGCTCATTCCTCACCCGCGTCGCCGCCGCTCGCCCGTCCCTCGGCGGTCCACTCCAAGTCCCGGGGCTCGCGCCCGAGGAAGTAGTTTTTCTCGGCTTTGGAGTCGACGAAATGCAGGACCGTCCCGTCCCTTTTGACGTACATCGTCCCCGTGCCGGGTTCGATTTCTTCGCCCGAATAGTCACAGATGCGTGTATCGACCATTACTGTCCTCCGATGGAGTCAGCGTCACGCTGTGTCTCGCGCAACTGGAGTATATCGCCCTCTCGGACGGGGCCAAGCACGTTGCGCGTGATGATGCGGCCCTGATTCGATCCCTCCTGAATGCGACATTTGACCTGCATGGCCTCGCCGTGCATGCCGGTCTTGCCGACGACCTCGATTACCTCCGCAGGCATCGAGTCGCTGGCACTCTCTTCGGCGCTCATGATGGCTTACCGGAGGTCCTCGACCTTCGTGGCGATGTCTTCGGCGCTCTCCTCGGCGTCGCCCGCGTCGACGATGGCGGCCGCCGCGCTCCCGACCTCAAGACCGGCCGCGTGGCCGACGTCGTCCTGCGTCTCGACGAAAACGTACGGAATGCCCTTCTCGTCCGCGAGTTCCGGCAGGTGCATCACGATTTCCTCCGGTTGAACGTCCTCCGCGATGACGACAAGGTCGGCGTTGCCACGCTCGACCGCCTTTGTCGTCTCGTTTGTTCCTTTTTTGACACTACCCGTGTCTCGCGCTACTTCGAGCGCCTCGATGGCGCTCTCGGCGAGATCCGCCGGGACATCGAAATTGACGTAAACTGACATGATTTGTACCCCCCGCCCGTAGGCTCGCACGCCCCACCAGACTGAGTCCCTGATGGCGGGGCGCGTCATCAACCCCGGGCAGGCCGTAGGATCCAGTAGCAGGGGGGCCCATAAAAGCGCTTTCAAACGCGAGACGGGGTGTGAGGCCGACACACGCGGGGCCGGTCACTCGTCCGTGGCCGAGACATCAAGCGGCGGCAGACCGGATTCGATCTCCTCGCGCCGGGCTTCCAACCGCTCGGGGAGAACGAGACGATCGCCCAGTGTGTCGAGAGTCTCGTCGGCGGTGTACCCCGGTTCCGTTGTCGCGTACTCTAAGCGGACACCACCCGCGGTGCGGGCGTACACCGACTCGAACCACTTGCGGTCGACGACCGCCGTCGGTCGGAGACCGTGAGCTGTCAGCACGTCGCGCCACTCGGACTGCTCCTCGCGGGTCACCCGGAAGGCGACGTGGTGGACCGTCCCCGCGCCGGGACGACCCTGTGGGCCGTCGGGAACCGCCCGCACGTCGACGGCGTAGCCCAGGTCGCCGTCGCCCTCGAAGCGCCGCCGGTCGCCCGCCGTCTCCGTCTCGTCGAATCCCATCGTCTCCAGAAGCGTCGCCATCCGTTCGGTATCGGCGAGTGAGATGGTGACGCTGTGGAAGCCACGGATCGCGTTGTCGGCGGGGACCGGACCGACCGGCGGGTCACCCGCCGGGGCGTCCGTGCGTGCGACGAGTTCCAACGGGAGTCCGTCGGGGTCTCGAAAGGGGACAACGGTGTCGCCAAACCGTTCTCGGGGTCGGTCGGTGTCGACACCCGCGTCGTCGAGGCGGTCGATCCAGTAGTCGGCGGCCGAGGCCGGGATCAAAAACGAGACCGCGGTCGCCTGCCCCGTCCCCGGCCGACCGGGGGACACGTCGGGGTAGGTAAAAAACGTCATACTCGTCCCGGGCGACCCGCCGTGGTCGCCGTAGAACAGGTGGTAAACGGAGGGATCGTCCTGGTTCACGCTCCGCTTGACGAGGCGGAGCCCGAGCGTCTCGGTGTAGAACTCGGCGTTCCGAGCGGGGTCGCTCCCGATTGCGGTGACGTGGTGGAGGCCCGGGATGTCGGCAGGCATACCCTCCGGTAGGTGGTGAACGGGCATAACCGCCACGAGACATCGCCGTCATCGCGGGGCACCGGTGTGCAGATCGGAGGACAAGGCCCTTACTCACCGGCGGAGTACGGCGACACATGGATCTTGAGGGCGCCGTCGTCGCTCTCGTCGCCGAGGCGGAACGGGCGAACGAGCGACGGCTTCTCGTTCTCGCCGGTGGCCGCGACCGCGGCCTCAGCGCCGCCGACACCGCCATCGAGGTGCTGGACGACCCGGCAGCGACGGTCGTCACGACCCGGGAGCGCCGGGGCGACCGCCTCCATCCCGACGACGCCGCCGACCTCCTCGGTGTCACGCGTGATGTCGTCGTGGTCGACGCCCACGAGGGGTTCACCGCGAACGTCCTCGGACGCGTCGTCGGCGCCGTCGACGGCGGCGGCCTCCTCGTTCTCGTTGTTCCACCGCTCGACGGCTGGCCGGCACACCGGGACGTGGCCGACGAGCGATTCGCCGTCCCGCCGTTCGGCGTCGAGGACGTGACCGGGCGCTTCCGTCGTCGGCTCGTGGAGACGCTCCGCGAGCATCCCGGTGTCGCCATCGCGAACGTGGACCGTGGGCGACTGAAGCGGTCGGGGCTGACCGACCCCCGGCCGGCCCGGTCCCGATTTCCCGCCACCGCCCCGGTCGACGCCGCCTTGCCGTCGGCGGCCTACACGGCCTGTCTCACCGCCGACCAGGTCGAAGCCGTCGCCACGCTCGAGCGTCTCCGAAAGCGTGGCGCGGCCGTTGTCGTCGAAGCCGACCGTGGCCGGGGAAAATCCGCCGCCGCCGGCCTCGCGGCCGCCGGCCTCGCCGCCGAAGGTCGGGACGTACTGGTGACGGCCCCCACGTACCGCAACGCAGAAACCGTCTTCGACCACGCGGCCGATCTGCTCTCGATGCTCGGAGCGGCGAGCCACGACGAGAAGGGCCACGTCCTGTCTGTCGACGGGGGCGAAGGGCGGGTTCGATATCTCGACCCCGACGAGGCGGTCGGTCTCCCCGGTGCTCCCGACGTCGTGATCGTCGACGAGGCTGCCACCCTTTCCGTCGACCGGCTGGCGTCGTTCGTCGAGTCACCGGATCCGCCCGCTACAGCGTTCGTGACGACGGTTCACGGCTACGAGGGGACCGGCCGTGGCTTCGAGGTTCGGTTTCGTGACCGTCTCTCGGCGGGTGACCGCGAGGTGAGCGACGTCCGACTCGACGACCCAATCCGATACGCCGCGGGCGACCCCGTCGAGGTGTGGGCGTTCCGCGCGCTCCTTCTCGATGCACGCCCGGCCGTCGACGGACTTCTCGATGGGACGACGCCCGCCGACGCGACCTACCGGGCGCTCACCCCGGCGACCTTGCTCGACGACGAGTACCTACTCCGAGAGGCGTTCGGGCTTCTCGTTCTCGCCCACTACCAGACGGAACCGGACGACCTAGCCCGCCTGCTCGACGCGCCCAACCTCGTCTGTCGGGCACTCACCGTCGACGGTCACGTCGCCGCCGTTGCCCTTCTCGCCCGCGAGGGTGGTCTCCCGAAATCGCTCCGAACCGAGATGTACGAGGGAACGCGCGTCCGGGGGAACATGCTCCCCGACGTGCTGACGAGTCAGTTACGCGACCTGCGGGCAGGGGTCCCCATCGGCTACCGTGTGTTGCGGATCGCAACCCACCACGCGGTCCGGTCCCGAGGGTTCGGCTCGCGGCTCCTCGACGGCATCCACGACGAGTTCGACGACGAGGTCGACTGGTTTGGCGTCGGCTACGGCGCGACGCCGCGTCTGGTTCGGTTCTGGGAGCAAAGCGGCTACCGGACCGTCCACTGCTCGACGACGCGCAACGCCGCGAGCGGCGAGCACTCGGCCGTGATGCTCCGCGCGACGACTCCGGTGGGGCGGGAGCTGCGCGAGCGACACGGCCGCCGCTTCCGGCGGCGGATGCGGGATGTGCTCTCCGACGCCCTCCGTGACATCGATCCGGACGTCGGTCGGGCGGTCCTCGGGGCGACAGAGGGAGGCCACGACCCCGACCTCACCGACCACGAGTGGCGCGTCGTCGCCGCCGCAGCAGACGGCCCCGGCCTCTACGACGCCGCCCCCGGAGCGTTCCGAAGACTGGCGCTCGCCCACCTCACAGCCCCCGTGGCCGACCTCTCTGCGCGCGAAGAACGGTTGCTCGTTCGGAAGTCGTTGCAGGGCCACTCATGGGAACGGGTGGCGGCCGACCTCGACTACGCCTCGACACGAGAGTGTATGCGCACGCTTGGGGACGCGTACCGGCCGCTGCTCGATCGGTACGGGACCGAGACAGCCCGCGAGGAACAGCGGCGGTACGATGGCGACGGCTGAGTCAGTTTTGCACACCCGTCATACACCGTCTGTGCCGGCCGCGTACCGACGATCAGCTCTCCGAGAGCCACGTCGCCAGCATGACCTCGTCGACGTAGTCGCCATCGATATGATAATGATCCTCTCGGATCGCCTCAACCACCCAACCCCGGGACTCGAGAAATGCGACCGCCGACTCGTTGGTCGACGGGACACTGTTGTACAGCTTCTCGAAGTCGCGTTCGTCGGCCCACCGGACACCGCGTTCGAGCAGCGTACTACCGATGCCGTTGCCGCGGTACTCGGGGAGGAGGCCAACGGTCAGTACGGCGGTGTGAGACAGTTTCTCCATCTCGGGGAGGTTGAGGTGGACCCAGCCGATCACCTCCTCGCCGACGGTAGCAACAAACACCATCCGAGACTGGACATCGTTGTGTCGGAGGATCACCTCCTCGTGGTCGAGCAGGTCGGCGACCGTCTCGGCCTCGATGTACACCCCTTCCTCCGCAACCTCTCGGATGACGGCGATCAGTCCCGAAAGATCCGATTGCTTTGCGGATCTGATGGTGTAGGCGGGGTCCGCGGCGTCGTGGTGCTCGACCGACTCCTCCTGATAGGCGACACGGAGGTGGTTCTCCTCCTGACGGATGTAGCCGTCGCGTCGCAGTACCGTAACGTGGTGACCGAACGCCTCCGGATCGAGGTTCAGCGCCCGACGGGCCTCGTCGGCCCGAACGGTCCCCTGAGCCTCGATGTGGTCGTAGATGTCCCTGCGGTCCTCGTGATCGAACTGCAGCCGTTCGGTCAGTTCCATGTTGACGTATACCACTGTTCGTAACTTAATTATTCGTGATAGAACGGGTCGCGCCTCAGACGCGGTTCTCGCGGGCCGGATCCACGTCGATGGCGTCGACCGGACAGACATCGACACAGAGCATGCAGTCGATACACTGGTTCTCGTGGGTCGGGTGGGCTTTGACCTCGCTCTCGGGGTGGTCGGGGGAGTCGACCCACTCGAAGACGTCGACCGGACAGTCCTCAAGACAGGCTTCGTCCGCCAGACAGATATCGAAATCGACCGCGACGTGGGTGCCGTGGATGCCCAGTTTCGTGGGCGGGTCGACCGGACCCCAGACGGCGATACCGTCCTCCTCGTCGACCTGTTCTCTGGTGCGCTCGAAGTTCGGATCGATGGTCATGTTCCCGTTCCGCGGTCCGGACGCATAAACCTGTGACCCGACGGGCCGGTCAGTCGGCACTCGCCGGGAGTGACCCGTCAGGGACGACACCGTCGTCGGTCCAGCCACGGGCGTCGTAGTAGGCGTCGAGTGCCGTCTCGAAGTTTGGCAGGTCGTACGGGAGGTCGTCGTCTGACCGGTCGAACCCCCGTCGGTTGTTGAAGTGTCGTTCGAGTTCGACGACACGGCCGCCGACCGCGAGGAGGTCGTCGAAGTCGGCGTCGAACAGCGTCTCGAAGCGTTGCTCGGTCATCGTCCCCCGAGAGAACCGGCAGACGACGCCACAGTCCTCTAACGCGCGCTTGTTTTCCAGTTCGACGAGCCGTCGGGCCTTGGCCGGCGAGAGTCCCTCGGGTGCGAACGCCTCGGCGTCGTCGACGAGGGGGTACTCGTAGGCGTAAAACGTCGCGTACATATGGTCCGCGCCGCGGTTCGCGGTCGCGAATCCGAGTCCTTGACCGTTGAGCGTGCGGCCGTCGTGGGCGGAGAATGTCATACCCTTGACTGTCCAGTCCTCGACGCCGAATTCGTCGTGGAAGCGGTGGATACCCTCCGCAAGACGGTCACCGTCGCCCGCTCGGTGGGCGATCTTCTCGACCGTCTCGTGGATCAACTCGGAGTCACCGAAGGCGTCGTTTGCCTTCAGGTATGCCGCAACCGCGTTGCCACACGAGATGGTGTCCATTCCGAGGCGGTCACAGAGCTCGTTCGACTGCATGATCGAGACGATGTCGTCTACCGCACAGTTGCCGCCGAAGGCCATGATCGTCTCGAACTCGGGGCCTTCCGTCTCGACGCCCGCCGTCTCGTCTTTCGTCGGCAACTTGCAGGCGAAAGCACACTGCGAGCAGGTCCCCTTTTTGTGTTTTTTCTCCTCGACCCGGTCGCCGTTGATCTTCTCGTACTCCTCGTAGCGGACGTCCTCGAAGTAACGAGTGGGAAAGGAGCCGATTTCATTTGCGAGGTCGGTGACGCTGCTCGTCCCCTGACGTTTCATGATGTGGTCGCTGGTCGCGGCCTCGCGGTGGATCGCTTCGGCCTCGGCGTCGACATCGACCGTCGGAACGGCGTCGCCGTCGAAGGTAAGCAGTTTCACCCCCTTCGCTCCGAGAACGGCCCCGAGGCCGCCACGGCCGAACGCCCGCGTCTCGCTCGTCATCAGCGAGGCAAAACGGACCCCGTTCTCGCCCGCCGGGCCGATACAGATGATGTGTTCCGCGCCGAGGTCGTGTTCGTCCTCAACATACTCCGTGACCTCGGGCACCTCCGCACCCGCCAACTCCGGCACCGCCTCGAACTCGACCCCGTTCTCGCGAACGTGGACCGCGAGGAGGTTCGGGCTCGCCCCGACGAGTTCCACAACCGCACTACCGGTCCCGAGCAGGTTCCGGGAGACGAACCCGCCGGCGTTCGAGGAACACAAGCCATCGGTCAGCGGCGAAACGGCGGTTGCCGAGGCGCGGCCGGTGAAACTCATCCCGGACGCCTGCATCGGTCCCGTGGTGAGGTAGAGACGGTTCTCCGGGCCAAGCGGGTCAACGTCGAAAGGGGTGCGATCGTGGGCGAGGCGGGTCGCGACACCTCGGCCGCCGATGTACTCGGCGAGCACGTCGTCGATGGAGTCGGTCTCGACGCGTCGCGATCCCACGTCGATGGTACGGAGCGGCCCCTCGATGTGGAGCATATCCCGAAACCGGGGATCACGATATTAAACCGTTGGCCCGCGACGGAGCTCAGGATGGTCGCGCGCTGTATCAATCCGACGGGCACACCGGGAGCGGCGACCTCTGAACGGACCGTTTCACACGCAAGCGGGGCAGACGCGTTCGTGGCGGTCAGCAACGCCGAACCGTACGGCCGGTCGGAACCGCGCCGGTAACAGCATCGGACCCCGCTGAGGTGTATTCGGACACACCGTTCTCGGGCGGAGACTCGGCGTCAGCGATGGGCGAGGTACGCGACCGACGCCGTGTCGTCGGCACCGTGACTGTCGACGCGGGCGAAGCCGATCCGTTCGAACTGGACGAGTTCGTCTATCGCCGTCGATCCGAACCGGGGTTCGGCGACACCGGTCACATCGCCGTCCATCGTACGCAGGCGGACGGGGACGCCGCCCTCGGCCGGCACCCAGTGAACCACCGGGACGCCCTCCTCGCGAACGGCCGTGATGTCGTCACCGACGTACTCGAAGTCGCCGTCGACGTGGCGGACACAGCCAAAGCCTTTCAGCCAGACGCGGTCGCCGGCCGGCGGCACGTCGTCGGGTTCGACGAGGACACCACCCGGAACCGGAATCTCGCGACGGCCCCGGTCCTCGTGGTCGGGGTGGACGGGTGGATTGCCGGCGTCCGGACCACCCACGACCGCCTTCTCGACACCGTTCCGGACGAGAAAGTGTCGGTCTGCATCGTCGTCGATCAGATCGCGGTTGGTCGCGTAGACGGCGCTCATCGACAGGTCCACGTTGCTTGTCGAGGTGCCGAGTTCCACCATGGCGTCGACGATGGCTTCGCCACGGATTCCCCGTCGCCGGAGGCTGGCAAGGGTCGGTGCGCGTGGGTCGTCCCAGCCGTCAAGATCGCCGGCGTCGATCAGCTCCTTGATCGTCGACGTCGAGAGTTGCACGTCGTACGCGTCGACCTGTACGTGCCCCCAGTGGACAACTTCGGGGTACTCCCAGTCGAAGTAGTCGTAAACGAACCGCTGGCGCTTCGCCGAGTCCTGCAGGTCGATGCCGCGGATGATGTGCGTGACGCCGGTGAGGTGGTCGTCGACGCCGGACTGGAAATCGAGCATGGGCCAACACCGGTAGTCCGCGGCCTCGGGTCGGGGGTGGGGCCGGTCGATCATCCGGAAGGCGACCCAGTCCCGGAGCGCGGGGTTTTTGTGGGTGATGTCGGTCCGAACCCGAAGGGTCATCTCGCCGGCCGAGTAGCCGCCGTCGACCATCGCCTCGAACTCCTCGCGTGTGGTGGCGGTGTCCTTGTCCCGGTGGGGGCAGGCTTGGCCCGCGTTCTTCAGGTCCGAAAACTCCGCTTGCGGACAGGAGCAGGTGTAAGCCCCGCCGCGGTCGATCAGTTCGCGGGCGTGGTCGTAGTACGTCTCCAATCGGTCGCTCGCACACAACACCTCGTCGGGGTCGAACCCGAGGTAGTCGATGGCGTCAAGGATGGCGTCGTATGCGTCGAGGTCCGGGCGCTTGGTCTCGGGGTCGGTGTCGTCGAACCGGCAGAGAAAGCGGCCGTCGTACCGCTTCTTGTACGTCCCGATGACCGCGGGCATCCGGGCGTGGCCGAGGTGCCATGGACCGTTCGGGTTGGGAGCCGCACGCATCACCACCTCTGCGTGGTCGTCGACGTTCGGCAGGTCGGGCAGGGGGTGGTCGTCGCCCTCGTCGTCTGCCTCGAGTTCGGCCAACTGCTCGGGGGCCAGTTCCTCGAGTTTCGCCCGACGCTTGGCGGCCGGAAGGTCGTTTACCTCGGCGACGACACCGCCGACGACGCCCGGAATCTCGTCGGCGTGTTCCCGAAACTCGGGGTGTTCGCCCAGCAGCGGCCCCATGACCGCACCGACCTCGGCATCGCTGTCGTACTTCACGGCGTTCAACAGCGCGTGCGTCCGCGCCGCCCGCTCGACGCGGTTGCGTAATTCGGAGTCCATCGTCCCGTTCTATCGGCCCGCGAGTAAAAACTGGCGTGGGTTGAGGGCCGCCGGTAGAGGTACGGTGTGTGTTATCGTTTTACACGTAAAACCCTTCTGCAGAACCGGATCCCGCCGGCGACGGGCGCGGCGCCCCAACGGGAGATCCACAAGCGGTTTGACGGTCGGACGGGACGGAAGCGTATGAAACGCGCACGCATCGCGGTCGACGGTGAGGTTCACGCCGGGACGTACCGAGACGGTGTCGTCGAAACCGACGCGGGAACGTTCGCCGTCGGCGAGGACGGCCGCCTCGCGCCGCCCTGTGACCCCTCGGCGCTCTACTGTGTCGGCCGGAACTTCGCAGAAACGCTCGATCAGATGGAGTACGACGTGCCCGACCAGCCGGCCTTTTTCATCAAGCCACCCGCCTCGGTCGTTGCACACGACCGGCCGGTTCCATACCCCTCCTTCTCCGAGGAGGTGACCTACGCGGGCGAGTTGGCGGCCGTGATCGACGAGCGGTGCCACCGGCTCGACGCCGGGGAGGTGCCGGAGGTGATCCGAGGGTACACGATTATGAACGACCTCGACGCACTCGATCAGCCGGGCCGCACCGCCCGGAAAGCCTTCGACGCCTCCGGTCCGCTCGGCCCGTGGATCGAGACCGACCTCGATCCACACGGGATCGACATGCACACCGACGTGAGCGGGGAGCGACGGCAGGAGGCCAACACGGAACTCATGTTGTTCGACCCACACGAGATCGTCTCCTTTTTGTCCGAGCGGTTCACCTTCCAGCCGGGCGACGTAATCGCCTTCGGCAGTCCGGCGAACCCCGGCGTGGTCGAACCGGGCGACACCATCGAGATCACCTACGAGGGGGTCGGCACCCTGCGAAACGAGGTCGCACCGCCCGAGCGTTAACGAACCTGATTCTCCAGCCCCTCGGTGTCGCCGGTTTCGGCCATCCGCCGGAGGTTCCCCGCGAGGATGTCCGCGAGTCGGTCGTGGTATTTCGGCGTGTTGCCGGCGTTGTGTGGCGTGATCTGGACGTTCTCGAACGACCAGAGCGGGTGGTCGGCCGGGAGGGGTTCGGGGTCGGTTACGTCGAGCGTTGCCCCCCGAATGTCCGTCCTGCGAAGCGTCTCGACGAGGGCGTCGGTGTCGACGATCGGCCCCCGGGCGATGTTGACGAGGAGGGCGTCGGCCCGCATCGACGACAGCGCGTCGGCGTCGATCAGGCCCCGCGTCGTCTCGGTGAGCGGGCACGCGAGGATCACGTAGTCGGCGCGAGCGAGCGCCGAGTGCACCTCGTCGAAGCCGACCACCTCGTCGGTCGGGCCCCCTTTCTCGGGCGTGTACCGGACGCCGATCGTTTCGACGCCGAAGGGGCCGAGGCGGTCGACCAGCGAGGTGCCGATTGCACCGAGGCCGACGACCGCCGCGGTGCTCCCCCGGAGTTCGCCGACGGGGTACGCTTCCCAGTGGGCCCGCTCCTGTTGTGCCCGGGCGCGCCGAAACCGACGTTCGTGGGCGATCAGCGAGCCGATGACGTACTCTGAGACGTTCGAGCCGTGGACCCCGGCGGCGTTGGTGACGGCGACGCCCGCTGCCTCGAACGCCCCGATATCGAGATGACCGGTTCCGGCGTACGCACACGCGAAAAGGTCGAGATGCGCCGCGAGGTCCAGCCATTCCGGATCGAAGCGGATACCCGTCGCCACGCTGGCGCGTGAGAGCAGGTCCCGCTCCTCGGCCGGCGTGGTCGCGACCGCCACTCCGTGGTCGGGGAGGCGGTCGCGGAGCTTCGCACCGTACGACTCGGGGGACATCCCGTGGATCTTCTGTCGCAGAACGACGACATCGGTGTCGGTCATGCGAGGGGGTGTGACCGCCGGGGTGATAAGTCTACGAGGTCGGAACGCGCCGGCGAACACGGCGATCCGATCCGGTCGATTAATACCGCCGCCGGCAAGGATGTGTGGTATGGAACAGGTCGACGTCGCCGTCGTCGGCGGCGGCCCCGCCGGCTCCGCGGCGGCACACGCGGCAGCCGAAGCCGGCGCGTCCGCGCTCGTTCTCGAGAAGGGGGTCCCGCGCGAGGACCGGTCGGGACTTGGTCCCGACTCGACCGACGCCGCCGGCATCCTCGACTACTGGGTCGACATCATGGGTATCCACCCCGACGAGTTGCCCGACGACGTCCTGTTGTCGGAACTCGATCGGGCGGCGTTTGTCGGGCCGTCGGAGTCCTGTGTGCTCCGGTCGACCGGCATCGGGGCCTCATACGACGCTTTCGGTTACACCTTCCACCGCGCGCGCTTCGACGACTGGCTCCGCGACCGGGCCGAACGGGCCGGGGCCGACTACCGTGTCGGCGTCTCCGTCCGGGACGTGGAGACGACCCCCGGTGACGACCCACGTCACGTCGTGCGAATCGCCGGGGGCGACCCGGTCGGGGCCGAGTTCGTCGTTCTCGCCGACGGACCACAGCGCACCGTCACCAACCGAGTGTTGGATCGGCTTCTCCCCTACCCGGTTACCGACCGCCTCGACACGACGAGTGTGAACCATATCGCGTATCAGGAGCATCGTCGTCTCCCGCCGGCCGTCGCCGAGGACCTCCGCGGTGCCATCTCGTTCTGGTGGGGGTATATGCCGGGCCACACGGCATACCCGTGGATCTTTCCGAACGACGACGACGTGGCCCGGATCGGGCTGACGATGCCTATCGGTCTCGACCTGTCGTCGGTCGCGAACCAGGAGTCGTACGCGTTGCTCCGGCCCGACGATCGGACGGTTCCGAGCGGGAGCGAGTATCTCCGCCGGTTGCTCGAACACGAGTACGGCGACGAGTACGACGTACCCGGCGACTTTCCGCTGGTGGAGAGCCGCGGCAAGTCGGAGGGAACCGAAACCTACCCCATCTCCTCGACACGGCCGATCGACTCGCCGGTCGGGGCCGGGGTGGCCGTCGTCGGCGGCGCGATGGGAACCACCTCGGCGTTTCACGAGGGCGGCGACCACGTCGCGGTCCGAACCGGAGCCATCGCCGGCGGGTTGGCCGGCAGGGGCGACCTCTCGGGGTACAACGGTGCGTGGAAGGCCGCGATCGGAGACGAGATCCGCCGTAACGTGACCATGGCCGACATGGTCCGGGAGTACGACCCGGACGACTGGGACCGGGTCTTCCGAACGGCCCGGAGGATGGTCGCCGACGAGTCGGGCGGCGGGCTGTTCGACCGGCGCTTTGCCGCCGGCTGGGACGCGACGAAGCTGTTCGCCCGGTATAAGTGGCACAAACGCCGTCTCCGGAAAGGCGGGTACGTCTCGATCGCCGCGAGCGACTACGTCTACTGACCAGGGGTTAAATCGCTGGGGCGCATATCCACAGTTGCGTGCCATCAGTCCCCGCCCGAGCACGCCTACGAGGGCGCGATGACGCGCGGCGAACCCGGGCACGTGACACGGGTGATTCGTGATTCCACGAATCGCCGGCAAGGCCGTCCGAGCGACGGCCCGTGACGCCGTCCCACGCACCCGACGGCCGCCCGGCACGAGGGTTAGCCGGCTGACTCGGCACGCCGCCAGGGATGAGGTCGGACGTTAGTGTTCCGGGCGCACATTTCAACACACCGCACCGCTCAGCCGTCACGACGGACAACGGAAACTAGGGTCGTAGGGGTCTCGGCGAGGTGCGAGAACACACCACCGAAGACGGGGCGTGGGTTCGGCACGGCGGTCCGGGACCTGAGCCGGGTTCACATGTCAGGCGTCCGTGCTTGGCGGCCCGTAACCCCGCCTTCCGCGGGGTCGGGCTTCTTACTGGAACGGGTGCGCTAGCCTGAAACGTTTTCGGGTGGCGATAGCTCCCGTTCGAACTCGTCGAACTCGTCGAACGATTCGGGGAACTCCATCGGGAGTCGTCGAGTCTCGCGGTTGTCCGGAAGCGGGCCTAGGTCGTCGGCGACCGACTCCCAGCCCGGTTTGATTTTGACGCTTTTCGCCGGCGATCCGGCCGCGATGTGGTGGGCCGGGACATCACCCAGCGTTTTCGCCCCCGCGCCGACCATAGCGTTTCGTCCGACTCGGCAACCGGCACTGATCATCGCTCCGTGCCCGAGTCGAACGTCGTCCTCTAAGATCGTCTCGTAGGCCGTCACGTCCGTCTGGTCGACGGTGTCGTGAGCGTGGGTGTGAATGTGACTCCGGTCCGCGATGGAAACGCGGTCACCGATCGAGAGCGTCCCGCGGTCGTCGAGAAGCACGTCGTTGTGGACGACGACGTTGTCCCCCATGACGATGTTGTGTCCACACTGGATCTTGATGCCGCCGAACAGACGGAGTCCGTCGTCGGCGTCGGCAAACAGGTGATCGGCGAGGGTCTCCCGAAACGGGAGGGCAAAAGCGAGGTTGTTCGACAACGGCGACAGATCGAATCCGTTCCAAAGATACCGCAGACATTTCGTTTCCTGTAACGCCGACAGCTCCTGTTCGGCCCAGTGTTCGGTTTCGATGAGTGCGTTTCGTGGGTCGTAACTCCGGAGCCGGTGTCGAGTCATCGGCGGGACCGACTCACCGCTTCGATACCGCTTGTAGGCGTCCCAGTCGCCGAACAGGTCGGCGAGTAGCTCCGCGACGGTGGGAGCCAGTGGCTCCTCGGCGAGCCGGGTGTCGATCCGGTCGATCGTGTCGTCGATCGCCGCCTGTGCCTCCGCCGGGACCTCGACGTGGCGTTTCGTCATCGTGCCTCCGGAACCGCCGCCGGGCGGTGGCACGATCCCACCGCCGAATCGAAGGTTAGTGAACGATTCAGGTGCGTTTCCCCGTTCATACAGACGTACACTGTACTATACGCTATTAAAGATGAATTTACGATCACTTCTTGCGGAACGGCTGTGAGGTGTCGAACGGCGGCCGGTCCGTCGAGGGGCGACACGACAGGGGGGTTGGCTCGGTCGGTAGCCCGGCGTCGCACCGCCGACGGGTCGGCGACCACGCCGGAAGGAGCGGAGCGACGCGTCAGCTTATTGATCTATCGGCCCCGTATTGGACCCGATGGTATCGATCAGTGCCCTACTCGGATCGGTCGTCTGGACGGGCATCGGGGCCGTCGTCGCGTGGAACGGATGGACGTCGTATCGAGGACAGGCGGACCGCGTCGAGAACGCGACCGAGGTGCCGGCGGAGATCACCGACGTCGGCGTCTCGGCGCAACGGCAGGCCATCGACGACGACGAGGGCGGTACGGGCGCGACCAGAACGGAGTACGTCCCGACGGTGACGTTCGAGTACACGGTCGACGGGGAGCAGTACACCTCGTCGAACGTCGGACCACCCTCGGACGGCCTGGACGGGACGCATCGATACCCCGGCAAAGCGGGGGCCCGCGACCACTTCGACTACGAGGTCGGCGACGCGGTGACCGCACACGTCGATCCGGCGCGGCCCGACGAGGGCTTCCTCGACCCGGAGACGGACGCCGCTCGAAACCTCGCGTTCGTCGCCGCCGGGGGCGTGATGGTTCTGCTCGGAGCCGCGTTCGCCGCTGCGTCGGTGGTCGTCCTCTGAGGCCGGCGGGGACCGATCGCGTACGGCGTGATCGGCGGAGCGAACTCACGCCCCACTGGCGACCGCTTGCTGGAGGACCTGCCCAACGTAGCCGATGGCGGGCACGGCGAAGACGAACGCGTGGACCCACGCGTCGTAGGTGATACCGGACGGCTTCGTCACGAGAAAGAGGCCGTAGACGGCGATCATGACGGCAATCCAGAGGACGGTGATGACGAGAAACGGGACGGCGTTGCGGACGGCGTCGGCGACGGACGCTCGCGGGCTGGTGGCCATACGCCCTCGTTCGGCGGGCCGAGATTAAATGTGGGTGCCGACGAGGGTCTCACCGCTCGACGACGCGGAACTCCGTCTCCGGGGCCATGCGCGCGGTCATGCCGGCGATCATCGGCGTGTCGTCGGCGTCGTCGCCGGGCCAAGCGAGGTGGTACTCGCGGCCGATGGCCGCAAGCGCCAGTTTCGCCTCCATCAGCGCGAACTGGCGGCCGATACAGCGGCGGGGGCCGCCACCGAAGGGCGCGTACGCGAAGTCGGGGATGCGCTGGCGGAGGTCGCCGTCCCACCGCCCCGGGCGGAACGTCTCGGGGTCGTCGTAGAACCGCGGGTCGCGGTGGACCTGATCGACCGTGAGCCACGTCGGCGACCCCTCGGGGACCCGGTGGCCGTCGACGGTCACGTCGGTCGTCGTCTCGCGGGGGATGGTGTACACCGGTGGGTAGAGGCGAAGCGCCTCGGTGACGATCCGTTCGGTCACGGCGAGGGCGTCAAGATCGTCGATCCCCACCGAATCGAGGGCGTCGACCTCGCCGTGGAAGCGGTCCCGCACGTCGGGGTGGGTCGCCAGCTCGTAGAACGCGAAGGCGATGGCGGTCGAGGTGGTGTCGTGGCCCGCGAAGATCATCGTCACCACCTGGTCGCGGATGCGGTCGTCGCTCAGGGCGTCGCTCTCGACGCCGGCCTCGCGGAGGCCGACGAGCAGGGAGAGGAGGTCGTCGGCCGCGGTCGGGTCGGCCGGCGGGTCGCTGGCCTTCTCGTCGAGCAGTTCCGTAGCGACCCGCTGGAGCCGTCGCTTGCCACGTTTGAATCGCCAGCGCGCGGGCGTCGGGACCCACTGGGGAAGCGGGTACGACGTGGGGGCGAACCAGTGTTGGAGCCGGTCGGCCGCCGTCCGGACCTCCTCGTCGCCGTCGACCTCGAGTTCGCGACCGA
The DNA here is from genome assembly GCF_028275055.1 of Haloplanus sp. Taxonomy (GTDB): domain Archaea; phylum Halobacteriota; class Halobacteria; order Halobacteriales; family Haloferacaceae; genus Haloplanus. The sequence continues at coordinate 26,112 of NZ_JAQCNJ010000025.1, forward strand.
ACAGGGTCGCAAAGAGCACGTCGAGGCTCAACTGGCTCGTCTCGTGGGTGAGGTCGATCCGGGTGCCCGGCTCCCAGCGGCGACTCCGGCGGCGGATCACCTCGACCATGCCGTCGGCGTAGTCGGCGAGGCTGTCGCGGGTGAACAGCGGTTGGAGGGTCTCCCGCTGTCGCCGCCACGTCTCCCCCTCGACGGCGACGAGGCCACCCTCGAACGCGATGCGGAAGTCGTCCGATTTACGGAAGTTCTCGCGGTCGTTCAACAGGACGCGTTCGAAGTGGTCCGGGTGGCCCAGATGGTAGACGTCGCCGGGGCCGAGGAGTTTGATCCGGACGAAATCGCGGTCGGCCATCGCTCGGTCGCGGAAGCCGAACACGTCGCGCATCGATCCGACGGTGTGGAGGAGGGGGTGCCCGACGGTGTCGGGGTACGGCGGGAGCGGCGGGGCGGTGTCCGTCGTCGTCGCTCGCCCGGCGGTCGTCTCGTCCGACATACGTGCCCCATACCGACTCGGACGCTTATAATCCCGGGAGGCGGCGTCCCGTCGCCCGAATGGGCCGGAACCTCAAACTCTTAGTGGCTCCGGTGGGTCGCACCGGCCAATGACCGAGGGCGACCAACCCGACCCGGAGGAGACGGTGCGCGAGGCGGTCGAAAGCTCCCGGAGCGGCGCACCGGCGGTCGGCGAGGTCGTCCGCGACCGGTTCTCGACGGACGAGGTGTTTCAGCGCATCGTCGCCGCCGCCGACGAGGAGATTACCGCCGGCCCCCGAGAACTGTTTTTCTCCGGGTTGGCAGCCGGGTTCGCGATCACCATCACGTTCCTGCTGTACGCGTCGCTGACGTCGGCGACCGACGGCCACCCGATCCTCGGGGCGATGCTGTACCCACTCGGGTTCATCTACATCATCATCGGCGGCTACCAACTGTACACGGAGAACACGCTCCCGCCGGTGGCGCTGACGCTCGAACGCCTCGTGAGCGTCCCGGCGCTGTTACGCAACTGGATCGTCGTCCTCCTCGGGAACTTCGCGGGCGGGACCGTCGGGGCCGCCGCGCTGGCGTGGGGTGGGATCTTCTCGGCCGAGACGGCAGCGACGGCGGTCGACCTCGGCCGAAAGGGCGTCGAGACCGCACCCGGGACGCTGTTCGCCAAGGCGGCGTTCGCCGGCCTGATCGTCGCCGGTGTCGTCTGGGTCGAGTACGCCGCCCGCGACACCATCTCCCGGATCGTCGTGGTGTATCTCGCCTTCCTCTCCGTGCCCCTCGGGAACTTGTTCCACATCGTCGTCTCGTACACCGAGATGGTGTATCTCGTGTTCGTCGACGACCTCTCGGTGGTCGTCGGCCTGACCGAGTTCGCCATCCCCGTGTTGCTCGGCAACACCGTCGGGGGGGTCGTGTTGGTGACGGTCGTCAACTACTTCCAGACGACGGAACACCGCCTCGAATCCGCACGGTTCGAGGGTGCGAAACGACAGCTTTCGTCCCGGGAGTGGCTGTTCGGCAGCCTCGCCGGCCGATCGTACGTCCCCCTCGTCAACACGGGCGACCGGACGGCGGACGAGAACGGCCCGTACCGGATCGTCGTCCCCATCTCGAACCCCCGGACAGAGACGCGGCTGATCGAACTCGCCTGTCTCATCGCCGGCGAACGCGAGAAGGCCGTCGTCCACCCCGTCCACGTCGTTCAGGTCCCGGGTCGGCGGGCAGGCGGGTACGGCTCCGGCCAGCACAGGCGCATCATCGACGAGTCCGACAGCAAACTCGGGGACATCCGGGCGCGCATCGAGGGCCACGGCGTCGAGTCCGAAACCTCGACCATCGTCTCGCACCGCTCGTTCGAGGAGATATTCGACGTCGCCGAGCGCGAAAACGCCGACCTCCTGATGATCGGCTGGGACGACGACCGGTCGTGGACCGCGGGGCGGGGCGGGCGGTCGCTGACCGATCTGGGCGGCGAACCGCCGTGTGACTTCCTCGCGCTCCGGGATCGGGACCTCGATACGTCCCGGTTGCTCCTCCCGACGATCGACTCGCCGGACTGTGGGCTCGGGGCCGAAGTCGCGCGGGCATTGACCACGACGACCGACGCGGAGAGTACGCTCCTCCACGTCGTCGACGGCCCGGACGACCGAACGGCCGGCGAGGAGTTCCTGAAGCGGTGGGCGACGGACTACGGCCTCGACGACGCCGAACTGGTCGTCGACGACTCCGGGGACGTCGAATCGTCCATCGCGAGGGGGGCGACCGACCACTCGCTGGTCGTCATCGGCGCGGTCGAGCGGGGGCTGTTCACCCGTCTGGTGGCCGACTCGCTCCGCCTCGACGTGGTCGACGAACTCGACTGCTCGGTGCTGCTCACCGAGCGGCCGGGACACCGGAGCCTCCGTGAACGGCTGTTCGGGCGGCGGACGGAGCCCCGGGAGCCGACCGACCGGTAGCCGGCCGCCGCTCGCGTCGAACGTTTATAACGATCGGTCGAGACGGTGGGATCGAAAATGGAGTACAACGCCACGTCGCTCTGGGTGAGTCGGGTCGTCGAGTGGGCGCGCGAGTACGTCGGCCACCCGCTCGTCGCCGGGCTAGGCACGATGGGGTGGATCCCGGTCGTCGCGACGGTCGTCGCGGTCGATCCCGCGGAGGCGTCGACGGCGTTTCTGGTCGGACAGGCGCTCGCCTGTCTGATGGTGGTGAGCGCGCCGTTCGACGTGTGGTACTACGACGAGCGGCTACTCCCCAAGTTCTTCGACGACATCGAGCGGATCACCGCCGAGTCGGACCGGTCGGCGCTCGACGCACTCGCGACACGGTACGACACCTACTACTCGCGGTACTGGTGGGTGAGCACGCTCGTGTGGGTCGTCCTCGTCCTCCTCGTGTTCGTCGTCGGGCAAGGCTACTTCCGGTCACAGGGGATCACGACCACGGTCGAGCGCGGGGCGTATCTCGCCTTCTTCTGTTACTGGCTCCTGTTCGCGGGTCTCCGGGCCCACGGGGGCTTGCTCACCGTCCTCGTGATCCGGGCGTTTTCCGAGCGGATCTCCCTCGACATCGACCCGCTCCACCCGGACGGGCTCGGCGGCCTCAGCACCGTCGGCACGTTCGCCATCCGGATGACGCTCATCATCTCGCTCGGCTCGCTCGCGCTCCCGCTTTCGTTCCAGATCGCCTCCCATATCGCGTACGCCGAGATCGTCTACGCCGGGGTCGCCCTGTTCGTCCTCCTGGTCGCGCTCAATTTCCTTTATCCAACGTACAAAGTGAACCGGCAGGCACAGGAGCTCCACGAGCGAATGCTCGACACCCAGCGCGAGCGGATCCGGCGACTCGAAGACAGGCTCGCGCTCCTCCATCAGGGAGCCGAAAGCGAGACGCTCCCAGTGACGGACCTGCCCGACCAAGGCCTGCCGGACGACCCGCTCGCGAAGACGGACGACGAACTGCTGGAACTGGAGATACGTCGCGCACGCCGCGAGTTCGAGGATTACCAGAACGTCCAGCTCTACCCCCTCTCGATCGGCATCGTCACCCGGCTCATCAGTTCGATCCTGCTCCCGATCTTTTTCATCGTGTTCGAACTGTTCATCACCGGGTCGCTGTGACGATCAGAGCCCGCGGACGAGGTCGAGACGGCCGACGGTTTCGAGGGCCATCCAGCCCAGAAAGAGGGCGTACAACCCGAGGAGGGCGTACGCCTCGGCGACCGAGAGTTCGAGTCGGTGCGGGTGAAGACGATGAACACGAGCGTCGCGGCGGCGAGAAACCCCATCATCGGGACGGCGACGAGGAAGTCGATGGTGGCCGACCCCGCGAGCAGGACGCCGACAGGGATGGCGACGAGGAGGTTGAACGTGTTGCTCCCGAGGACGTTCGTGAGGCTGGTCACGTCCTCGTCGTCGCGGGCGGCGCGGACGCTGACGAGGGCGTCGGGGAGGCTGGTCGCGGCGGCGATGACGGTCACGCCCCAGAGGAAGGCAGGGGTACCGAAGTACGCGCCAAGCCAAGCGCGGCGCTGACGATGCCTTCGACGCCGACGGAGATGAGCCCGAGCGCGAGGGCGAGGGTCGCCCACTCCCGACGGACGTCGATGTCACCCGGCGGCGGGGAGACGTAGTCGCGGGTGTCCTGATACTGGAGGAAGACGTAGATGCCGTAGGTGAGCAGGGGGACGAGCACGAGCGCCGGCGTGAGGATCGCCGCCTCGTTGGTGCCGCCGGGGACGTACGTCGCGCCGAGCGCGAACGTGATGAAGAGGACGAGGACGCTGATGATGTAGAACTGCGCGTCCTTGTGGACCACGTCGCGGGTGGCTCCGAGCTCCTCGCTCACGAGCGCCGACACGGCGGGAATCACGAGCAGATTGAAGATCGCACTCCCGACGATCGCACCGACGCCGAGCGAGAACTCACCGTGGAGGAGCGTGCTGATGACGACGGAACTGAGTTCCGGGAAGCTCGAGCCGATGGCGACGACGACGGCTCCGTGGACCGCCGCAGGCAGGCCGTACCGTCGGCTGAGTCGGCCGGCTGAGCGTTCGAGTCGGGTGCTCCCCGCCCAAATAACCGCCGTCGAAACGACCGCGAGTCCGAGCAACGCGAGAGAACCGAGCACGACGGAGGCGTCTCGGGCCGACGACAAAGGCGTGTCCCCACGGTCACCGGTCGAACCACACACGCCGGCGGTCGGTGAGGCGGGCGTGTCCGACCGGTGGCTCTACGCGTGTGGACTCACGTCGATATGGCTGTCCGACGCCTCGCCGATGGGCTCCGTGCCGTCGAACTCGGCGACGGTCCGGCGGCGCTTGTCCGTCTCGCGGCCGCCATCGCCGGCACGTTCTTGCTGGGACGATCACCGGCTGCCGGCCCGGCGTCCGGGTCGTTGAGGGTGGTAGACGCGTCGGCGCCGGGGAGACAAAGGAACGAACCGGCTCACCGGGACGGTGGCTCAGGGGGTGACGACGAGTTTCCCGAGCGTCTCGCGGTCGCGCATCGCCGCGAAGGCGTCGGCCGTCTCGTCGAGGGGGTAAGCCCGGTCGATCCGAGGATCAAGGTCGCCGTCGGCGACGAGGCCGACGAGTCGTTCCAAGTCGGCTTGGGTCCCCATCGTGCTGCCGATAACGCGTTTGTGTGTCCGAAACAGGTGTCCGATGTCGAGTTCCGAGGTGGGACCGGCGGTTCGTCCGCAGACGACCATCCGACCGCCTCGGCGTAGTACGTCGAGGCCGAGGCCGGTGTACGCCCCGCCGAGGTGGTTGATGACCGCATCGGGCGTCCCCACCTCCCTGACCGCGTCGCGGAGGTGGTCGGGGTCGGTTCCCTCGATGGTGTGGTCCGCACCGAGGTCGGTGAGGGATTCGAGTTTCGACGCCGCCGACGAGGTGCCGATGGAGCGGACACCCATCACGTCGGCGAGTTGGACGGCCGCAACACCGACGCCGCCGGTCGCTCCCGGAACGAAAAGAAGGTCGCCGGGTTCGAGCGCCGCCCGGCGGAGCATGTGGTAGGCTGTCAGGTACGCCGTCGGAAGCGCCGCGGCTGTCGTCGTTGCTACCCCGTCGGGAAGGTGGATGAGTCGGTCGGCCTCGACGCGGGCGTCCTCCGCGAGACCGCCGTGGTACAGCGCGTACGACGCACAGAGGTTCTCCGGCCCTTCCCGACAGAAGCGACAGGAGCCACAGGTCAGGTTCGGACAGAGCACGACCCGATCGCCGGACTCGACGCCGGTCACACCGTCGCCAACGGCGTCGACGACGCCAGCCACGTCGAGACCGGAGACGAAAGGGAGGTCCGTCGGGTCGATCATCGCGGACGCCCCGTCGAGAATCCAGAGGTCGTGGTGGTTGATCGAGCACGCGTCGACGTCGATCCGGGCCTCACCCGGACCGGGCGACGGTGTCTGTTGCTTGACGATGGCTACCCCGTCCGGTCCGGTCAGGTCGGTGAAAGCTGCGGCGCGCATCAGCCCCCGTTTTCTCGGGATCGGCAAAGGTTTCGCGATGTCACGTGAGACACGATAACGAGCGTCTCCGATGACTTAACCGTCCCCACGGCGTAGCGTTTGTATGAGCGAAGAAAGCGGGCGACGGGACCTCCGGATGCCCGACGACGACGAGTTGTTCGCGGTCGTAACAGAGCACAACGGTGGAAATCACGTCCGTGTCCGGTGTGAGGACGGCGAGAACCGGATGGGGCGTATTCCCGGCCGGATGAAATACCGGACCTGGATCAACGAGGGCGACGTCGTTCTCGTCGAGCCGTGGTCGTGGCAGGACGAGAAGGCAAACATCGAGTGGCGCTACTCCGGGCAGGACGCCGACCAACTCCGCCGTGAGGGCCACATCGACTGAGCGCCACGCCGGGGACGGACGGGGCGAGATGGACCGGGACGCCGGCCGAACGCACGACGGCTGTGGCGGGGGCGTCTCCGTCCCGAACGGGCCGTCGTAAGCCACGGGCCACCAAACGGTTTTGTGCGCGCGGGGTGTCGGCCGATGTATGGATTCGACCCCTGATATCGACCGGTTCGACTCGCGTCGGTCCACGGTGTATGCACAAAACGGCGTGGTCGCAACCAGTCAGCCACTCGCCGCCGAGGCGGGCGTCACGATGCTACGTGAGGGCGGCAACGCCTTTGACGCCGCGGTGACCACGGCGGCCGCGCTGAACGTTGTCGAACCGATGAGCACCGGCATCGGCGGCGATGTGTTCGCGCTCTACCACACCGCAGACGGCGACGTCGGCGCGTTCCGTAGCTGTGGTGGCGCACCCGCCGAGGCGACGCGAGACGCCGTTCGAGAGCGCGTCGGCGGCGACGCGTCGGCGGCGATGCCGTCGGCCGGTCCGTTGTCGGTCACGGTCCCCGGAACCGTCCGCGGCTGGGAGCGACTGCTTGAGGACCACGGCCGCCGGTCGCTGGCCGCGGCGCTCGATCCGGCCATCGAGTACGCCACGGAGGGGTTTCCGGTGAGCGAGGTGATCGCCGAGATGTGGACGGTCGCCGAGGCGTTGTTCGACGAGGCCGACGCCAGAGAGGAGTACCTGCTCGACGGGCGGTCGCCCGAGGTGGGCGAGATGATGCGGCTCCCGGATCTGGGATCGACGTTCCGGACGCTGGCCGAGGCGGGGGCCGACGCGTTCTACGAGGGGCCACTCGCCGACCGTATCGCGAGCGCGGTTCGCGAGCGTGGGGGGCTGCTCGCGGCCGACGACCTCGCCGGCTTCGAACCGGAGTACGTCGACCCGGTCTCGACGACGTACCGTGGGGCGGAGGTGTACGAACTCCCGCCGAACAATCAGGGACTGATCGCACTCGAGGCCCTCAACATCGCCGAGACGGTCGACGCCGGCTCCTACGCCTACGACTCGGTCGAACGCGTCCACTACTTTGTCGAGTCGCTCAAACGTGCCTTCCACGATGGCCACCACTACATCACCGATCCCGAGTTCGAGGCGGTGCCGGCGCTGGGATCGAAGTCGTACGCGGCGGATCGGGCGACCACGGTCGGACAACGCGCGGGGAGCGTTTCCGTCGGCGGCCCGGGAGCGCCGCCCGAGGACGGCGACACGGTGCTTCTGACCGTCGCCGATGAGGCGGGCAACGTGGTGTCGTTGATCAACTCCATCTTCGGGCAGTTCGGGAGCGGCGTGGTCGTCCCCGGGACGGGGATCACCCTCCAGAATCGCGGGAGTTCGTTCTCGCTCGACCCGGAGCACCCGAACCGACTCGAACCCGGCAAGCGGCCGTTTCACACCCTGATCCCGGGGCTCGTTCGCTTCGACCGCGACGACTGGGCGGCCTTCGGCGTGATGGGCGGGTCGATGCAACCACAGGGACATCTCCAGGTGCTTGCGAATCTGCTCGACTACGACATGCCGTTGCAGGCCGCGATGGACGCGCCGCGGTGGCGTTACTTCGAGAACGGATCGCTCGCCGTCGAGGACCGGTTTCCGGAGGGTATCCTTCCGAAACTCACGCGCCGAGGCCACGACGTGACGGTTCGACCCCCGACGGCGTTTGGCGGCGGCCAGATCACGCGGCTGTCCGGTGGCGTCATCTCGGGGGCGACCGAACCCCGGAAGGACGGGGTCGCGACGGGGTTCTAACCCGACAGCTCTCGGGGGTATCAAACGGTTCGGCGAAGGCGGGTGAGGGCGTGGTAGCCGACAACGCCGACGACAAAGGCGACGCCGACGTTTGTCAGAAGGGCGACGACACCGACGGCACCGGTCAGGAGGGGGTCGTCGGTGTCGACGCCGGCCCGGCCGAGTTCGACGGCGACGAGGGCGAGCACGACCCCAAGAACGGCCATCGGGAACGCCGCGACGGCGTCGACGGCAACGAGCGCGAGGAGGACGTAGCCCCCGCCCAGAAGCAGGTTCGAGGTGGCGGTTCGCGCACCGAAAGCGTACTTCCCGGCGACGCCCCCGCTCCCGTGACACATGGGCATCGCGCCGAGGGGGAGAGCGAGCAGATTCATCAGTCCCATACTCGCCGAGAGGTCGTCCGGCGACGTATCGGCGTCAAAGTACTCCCCGACCAGCAGTGACGTGGCGACGGCGGCGTTTCCGACGGTCATCGCCAGCTGACCGAGCGTCGCGCCGAGGGTGTTCCGGGAAAGGGAGAGACTCGCCGGGTCGACGAGAACGAGCGACGGAAGTCGTGGGGTGATCGACCCGGCCGCCGAAACGGCGAGCACACCGCCGAGAAGGAGGACCGCAAGCGGTGCGAGGCGCCGGTAGCCAACGAGGACGGCCACAAGGGCGACGACCCCCGAGGCGGCCGCGAGCGTGGGGTCTGCAAGCCCTGTCGTCACGCCGGTCCGCAGGAGGATCAACCCGACACCGAGTTGGATGCCGCGGACGACCGGTTCGCCGACGTACGGAGCCAGCCGATCCAATCCGCCCGCGCGGCCGACGACCAACAAGACACCGCCGGCGAGCAGGCCGGCCATGACGTACTCGCCGGTCGAGAGCCCGCCGGCGATTACCAACGCCGCGAGGGCCTTCATCGGCTCAACGGACATCGGGTAGCCGTAATGAAGCCCCCAGACGACCTGGAAGACGCCGAAGCCGAGCAACAACCGAGCGAGCGAGAGGTCGGTGAGCGCCGCGACGGCGACGACGATAGGGAGCACGGTCACCGCATCGCCCACCGCACCGGTCACCTCCCCGAAGTCGACCTCGAACCGCGACCTCGACTTCGCGTACCGTTCCCGTTCCGGCGTTCCCATCGCCGCGGTCTACCCCTCCGATACATAAAGAAGTATTGAAAAACTTATACAAACTACGATCGGGACGATACGTTACGTATTTCGGTTACACCAGAATGGGACAGGGGTTCGGCAAGGGTCGAGCCGTCCCGTCGGGGGTGACGACCGCTACCGACGGTATAAACTGTTTGAACCATTCTGTGTCGGTTGTAAAACGAGGTGAACGACACGACCGATTCCGCTGGGGGTTCGAACACACCTGAAGCCAGTCCAACGATTTGACCGTTATATGAACGTGGAGTGGAAAGGGGCGGGTGGAGCCAGTCATCATGTCCGTCCCCGAGTCCACCGCCGTTGCACGCACCGCCGTTGAGTCGCTCTCGGTCCCCACGGTCCTCCGGCGGGCCGCGTCGCTTGCGGCGCGGGCCGTTCGCTTCGTCGCGTTCTGGCTGGCGGCGCTTCTCCCGTTCAGTTATCTCCCCCTGCTGGCGACGGGACTGGCCGCCACACACCAGTTCGCCTTCGGCGGACTGGTCGGTCTCAACGCCGTCGCGTTCGTGATGGGGCACTCACACAACACGGAGTGAGCCGCGGTGGGGCAGACCCGGTGATGGACTCGACTCCCGTGGGCGGGCGGACCGGAATCCCTTTTCGACCGCCGGCGTAACCCGACGACATGGAAGTACGCGAAATCGAAGCGCTCGGGCCCGAAGAGCGCGCCGCGCTGTTCGGCCGCGACGCCGGCGTCGAGGAGGTCCGGAACGACGTCCGCAGGATCGTCGGTCGGGTTCGGGACGAGGGTGACGTGGCGGTACGGGAGTTCTGTCGCGAGTTCGACGGCGTCGAGGTCGGGAACATAGACGTGACCGACGCGGCCGAACGGGCCCACGAACGCGTCGACGACGACCTGCTGGACGCGATCCGGGCGGCCGCGGACAACGTCCGCGAGTTCCACGAGAAACAACTGCCCGCGGACTGGCGTGAGGACTTCGACGGGCGGGAACTCGGGCGACGATTTCGGCCGCTTGAACGGGTCGGCGTCTACGTCCCCGGCGGCGCGGCCGCCTACCCGTCGAGTGCGCTGATGGGGGTCGTCCCCGCGACGGTGGCTGGCGTCGGCCACGTCGCCGTCGCCACCCCACCCGCCGAGGAGATGAACGACGCGACACTCGCGGCTATCCACGAGGCGGGAGCGGACGTCGTCTACAGCATCGGGGGAGCACAGGGTGTCGCCGCACTGGCATACGGCACCGAAACCGTCGACGCCGTCCAGAAGATCGTCGGGCCGGGCAACCGGTGGGTGACCGCCGCCAAGGCCGAGGTGCGGGGTAATGTCGATATCGACTTTCTCGCCGGACCGAGCGAGGTGCTCGTCATCGCGGATGAGACGGCGGATCCCGCGTTCGTCGCCGCGGAGCTGCTCGCACAGGCCGAACACGACCCCCACGCGTCGGTCGTCGCGGTGACCGCCGATCCGGCCCTCGCCGACGCGGTGGCCGAGGCGGTCGACGACCAACTGCCGGACTGCGGGCGCCGCGAGACGGTCGAGGCCGCCCTCAACAACGATGCCAGCGGAGTTCTTCTCGCGCGGTCGATGTCCGAGGCGGTGCTGTTCGCCGAGGAGTACGCGGCCGAACACCTCTCGATCCAAGCCGAGGACGACGAGGCGGTACTCGATCGCATCGACAGCGCCGGAAGCGTCTTTCTCGGGCCGTACACACCGGTTGCGGCGGGGGACTACGCCTCCGGCACCAACCACGTCCTGCCGACTGGCGGCGGGGCGAGGCGCTTTGGCGGGCTGTCCGCCGAGACGTTTCTCCGGTCGACAACGGTCCAGCGTCTCGACAAAGAGGCCCTCACCGACCTCTCGGAGACGATCACGACCCTCGCGGGGGCGGAAGGACTCGACGCACACGCCGAGAGCGTTCGTCGGCGTTTCGAGTAGCCGGCGTAACGACGAGTCGTTACATCCTCCCGTCAGGGTTAACACGCTTGACCCTGTAACCACGTTTATGAGCACCGAAACCGTGGACGGGACGACCGACCGGGTCGTCGAAATCACCCCCGACGCGGCGGATCAAGCGTTGTCGCTGATGGACCGGGAGGGGATGGACTCGGACATCGGCGGACTGCGCCTGTTCGTCCAACAGGGTGGCTGTGCCGGACTCTCGTACGGAATGCGATTCGACGACGAACCGGAAGACGATGATATGATAATCGAAGCACACGACCTCCGAGTGTTCGTCGACCCGGCCAGTGCCGACTACATCGGCGGATCGGTGCTTGACTTCGAGTCGGGGTTACAGGCCGAGGGATTTCACGTTGAGAACCCGAACGTCGTCTCCGAGTGTGGCTGTGGCGAGTCCTTCCGGACCTGACGTGTCGCCCGGGGAGTATACCACACCGGCCGACACAGTCGTCTACGTCCACCGCGATGTCGCGAGCGTGGCCCCGAGGCCGAGTTTTCTCACCGTATCGGAGTGACCGATAGGGCCGCCGTAGCGGGTGCGGGACGTTCGACAACGCGGGTAACGCGACGGGTCACGTCAAATGCACTCCGTGGCACCCATCCGAATCCGGACCGCTGGGACGCGGCGCACGAGTAATGAGAGTGTGGTAACACTTATCATCCGACACCCCGTATATGACGATACATGGCCCCTGTTACCATGCCACCCATAGAGGAGGCACGAGACATCTTCCGGCGCCTTGGCTACTCGGTCAAGGACGACGGGGGCGAACTCCGTGCCGAGCGAAAATGGCGGACCGTCCACGTGACCGCACTCGACGCCGATGAAGCGTCGTCGCCCCGAACACTCCGGGCCGACGGAGGGCGAGCGGAGTATCGGCTCCGATGTTTCGTCACGTGGATGACCGCTGCAGGGGACCTGCGAGACCGTCTCAGCCGTCTCGATCCGGCGTACGAGTGGGCGGTCATCGGCGTCGAGGACGACGGCTACGAGGTTGTCGACAGCGTGGTCGCCTGAGCCCGCGACAGCGTGATCGCCCGAGAACAACGGTATTACCCACCGTTCCTCCACGAGTTCACCTACCGAGCGGTCCCGACGTAACGTATGCTCGACGTGTTACAGTCGTCGCTCGTCCGGGGTGTGTTCGCCGACTTCCTGAGTCGACTGGTCGACGCCGTGCCGACGCTTATCACGGGCGTTGTCTTTCTCGTGTCGGCGGCGCTCCTCGTCAAACTCGTTTTGGCCGTCCTGAAGACGGCGCTCGCCCGAGCGATGGCCGGGGAATCGCCCGTCTACCGCCGGTTTATATCGACAGTCGTCGCGGGCTCTCTCTGGTTCGGAGTCGGGCTTTCGACGCTTTCGGTGGTCGGTCTCGACGGCATTGCGACGTCGCTGGGGACCGCCGCCGGCTTTCTCGCCCTCGGTGTCTCATATGCGACCAGCGAGATGATTGCGGACGCGGTGGCCGGGGTGTATCTCCTGCGGGACCCCGATTTCGAGGCCGGCGACCGCATCCGCGTCGACAGCATGGAGGGTATCGTCGAATCGATCGAACTCCGGAAGACCCGGTTCAGCGTCAAGGGCGACACCGTCGTCCGCGGGAACGCCGACATCGAAGCCGGGTGGACGAAGGTCGGCACCGAGAAGGCGTGAGTCCTGTTTTCACGCCGTCCGGATAACTTATGCCCGGTGGCCACGGACATGATCGTATGTTCGTTGGCCACGCCGCTCTGGCCTTTGCCCTCGTGGCCAGCGTCGCACTCGCCAGCGGGTGGGACGCCGACCGGGTGTTCGCCGTTGGCTTTCTCGCGGCCGGGTTTGCCACACTCCCCGACGTCGATATGGCGTACGCCGTCGTCGGTGTTGCGGGTGTCGTAGGCGGCGACAGCCTGACGCTTGCGAGTGCGTTCTGGTCGACCGGGAACCTCGTCCATCGCGCCGTGACACATTCGCTCGTCCTAGCAGGGCCGGTTGCCCTGCTTGCCGCGCTCCGAACCGCCGCCGCCCATCGCGTTCGGTGGCTCTCGGTCCCGCTCGCGGTTCTCGTGGTCGGCGCCGTCGGCGCCGTCAGCGGGGCGCTCGGAACCATGGTGACGCTCCTGTTCGTTCTCGGTGCTGTCGCCCTCGGCGAGGTCGTCGCCCGTCACACGAGCCTCGGCATCCGGCACGTCTTCGTCGCCGGACTGGTCGGCCTCCTCTCCCACCCGTTCGGCGACCTCCTCACCGGAGAGCCGCCGGCCATGTTCTACCCGATCGATGTGACGCTCGTTGGGGAGCGCCTCGCCCTCTCGGCCGACCCGACCCTCCATCTCCTCGGCGCGTTCGGCGTCGAACTCGTGACGATTTGGGCGGCCGTGATCGTCGGCTGTGCCGTTGCCGGCCTTCGACCGACGACCGCAATCAGACCGCGGGCGACGCTCGGCGCGGGCTACGCGGCGAGCATCGTTCTCATCCCGGCCCCGACACTCGACCTCTCGTACCCGTTCGTGTTCACCGTGCTCTGTGTCGGTGCCCTCGGTCTCCGCCCACGGATCCGGTTCGAGAACGCCCGCCGACCGACGATCGAATCGCCAGGCTGGCTCCCAGCACTCGTCACCGGCCTGTCGGCCATCACGGTCGCGTGGCTCGCGTACGGCCTCGTCTACGTGGTCGTTGGCTGAAAGAGCGCTCAGTAGCCCCGGGAGATGAGGTACTCGGCGATGTCTTCGAGCATCGACCGGGCCTCGTTGTCCGGGAGCGCCTTGAGATCCGACTTACTCCGCTCGACGAGCGATCGGGCCTTCTCGCGGGCGTACTCGATGCTTCCGGCCTGTTCGAGCGTTCCGACCGCGGCCTCAACGGCTTCGTCGGTCAGCGACGTGGCGTCGTCGGCGTCGACGAGGCCGTCGACATCGACGCCCTGCTGGCGAGCGTGGAGCGTAATGAGCGTCTCTTTGTTTTCGACGAGGTCGGAGCCACGTTGCTTGCCGAGATGCTCCGACGGGACCGTCAGGTCGAGCACGTCGTCTTGGATCTGGAAGGCCGATCCCGAGTGGATGCCGTAGTCATAAAGCGCGTCCACCACGTCGTCGTCGGCGTCGAGCAGGATCGCTGGCGTCGCGGCGGCGTCGCCGTACAGCACCGCGGTCTTTGACTCGACCATCTCCAAATACTCCTCGGGAAGCACCGTTTTCCGGTGTTCGAACTCGACGTCGAGGGCCTGTCCCTCACAGATACGGGTGCAGGTGTTCGCGAGCATCCGCATCGCCTCAAGCCCGTTCGCGGGGGCGGCTCCCGTCTCGGCCATGATCTCGAAGGCGGTGGAGTAGAGCGTATCCCCCGCCAGAATGGCGGTATCGACATCGTATGCCTCGTGGACAGCGGGAACGCCCCGGCGGAGGGGGTCGTCGTCCATGATATCGTCGTGAATGAGCGTAAAGGACTGAATGATCTCGAGGCTTACAGCCCCGGCCATCACGTCCACCTTGACGCCGTCGGCGGTGGGAAACGCCCGGTAGTCGACGGAGAGCGGCGGCACGTCCGCGACAGCCTCGGCGGCCAAAAGCGAGACGGTCGGCCGGAGACGCTTGCCACCCGCCTTCAGCAGGTAGCGTGAGGCCTCGTACAGCCGTTCGGGTGCCGCGAGTGGGAGGTCCTCGTCGATTGCCGCGTTGACCTGCCCGCGACGCTCCCGAACCGCCGCGAGCACCCGCTCTTCCGTCGGATCGGTCGTCATTCCACCAGTTGAATCATGTTGCCGTTGCGCGTGATATGCAGGTCACGACCCACGGCGTAGCCCTGTCCCTCCACTAGATCGACGTAGGGCGCGTACCCTTCGAGGCTTTGGTGGGCGGGAATGACGTGTTGTGGCTGCAACGCCTGCAGCATCTCGTAGTGGCCTTCCTCTCGGAGGTGGCCCGAGACGTGGATGTCGTCGTAGATGCGCGCGCCCTGCATACGGAGCAGGCGCTCGGACTGGTAGCGCTGTCCCTCGTTGGTCGGCTCCGGAATCACGCGGGCCGAGAACATCACCTTGTCGCCGTCCTCCAGTTCGTACGGCGTCTCGCCGCGGCCCATCCGCGTCAACATCGCGCGCGGTTCGCCCTGATGGCCCGTCACGATGGGCAGAAAGTTCTCCTTGCCCTCCTTCATGATCCGTTTGAACGTGCGGTCGACCGACTTGCGGTGGCCGTACATCCCGAGGTCATCGGGGAAATCCACGAAGTCGAGCCGTTCGGCGGTGCCCGAGTACTTCTCCATCGACCGGCCGAGCAGAACCGGCTGGCGGCCGATGTCCTTTGCGAACTCAACCAGACTGGAAACGCGGGCGATGTGTGAACTGAACGTCGTGGCGACGATGCCGCCGTCGTAGTCCTCCACGGAGTACATCGTGTCACGGAGATGTTTGCGTGCGACGGACTCGCTGGGGGTTCGGCCCTTCCGACCCGCGTTGGTGCAGTCCTCGATGTAACAGAGAACACCCTCGCCCTCGCGACCGATCTCGCGAAACCGCTTCATATCGATCGGGTCGCCGATGACCGGTGTGTGGTCCATCCGTTTGTCGAGGCCGTAGACGACCGACCCCTCGGGTGTGTGGAGCACCGGGTTGATGGCGTCGATGATCGAGTGGGTGACGTTGACGAACTCGAGATCGACCCTGCCCGAGTCGCCGATAGACATCGTCTCGCCCGCGTCCATCTTGGTCAGATCGTTGTCGACGTTGAACTTGTTCTCGCCGTCGATCTGTTGTTTCACCAGTTCGATGGTAAACGGCGTCGCGACGATGGGGGCGTCGTAGCGGTGTGCCAGTTTGCTGATCGCGCCGATGTGGTCGAGGTGACCGTGGGTCGGGACGATGGCCTGTACGTCGCCTTCGAGATCGCTCATCACCCGGTCGTCGGGGATGGCACCCATGTCGATCAGGTCGAGACTGTGCATCTGTTCGGTTTCGACGTTGTCGTGGATCAGCACCTGCGAGAGGTTCAGACCCATATCGAAGATAACGACATCGTCGCCGGCACGGACGGCAGTCATCTGCCGACCGACCGCTTCGTAACCGCCGATTGTTGCGATTTCTATTTCCATGGTTTTCGGTTCCCGAGCATCGAAACGCCACTAACGTGGCACGCTGCTCATGCAAATCCCGTCTGGGGGTCACCGGCCCCGGCTGCTCACGGCACGTCGGTCGCGCCGGCGCCGGCGTCTCACGGCACGTCGGTCGTTGGTCCCCGCGTGCGACACACCGCGTGTCGCACTTACCCGCGGGCTACTGGTACGTCACCGTACGCCCCGGGGTAATAAAAAACTACGTGGGTCCGTCGCGCCGGCGACGGCTACAGATCGTCGACGAACTCGAAGGCGACGCCGGCGCGGTCGGCGGTGGTCGCGTCACGTTCCGAGTCGCCGACAAACAGCGCCGAGGCGGGATCAACCCCGAGGCGGTCGAGGGTCGCGAGCAGGGGTTTCGGATCGGGTTTGTGCGTCGGCACCGAATCCCGGCCGACGACCGAACCGACGTGATCAAGAAGGCCGTGGCGGTCGAGTGCGCGTCTGCAGGCGGTCTCGGCGTTGAGCGAGCAGACGCCGACCGGGACGTCCCGTTTTGCGACCCGGTCGGCAAGGGGGAGCCGAACCGAGCGCTCGGCCCCGCGGCGCTCGTGGGCCGTGAGCACCGACTCCAGTTCCTCCGCAAGGCCGTGTTCCGGGGCTGTCTCGAACAACGACCAGAGGTCGGCGTCCGCGGCGTCGACACCCGCGTCGGCGAACACCGCCGTGGCGTCGCGGGCGGCGGCGTCCCAGTTGACCGTCAGCCGAACCAACGTCCCGTCGAGGTCGTACACCACAGCCCCGTGGTCGGTACGAGAGGTCACGACCCGAAGGAGGAGCGCCCGGGCAATGTGGGCTTCGGTCGCGGTGGCGGGGCGTGAACACCCGCGTCGGCGTGGCCCAGTCACCGGTCGTTGGAGTCGGGTGGCCCGGCTGATCGGCCGCCGGTGCAAAGCCGGATCGACCGTGACAGCCAGTGGTATTTTACAACCGGCCGATATGGATGCGCCTATGGGACGAGCTCATATCGTCGTGGCTCTGACCGTCGCTCTGGCTCTCGCTTCGGTCGTCGGAGTCGCGGGAACCGCGGTTGCACAGTCGGGTGAGACGGTTACAGTCACTGTTGCCGTCCGCGATTCGGCGGGTAACCCGATCAGCGACGCCGATATTGACGCCGAGTGGGACGGCGGCTCGACAACGGCGACAACCGCCGGGAACGGAAAGGCGTTCATCGACGTTCCCGAGGGCACGGAGGTGTCGGTCGAGGTGGAACACCCGCGGTACGTTCGGACCAGTCCGTACACCATCGCCGACGCGTCCGAACGCGAAGTCGAGGTCGAGGTGTTCCGAAAGAGCTCGGTGCGTCTTGAGGTGAGCGACGACGACGGCCCCGTCGGGAACGCGGAGGTACTGATCGAACGGGGAGGACTCGAGATAACGACGGGTACGACCGACTCGGACGGTGTGTACGAGTCGGATATCATCCAAGCGGGTGACTACCGGGTCACCATCCGCAAGCCCGGCTACTACACCGAGCAGAAGTCGCTCGAAATCGACGGCAACGTCACGAACCGGGTCGCCCTGCGGGCCGGCTCCGTCTCGGTTGACGTCACCGTCATCGACCCGCATTTCGACTCGCCGCGGTCGGTCAACGACGCCCAGGTGAATCTCACCGGGTTCGCGACATCGCGGACCGGGCCGGACGGACGAACCGTTCTCGGCACGCCGGTCAACGTCCGGACGACACTACAGGTCGACAAGGAGGGCTACCGGGGCAAGTCCCGTGACGTGCGGATCGGGGAGTCGGATACGAACGTCACGGTCGAGATATCCCGGGAGCCGTCGCTCACCATCGAAGCGACAAACGAGCGTATCGTCACCGGCGAGCGAGTGCCGGTTGTGGTGGCGAACGCGTACGGCGAACCCGCGCCGGGGGTGACCATCACCCTCGACGGTGACACCGTCGGGACGACCGATACGGAAGGCGAGTTCGCGGCCCGAATCAACGAGTCCGGCGGCCACACGCTCCGGGCCACCGACGGTGGCGTCCGCTCGAACGAGGTCAGCGTCGAGGCCATCGCGCCGCCGGGCAGCGACACGGCGACCCCCGCCTCACCGACGCCCGACGCCACCGCGACGGCGGCGACCGAGACGGAGGCGGTTACCCCCGGGTTCACGGCCGTAATCGCCGTGTTTGCGCTTCTCTCGGCCGCGTTCCTCCTCCGGCGGCGCTAGTCGCGTAGCGCGTCGACGACCGTCTCCGGGTCGGCGTCGAGGCCGCCACCCTGTGCGAACGTCGGCCCGCCACCGCCGCAGCCGCCGAACCGGTCGGTCAACTCGTCGACGACGTCGTCCGCGTCGGTCCCGGCGTCGTCCGTCGTTGCGACGACCACGTATGGGGTGTCCGTCTCCCCGACGACCGCGACCACGTCGGCGTCGGCGTCGTCGCCGTCGCCGACCCGGTCCTGAACGGCGTCGTCGACCTCGTTGGGGCCGAAGTCAGTGACGGTCCCGACACGCCGGCGGTCGCCGTTGGCCTCGACCGTTCGGAGCGTGGACAGACGCGCGTCGAGCACCTCGGATTTGTACGCCGCGCACTCGGCTTCGAGGGCGTCGCGGTCGGCCCGCAGGTCGGAAACGGCATCGGGCAGGTCGGCCGCGTTCGTCCCGAGGGCACGCGAGGCGTCGAGGGCGGCCCGGTGGAGCGTCGCCCGGCGCTCGATGGCCGTCGGGCCGACGGCGAACTCGACGCGCGTGAGGCCCTCGCCGGGGTTCGACCGGCGCAGCACCGACACGGGGCCGATCTCTCGGGTGTTCGAGACGTGTGTCCCGCCACAGGCCGCCACGTCCCAGCCGGCGACCTCGACGAGACGGACGGTGTCGGCGTTGTCCATCACACCCTCCTCGGTTTTGGTGTTGAACGCGACGTCGTCGCGGGCGCGGGCCTCCTCAACCGGCACCCGCTCCCACGAGACGGGGCGGGAGTCCCACACCGCCTGGTTGGTGAGGCGTTCGAGTGTCACCAAGGTGTCGTCGTCGATGTCGGTGGCGGTGGCGAAGTCGACCCGGACTTTCTCCTCGTCGATGCCGAACCCGCCGTAGCCAGGATCCTCGAGGAGCCGCCGGCCCGCGCCGTAAAGGAGATGACTTGCGGTGTGTGCGCGGGTACAGTATGTACGGAAGTCGTCGTCAACGACACCGAGAACCGTCTCGCCGGTGTCTGCGTCGGGAACCTCGGCGAGATGGTGGACAACGGCGTCGCCGTCGGCCTGCACGTCGGCCACGGGGACGCCGGCGAGGGTTCCGCGATCCGCGGGTTGGCCGCCGCTTTCGGCATAGAAATATGTCCGGTCGAGAACGACCGCCCGGCCGTCGTCGAGGCGGCTGATGGTCGCTTCGAACTCCCGTACCTCGGGGTCGTCGGGCGCACGCGTCTGCATGGCCGGTGGTCGGACGCCCGAGCGATAAAACCGTTCCCTACTCGTCGACGAGGTCGATACCCAGTCGGTCCGCGACGGCGCGGACGACCGACCCGCCGACACCGGCGCGGGCCGCACGACCCTGTTCGAGGGCGAGAACGTCGTCCTCGTCGGCGTCGACCGCTGTTGCGAGTTCCGCGAGGGTGAGGCCCGCCTCCTGTCTGGCTGTCTCTACCCGGTCGCCGTACCCCGAGATGAGGTACGGAAGGCGGTCGTCCTCGTAGTTGGTCCCCTCCTCCTCCCAGTTTTTCGTGTCGCTCTTGGCGGCGTCGTGCATGCGGGCGGTGTTCTGGGCCGCGCGCTTTCGCCGGCTGGGTTCGTCGGCGTCGGTTCGTGACCCCGACGACCCGGACCCGGACCCGGAACCCGACCCCCGGCCACCGGCCCCGCCGTTGCCGCCGGAGTCGTCGTGAGGCGTGCAGTCCGAGCAGACGAGTAGGTTCGCGCCGGCGACGTTCGCCCGTTCGAGGTTCGACGTCTCGTAGCCACAGAGTTCGCAGGCGTCGCCGTCGCCGCCGCCCCGATCGGGGCCGGTCGAGTATTTCGTCATACAACGATGTACTCGGTCGTGGTATTTTAACTCCCGGTCCTGTGCGGGATCACTCCGGGAACAACGGCGGCGACAGGCTCTCGCGTTCGATGAGTTCGATTTCGTGGCCGTCCTGATCCGTCGTGAACGCGTACATATCGTCACACGAGGCGGGGTCGCGATAGTCGGCCGCCCCCCGTTCCATCAGCCGCGACCAGTCGTCGTGGAGACCGTCGACCCGGACACAGAGATGCCCCCAGGCGTCGCCCATCTCGTAACTCCGGCCGTCGTAGTTGTAGGTGAGTTCGACCGACATCGCCTCCGGTGGCGCGCCCGCGGGGTCGGTGAAGTAGTTGGCGAAGGTGTCCGACTCCCAGCGGCCGGCGGGAACGTGTCCGAACTTCCGGACCCAGAAGCCGAGGGCGGCGTCGGCGTCCTCGACGCGGATCATGGTGTGGTCGAGGCTCCAGCGTGCGCCGTGGTCGCGTTCGACGAGTTCGACCTCGTGGCCGTCCGGATCCGTCACGAACGCGTACCCACCGCCACAGGAGTCGGGGTCGCGGTAGTCCTCGACGCCCGCATCCATCAACTCCGCGTACGCATCGTACACGTCGTCGACACGGACGGCGATGTGGCCCCACGCGTCGCCCATCTCGTTGGGGCCACCGTCGTGGTTGTGGGTGAGTTCCAACATCGCACCATCGTCGTGCATGGCTTCGGGGCCGAGGTAGACGATGGTGAAGTCGTCGGCCTCCCAGCGGTCCTTCTCCTCGTAGTCGAGATGCGACCGGTACCAGTCGAGCGAGTCGTCGAGGTCGGCGACTCGCATCATTACATGATCGAGTGTGCCGGACATACGCGGTTCGAGAACGGGCGCGCCGAAAAGCGTACCGTTCGGTCCCGGTCACCCCTTCTCGGCGAACGGGCGGGTGTACACCACCCACGCGACGACGAGGCAGGCAACGGCCCCCAGCGGCCACGCCGCCCGGTCGGGCTGAAACGAGAACCCGCGTGCGAGGCTCATCTGCGCGACGGCCGCGGCGACGAGAAGTCCAGCCGTCACGCGGCGGTCCTCGCGGCCGACGACCCGGCCTGCGATGGCGCTTGCAAGCGCGAGGAGATAACAGCCGACCGAGAGCGGCCACGCGAGAATGTACGACGGCAGTCCCATCGTATACCGGAACAGAAAGTCCCAGAGAAAGGCGACGCCGAAGGGATCGGTGTTGAGCAGTCCCCACGCGAAAACGTACGTCGGCGGGCGACCGCCGGTGAACGTCTGGATCGACCACGGCACCGCGAGGAGGGCGAGCATCGCCGCGAGCGTCGGGCGGTCGGTCACCGGTCTACCGTCGGGCGACGACGCGCATCACGTCCTCGTCGTGTAGTTCGTGGTCGCGGCCGACCTGTTGTTCGTCATGCTGTGCGCTCGACCCGGTGACGCGGGCGAAGCGGAACCGCTCGTCGAGCGTTCCGCCGAGTTTGGAGAGGGCGTCGCTGACGGTGTGTTCGTCGCGCCGGAGAACGAGGGGCTCCTCGTAGTCGACGCCTCGGCTCGGCTTGTCCATGTACACGCGGATGAGTCCGAGGGCGTCCCAAATCTCGTCTTTGAGGGCGTCGAGCCCACGCTCTTCCTCGGCGCTGATGAAGATCACGTCCTCCGGGTCGAGGCCGTGGTCGCGGAGCTCCTTTTTCACCGTCGGGAGGTAGTCGGTGTCGATCAGATCGGCCTTGTTGACCGCGACGATCGAGGGGAGGTACACGCGGTTGTCCTGAATCCCGTCGATGAGTTCGTCGATGGTGCAGTCGCCACGGATCGTCACGTCGGCGTTGACGTAGCCGTGTTCCCGTAGAACGCTCTTTACCGTGTTCTCGTCGAGTTCGACGTTGTCCGTGGTGGTGACACGCAGGCCGCCCTTGCCGGTCTTGTTGATCGAGAGATTTGGCGGTGACGTATCGAGGCGGACCTTGTTTGCGTACAGTTCCTCGCGGAGGCGGTCGTACTGTTGGATCTCGAACACCGAGAGGAGAAAGACGACGAGGTCGGTCGTCCGCACGACCGACAACACCTCCTGTCCGCCGCCGCGGCCGCCGGCGGCGCCTTCGATAAGCCCCGGCACGTCGAGGACCTGGATGTTCCCGCCGTTGTGTTTGAGCATCCCGGGGTTGACATCGAGGGTCGTGAACTCGTACTCGCCGACCTCGCTTTCGGCGTTCGTGAGGGCGTTGAGCAGGGTCGACTTGCCGACGCTGGGAAATCCAACCAGTCCGACCGTCGCGTCGCCGGTCTTCTCGACGGCGTACCCCTGCCCGCCACCGGAGGAGGCCTGGCGTTCGAGCTTCTCCTTTTTTTCCGCGAGCTTCGCCTTCAGCCGACCGATGTGCTGTTCGGTCGACTTGTTGTACGGCGTCTCGGCGATCTCCTCACGGAGGTCCTCGATCTCCTCCTCCAAACCCATTACCCGACGTTCCGCCGTCGCCGTCGAAAAACCTGTTCTTTCGTATTGGCTCGACCACCACGGCGAGCGACCGGCCGGCCGAACACCGGCACCGGTGTCTCGGTTCCGGGTCGGCGGTGACACCCCGTAACGTCAGATCGGGTGCGAGACAGCGCCCGGAGTGTCACCCCTGTGGGTCGCTCGTCCGGGCCGGGAACCCCTGACCGCCTTCGCGATCACGGTGTTTGCGGCCGGCAAGGCTCCTCGCACCACCGGGAGCCCGACCGAAACCGAAGGGCTCGGTCGGTCTTCGAACCACGTGGCGCCGACATCGCGTGATCGAGCGGCGTGTCGACACGTTTTCTACGGTCGCTTGCGTAGGTCGTGTATGGACGAGCAACCGGGGTTGAGCGATCAGTATCGGCGGGCGAGTCCGTGGCCGTTGTTCGTCGCGTTGGGCATCCCGATCGCCGAGGTCGGCATCCTGTTTGACGTCTTCGCCGTCGCCGTCGCCGGCCTGCTCTTGTTCTGTGGGAGTGTGACGGGCATGCTCCGCGAATCGGGGTACGCAGAAACCCCGTGGCGGCCCCTCGGCGCGTTCGCAATCCTGCTCTTTGTCGTCGGCGGGACGCTCGCGTTCACCGACGTGAATCTCGTGACGCGAGGGTACGCCATC
The DNA here is from genome assembly GCF_028275055.1 of Haloplanus sp. GTDB lineage: Archaea > Halobacteriota > Halobacteria > Halobacteriales > Haloferacaceae > Haloplanus. Next base: position 49,437 of record NZ_JAQCNJ010000025.1, read on the forward strand.
ATCACGGCTGGGGGCCTCTTGGCCGCCGCCGGAATCGGGGGGGAACTGTTCGTTCCGAAAAGAGAGGCGGTCTGACAGCGCGTGTCGGTTGTAGAAGGTTGTGGAGCGATGAAAACCTATTTGTCCGGGGTGTGCTATGAAGCAACCATGGCGAAGACCGTGTTCGACAAGGAGATGTTCCTCGATCTGGTGGTGAATTTCATCCCGCTGTTCATCCTCCTGTTTTTCATCGTCGGATACACCGTATACAACCCGTTCGGAATCGACACGACGTTCAGGAGCCTCCAGTACGCCCTGATCGTGACGCCGTTCATCATGCTGACCATCCTCACGTACCTGTCGGCAAAGGCAATCGGAACGAGCGAGCGGGACGCGCCGGTGTACCTGCCGGGCGGCGCGACGGTCGACGGTGCCGAACCGGTCGAAGAACACGAGGAGTAGTCCGGCGATCCGCGTGCGGTCCGGCGGCCGATGGGTCGTGGCGCACCCGAATATTTCTTAACCCTGGGTTCCTGAGCACTTCCCATGCAAATCACCGGACAGTTGGCGTTGACGGTGGTCATGGGGTTGTTCCTCGTGGTCATCGCCGCGTGGCTCGCGCAGATCGAGGACTGGCGGTCGTACACGCCGATCGGGAGCGGCGGGGCGACCGGCGAGTCGGGGTACGTGTCGAAGGAAAAGCCGGCCGGAATCAGTCGCTGGCTGACAACAGTCGATCACAAGGACATCGGCCTGTTGTACGGTGCCTACGGCGTGATCGCGTTTGTCGTCGGCGGTCTGATGATCATGCTCATGCGGATCGAACTGCTCGATCCGGAGATGACGCTCCTGTCGAACTCGTTCTACAACTCCCTGTTGACGAGTCACGGGATCACTATGCTGTTCCTGTTCGGGACGCCGATCATCGCGGCGTTCGCGAACTATCTCGTCCCGCTTCTCATCGGTGCGGATGATATGGCCTTCCCCCGGATCAACGCCATCGCTTTCTGGCTGCTTCCCCCCGGCGCTTTGCTCATCTGGGCCGGCTTCTTCCCGCTTGGGGACATCGTTCCCGCCCAGACCGCGTGGACGCTGTACACGCCGTTGTCAGCGGGCGTCGGCGGCGGAAGTCAGGCCAACGCCGGCGTCGACCTGATGATCCTCGGTCTCCATCTCACCGGCGTCTCGGCGACGATGGGGTCGATCAACTTTATCGCGACCATTCTCACCGAACGCGGCGAGAAGGTGACGTGGGCCAACCTCGACATCTTCTCGTGGACGATTCTCACCCAGTCGGGGCTGATTCTCTTTGCGTTCCCGCTGCTGGGGAGCGCGCTGATCATGCTCCTGCTTGACCGGAACCTCGGGACGACCTTCTTCGCCATTGAGGCCGGGGGGACGATGCTGTGGCAACACCTGTTCTGGTTCTTCGGCCACCCGGAGGTGTATATCCTGGTCCTCCCGCCGATGGGCATCGTCAGTTACGTGCTCCCACGGTTCTCCGGGCGACGGCTGTTCGGGTTCAAATTCGTCGTCTACTCCACGCTCGCCATCGGTGTGCTTTCCTACGGCGTCTGGGCCCACCACATGTTCGCGACGGGGATGGATCCCCGCCTGCGTGCCTCGTTCATGGCGGTGTCACTCGCTATCGCCATCCCGTCGGCGGTGAAGACGTTCAACTGGATCACCACCATGTGGAACGGGCGGGTTCGGCTGACGACGCCGATGTTGTTCTGTGTCGGCTTCATCTCGAACTTCATCCTCGGCGGCGTCACCGGTGTCTTTCTGGCGTCGATCCCGGTCGATCTGGTGCTCCACGACACGTACTACGTCGTCGGCCACTTCCACTACATCGTCATGGGAGCCATCGCATTCGCCGGATTCGCCGGGCTCTACTACTGGTTCCCGATGTTCACCGGGCGGATGTATCAGCGCCGCCTCGGGAAGATCCACTTCTGGACGTGGATGATCGGGTCGAACATCACGTTCTTCGCGATGATCGTCCTGGGCTACGGCGGGATGCCCCGTCGGTACGCAACGTACCTGCCGCAGTTCGCGACCTTCCACCAGGTGGCGACGCTCGGCGCGGTGCTGATGTTCATCGGCGGTCTCGTCTGGACCTACAACTTCGTCGTCTCGTGGCTGGAAGGTCCCAAGGTCCAAGACGGTGACCCGTGGAACCTCCGCGAGGACGGCATGTACACCAACGAGTGGCAGTGGTTCGAGAACAAACAGGAGACGGCCCTCGCCGACGGCGGCGACGAGGAAGAAGCGGTCACGGACGGTGGCACGACCGAGGCCGAGGCCGAAGCCGAAGCCGAGGACTGAGGCCGCGAGGGGTTCGGAAGTTTCTAAACCGCGAGCAGGATTCCGGTTGCGAACATCAGAAGTGCGATCCCTCCGAGGATGAGTCCGAGGAGGTCCGTGTTGCTCATATCTCAGGTCACGACGCGTACGGGCAAAGGCCCATCGATCGGAATGGAAAACGCTAATCCGTCGGCTCACGCATGTGACGACGTGTCCGAGACGCAGACGCAAACGCACCTGAACGGTCGCCGGTTCGTGTTGTTTCTCTACGTTACCATCGTCGTTATCGCCGGGGTGTTCGGGTTCGTTCTCGGGGAGGTGGTCGACATGGGAGCGGCGCCACGGCTCTTCTTTCTCATCACCCTTCCCCCGACCGGCGTCGGGTTCGCCGTTTACGGCGTGGGGACCATCGCGGTCGTGCTCGGAGTGCCGTTGTCACTCGTCGCGGCGCTCTCGCGGCGGGCGGAGGAGTAAAGACATTTGAGTGTAGCAGACCGAGCGATAGATATGTATGATGTCGTGATCGGCGTTGACGACAACAAGCAACGAGCGGTTTCGTGTGTACGCGCCGCCGCCGACCTCCCGGGAGACGCGTCGGAGAAGCGCATCACCCTCATTCACAGCTTTACCGACAACCCGAGCGGCGCATCCGCGACCCAGCTCGGATCCGTCCGCGAGGCGACCGAGATACTCGAAGAACACGGCATCGACGTGCGGGTGACCGAGTCGAGTGGCGATCCGGCCGATCAGATTCTCGACGCCGCCGAAAAGGAAGACGCCGACCTCATCGTCGTCTCGGGGCGCAAGCGCTCGCCAACAGGCAAGGCGCTGTTCGGGAGCGTCACACAATCCGTGATCCTGAGCGCCGATCGGCCGGTGATGGTCGCCGGCGACGTGAACTAGTACACCTCGTCGAAGCGGTCGGCGTACTCCGATGGCGGCTTACGGCCGGCGATGGTCGTGGCGAGGCTGCCATCCCGGAAACAACAGACGGCAGGGGCGGTGTCGACCGCGAACGTCCGGCGGAAATCGGGGACGGCTTCGCCGTCGACACCGGCCACGGCGACGCCGTCGGGAAGTTCCGACAACACGTCCTCAAGATCCGTTTTCAATGCCTTACACGGCGTACAGTCGTGTCGCCACACGGTAACAACGGCGTCGGAGGCGTCGTCAAGAAAAGCCTCCCACTCGTCGTCATCGAGTGCCGCAACCGCGTCGGGGACGGGTGATCCGACCGAGATCTGTGCGGCAAGCGCCGCCATGACACCCAGTCGCTCGTCGCCGACGTCGTCGAGACTGGACCGCAACGTGAGGTACGCGATCAGTTCCTCGCGCGTGACCTCGCCGTTGTCGAACCTCGCCGACGCGGTCGCCTCGTCGATGTCGAAGAGATCGGTGATCGTCTCAACGATCACAGCCTCGTCGGCATCGGCGTAGGTGTCGCGGTAGATGCGACGGGTCGATTCGAGAGTCTCCGTGGCGACGAGCGTTCCGTCGGGGAGTTCCTCGACGAGCCCCGCGTCGATCAGGTCGTCAAGCGCCGCCTCGGGGTCGAGATTCGAGTCCGGATCCGCGTCGGTCATACGCCGAGGTACTGTTCTCGGGTCTGTTCGTCCGCACGGAGCTCGTCGGCACTTCCCCGGAAGACGGTCGCGCCCTGATCGACGACGTACGCCCGGTCGGCGATGTTGATCGCGGCGGCGGCGTTTTGCTCAACCAGAAGTATCGTCACCCCCTGATCGTTGATGCGCTCGATTGCCGACTCAACGTCGTCGACGATCTGTGGGGCGAGTCCCTCGTACGGTTCGTCCAGAAGGAGGAGATCGGTGCTCTGTTTGAGCGCACGGGCGATGGCGAGCATCTGTTGTTCGCCACCGGAGAGTGTGCCGGCGATCTGTGTCTTTCGTTCTCGGAGCCGCGGGAAGTCGTCGTACACCTGGTCGGTGGACATCGACTGACCGGTTGAGGTAAGCCGCCGCCGCCACGTGTTGGAGGCGTTGCGCGACACGTCGGCAATCTCGAGATTCTCCGCAACGGTGAGGTTGGCGAAGACCCGCCGTTCCTCGGGCACCAGCGAGATGCCCTGCATGGCGACGTCGTCCGCGTGCATTCCGGTAATATCGTCGCCTTTGAACTGCACCGTTCCCTCCTCGACGGTAGGGGGTTTCGCTCCGGAGATCGACCGGAGCGTCGTCGTCTTGCCGGCGCCGTTGCGACCGAGCAGAGCACAGATCTCGCCCTCTTCGACCGTCAGCGAGAGATCACGCAGGATGTGGCTCTCGCCGTAGTAGGCGTCGATCGAGTCGACCTCAAGCAGGCTCACAGGTCGACACCTCCGAGGTAAGCCTCCTGAACCTCGTCGTCGCCCCTGATCTCGTCGGGTGTCCCTTCGGCGATGATCTGTCCGCGGTTGAGAACGACGATCCGATCGGAGATCCGGAAAACGATCTCCATGTCGTGTTCGATAAGAACGAACGTCAACCCGAGTTCGCGCTTGACCTCCTCGATCAGGTCGACGGTCGACTCCGTCTCCTCCGGCGACATGCCCGCCGTGGGTTCGTCCATCAGGAGCAGGTCCGGTTCGGCCGCGAGCGCGATCCCGATTTCGAGCCGTCGTTTGTCGCCGTACGGCAGGTCGGCGGCCGTCCGGTCGGCCTGGCCGAGTAGTCCGACGGCGTCGAGGGTGTCGGTGGCTCGGTCGTGGACTCCGGTGAGGCTCTCGCGGTGTTGGAGAAACTTGAACCCGAACGAGCCGTTTTCGGCCGCAAGCGCGGCTATCTCGGCGTTTTCCCGGACTGTGAGTTCGGAGAAGATCGACGCCGTCTGGAACGATTTGCTGATGCCCATCTGAACCACCTCGTGAGGGTCGCGGCCGACGATCGACTCCCCTTTGAACTGGATATCACCCTCTGTCGGGTCGAGGCGGCGCGTGATGAGGTTGACGAGCGTCGACTTTCCGGCTCCGTTAGGGCCGATGATCGAGACACGTTCGTTCTCCTCGACCGAGAGGTTCACGTCGTCGGTGGCGACGAGGCCGCCGAACTTCTTGACCAGTCCGTCGGTTTTGAGTAGCGTCACTGGTCGTCACCGCCGGTGATGTAGTCCCGAACGTCCTGGAAAAAGCCCCAAATCCCCCGCGGGAACGTCCAGATGGTGATAACGAACACCAGCCCGAGGATCAGGTGCCAGAACGGCCCGACCGTATCGAAGCCGCTGACGATGTTCTCGACGTACAGGTAGAGTCCGGCACCGATGATGGGCCCGAACAACGACCCTGTCCCGCCGAGAACGGTCATGATGACCACCTCGCCGCTCTCGGTCCAGTACAACGACGAGAGCGGAACGTACGACCCGTGGATGGTGAACAGGCTGCCGGCGATGCCGGCAAAGAGCCCGGAAAGAACGAACGACATCAGCTTGTACCGCCAGACGTTCAGGCCGACGAACTTGGCACGCTGTTCGTTCTCCCGGATCGCACGGAACACCATGCCGTACGGCGACTGAAGGATTCGGTAGGCCAGCGCGATACAAAGGAGCGTCAGAACCGCGACAAAGGCGTACAGGGTGGTCCCGAGCAGTTCCCCGAGTATGGACGGAAGGTCCTCCTCCAGCGGGATCATGCCGAACAGTTCGGCGGTTTCGACACCGGTGAACCCGTTCTCGCCGTCGGTGATGAACGCGAGCGGCGAGGAAGCCATGTAGAACAGCATCTGGGCGAACGCGAGAGTGAGGATGGCGAAGTAGATGCCGCCGCGGCGAAGCGAAAGAAATCCAAGAACCCACGCCAGAAGCACGGCGACGAGTGTGCCGGCAACGACCATGAGCACCGGCGATCCGGTGACGTGTTGGCTGAAGACGCCGGCCCCGTACGCCGCGCTCCCCCAGAAGGCCGCGTGGCCAAAGGAAAGCAGTCCGGTGTAGCCGAGCAGCAGATCGAAGCCAAGCGCGAAGATACCCCAGATGAGGATGAGCGTCGTGAGACTCTGGTACCCCTGAAGCACGTCGCTCACGACGGGCATCCGCGCAAAGACGAACGGGAAGAGTGCGAGAACGATGGCCGTCGCGATGAGGGTCTTGAGTTCGTTACCATAGAGCGTAAAGACGCCGGGCACGTCGGCAGGTGTCTCCTCGCCCGTCTCGGCCGCTGTGGCGGGTTCGTCGCTCACGGCGCCACCTCCTCTTCACCGAGAAGTCCCTGTGGCCGAAGGAGAAGCACGATGGCCGCGATGGCGTAGAGACCGACCTGTGCCCACGCCGAGTACGTCGACACGAGGATGGCCTGCGTGATGCCGAACAAGGTTCCGCCGAGAACGGCACCGGCGATGGACCCGACACCGCCGATGACGACCGTCAGGAAGGCGGGGACCAGGATTTCGTTACCGATGGTCGGGTTGACGGGATTGAGTGGACCGCCGACCACCCCGGCGACACCCGCAAGTGCCGCTCCGATACCGAACACGAGAAGATACGGGCGGCTCAGGCGAATACCGAGCAGTTCGACCATCTCCGGGTCACGGGTCCCGGCACGAACCACGAGGCCGAAGTCGGTGTACTCAACGAGCAGGTAGACGATGAGAACGAGAACGGCCGTGATGCCGATAACGTAGTACCGCCACTGCGAGATCGGGATGGCGGAGAGAAATGGCACCGACGGTGCGCCCTGTGCCCACGTCGGCTGGCTGAACGGGAGGCTACCAGATCCGAACATCGCCCGGAACAGCTCCTGAACGATGATTGCCAACCCGAACGTAACGAGGATCTGGTCGGTGTCCGGGCGGTTCTTGAACGGTTCGACGACCAGCCGCTCCATCGCCAAGCCGACAACGAACACGACCACCGGGACGAGAAACAGTGCGGGGATGTAGCCCAGACCGAGACCCAGTTGGCCGTAGCCCCACTCCGCGAGAAGCCCGCTGGTGAGATTGACATCCAACGCGAGCAAGAGGCCGGCGTACGTGCCGATCAGATACAACGCCCCGTGGGCGAAGTTGACGAACTTCAGCGTACCGAGGATGATCGACAGTCCCACCGCGAGCAGGACGTAGATGGCTCCCTGCTGAAGTCCGTTCAGGAGGATCGTGATCACCTCGATGTGAAAGCTCATCGATGCACCTTGTTCGGTCTCCCCCGGTCAGCCGATCGACGGGGTGAGGTTACCGATATCATGTCTGTGTACAGATTGATCATTGTCGACTATAATGTTGTGTTGTCGGAAAGCGGCCAGCGAAAGGGGTGGTGGCTACTCGTCTCCGTACTCGCCGAGGGAACACGCCGCGGCAGGACCGGCGTCGCACCCGTATCCGAGGTCGTCACGGCCGGTCAGATTGACGAGTTCGTAGTACTGTCCCGTCTGCTGTTCGGACTCCGGCAGCCCACGGACGACCGGTACGTCGCGCTGGGCCTGATGATCGCAGGCGCGCATCGTCTCCGCCCCCATACCGATGTTGTCGTACTCGTACCCTTCGAGTTCGCGGATGACCTCCGGCGGGTAGAACGTCCCGGCGCGCTCGACGGCGGCCGCGTACTGGAGCGTCTGGGCGTAAGCAAGCTGTGCCGGTCCCGAGGGGATGCGGTCGTACTCGTCTTGGAACGCCTGGAGAAACTCTTGGGATGGCGTGTTGTCGATCTGAGAATCCCACGCGACGGTGCCGAACACGCCATCGATGGCGGCGCCCGCAGCCTCGGCCATCGGCCGGTTGTACAACGGGACGACGAGTTCCATGTCCTCGTCCAAGCCGGCGTCGACCGCCTGACTCACCGACGTTGCGCCGTCCAGTCCGTAGTGGTCCAGCAGAAGCACGTCGGCCCCGGAGTTGGACGCTTCGGAAAGGTACGACGAGTAGTCGCTGGTCCCGAGCGGCGTGGCGACGGAGTCGATCTGTTCCCAGCCGGCCTCGGTCAGGAACTGGTTCATCGACTCTTCGACGGTCTGGCCCCAGCTGTAGTCGGCGTAGAGCTGGTAGAACTGCAGATCCTCGCCGTACTCGTCACGGAGGACCGGCGCGAGCGCCTGCCCGGTCATGTAGGCGTTGAACACCTCGCGGAACCCGTAGCGGACGCAGTTCTCCCCGGTCGTGTCGTTGGAGTGGGTCAGACACGCCATGAACATGGTCCGTTCGCGTTGACACAGCTCCTGGACGGCGATGGCGACCGCCGAGGAGGAGCCGCCGGTGACCATGATGACCTCGTCACGCTGGATCATCCGCGACGCCGACTGGCGCGCGGCGTCCGCGTCGGTCGCGGTGTCGCCGCTCACCGAGTCGATCTGGTAGTCGAGTACACCGTCACCTGAAAGATCGTCGAACTGGGAGTCGACCCACCCGCCGCCGTTGTTGAGATGGTCGACCGCGAGTTCGTACGCCCGGAGTTCGTCCTCCCCTTCGGAGGCGTATGGGCCGGATTGTGGGACGTTGAAGCCGAACACCGCCGTATCGCCTTCGATGGGGTAGTTGCCGAGTTCGGGAAAGTCCGACCCGCCATCGCCGCCGCCACCGTCACCGTCGCCGCCGCCACCGCCACCGTCACCGTCGCCGCCGCCACCGCCACCGGAACAGCCTGCCAGTCCGGCCAGGCCAGCTACACCAGCCGCGCCGGCCGCCTTGAGCACGTCACGCCGATCCGCACCACCACTATTGCTAGACATACAGTGTGTGGCGGCGACAATATTAATAATAGTTTCTGTTGGACATGATGCGATCGGTGAGCCTCACCGGAGACCGTCGGCAACGGCGGGAAGCGCCGACACCCGAGTGTCGGGGGTTGCACCGATGGTCTCCGGGGGGTCACGGTGGCGGTTGATCCACGTGGTCGCCATCCCCGCGTTCCCGGCCCCGGCCACGTCCCACGCGTTGGCGGAGACGAGTCGACACTCCTCGATGGGCCGGTCGAGCGTCTCCGCAGCGTGGGCGTACACCGCGGGGTCGGGTTTGAACGTCCGAACGCCGTCTGCGCTGACGACATCGTCGAGGTGGGCCCGGAGTCCGGCGTTCGAGGCGAGACGGGAGAGCATCTCGGGGTTGCCGTTCGAAAGCACGACAACCTCGTGGCCGGCGTCGGAGAGTCGGTCGAGCGTCGCGGCCGCCTCGGGGAACGGAGCGAGGTGGTCGTACGCCGAGCGGATCCGATCACGGACCGTGACCGCCGGGTCGAGGTCGTACGCCGCGAGCGCGTAGTCCAAGGCACGGGCTGTGAGCTCCCAGAACGGTTCGTACTCGTTCATCTGTGCGCTCTGATATGAGTACTGGAGCTGTTTTCGCCGCCACGTCTCGTCAACCGCCGCGACCAATCGGTCGGAAATGTCGAGTTCCGCGCCGAGACGGTCCCGAACGCTACTCGTGTCACACAGCGTCCCGTACATGTCGAAACAAAGCCCGGCCATACGGACACAACAACGACCGGCCTTTTATTCATTCCCCGTCGAACGGCGACCATTTAAGACTCGGGGTCGCCCACGTGCATCGTATGGACATCCGCGAGGCCACGACGGCGGATATCGAGGGGATCAGGACGGTTGCCCACCACTCCCTCGCAGCGTCGTACGGGCACGTGTTGGAAGACGACATCATCGGACAGGCCGTCGAGCGGTGGTACGACGAGGAAACCCTCGCCGACGACCTCAACGACGCCGACACCGAGTTCCTGGTCGCAGCCGGCGACGACCGCCTCGTCGGCTTCGCGCAGTGTTACGTGGTCGACCGCCGGGACGTCGTCGGCGAAATCGACTGGCTCCACGTCGAACCCGACAGTCGAGGGAGCGGTCTGGGGGACCGATTGCTCTCGGCGCTCGAACGACGACTCCTCGAACACGGTGTCGGCCGGATCGAGGGGCGTGTGCTTGCGGACAACGAGGCCGGCACCGACTTCTACGAGAACGAGGACTTCGAGGCTGTCGGCGAGCGGACGGTTGAGGTCGGCGGCGAACCGTTCGTCGAACGGCTCTACTCCAAGTTCCCCGACACCGGCGGCCGACAGGTGCTCACCGAGGCCGCGACTCTCCCCGACGGCCGGCAGGTGTACGCCGCCCTCGATGAGAGCCTCCGTGGCTCCGATGGCCCGTTCTACACGGTGTATCTCGACCGTGACCGCGACGAGCGCTACGGCTACCTCTGTGGGAACTGTGACAGTTTCGCCGTCTCGATGGACACGATGGGGCGGGTCGTCTGCAACGACTGTGAGAGCAGACGCAAGCCGACCCGGTGGGACGCCAGCTACCTGTAACGGTATTAGTCGGTTATAACACAAAGTATTATAGCGTCGGCAACACACCAGCGGCCATGCACACGCCCGGAACGGTCGCTCGGTTCGGTGGTGGGGCGACGTGGTGAGAACGATTGTGTTGTTCGGACTGCTGACCGTCGTGTTGGTCGCCTTCACCGCGTTCGGCGCGTGGTTCGCCCGCGGACGAATCGAGACGGTTGAGGACTACATCACCGCCCGGAACTCCACCGACGGCGGAGCGTTGACCGCCACCCTCGTCGCGTCCAGTATGGGGGCGTGGATCCTCTTCAGTCCCGCCGAGGCGGGCGCGGCGTTCGGCGGTGTGACCGCCGTCGCCGGCTACGCCGCCGGGTCGGCACTCGCACTGGCCGCCTTCGCGGCGCTTGGCCCCCGAATCCGGGGGCTGATCCCCGACGGGCATAGCCTCACGGAGTACGCATACGCCCGCTACGGAACGGCGATGTACGGCTACGTTCTGGCGGTAAGCATCGCCTACATGTTCGTTTTTCTCGCCGCCGAGTTTACCGGCATCGCGGGCGCGCTCTCCTTGCTCGCGGGCGTTCCCGGGTGGCAGACAGCGACGGTCGTCGGCGTCACCGTTCTCGCGTACACCGGCTACGGCGGGCTCCGTGCGAGCATGGTCACCGACACCGTTCAGACGGTGCTTATCCTGCCGCTGTTGATCGTGAGCGTCGTCGTTACACTCCTGTCGTTGGGTGGCACCGACGCCGCTCACGCCGCCATCGTCGACGCCTCGCCGGAGCTGCTCGCGGTGGGGACACCGGCCGGCGTCGAGTTCGGCGTTTACGTCGTTGTCGCCGTCGTCGGTGCGGAGATGCTGAATCAGGCGTGGTGGCAGCGCGTGTACGCCGCCCGCGACGGGCGGACGCTCCGGCGGTCCTTTCTCGTTGCCGCCGTCGCCGTCGTCCCCATGGTTCTTCTCGCCGGCGTGTTCGGCCCCGTCGCCGTCGGTCTCGGCCTCGTCGAGGGGCCGGGCGATGCCAGCGTCGCCTTTTTTCTCGTCGTGAACGAGGTGTTGCCCGACACCGCGGTGGCCGTCGTTGCCGTTCTCGCGACCCTGCTCGTCATTTCCAGTGCCGACACGCTCTTCAACGCCATCGCGAGCATCGTCACCGTCGACCTCCCTCGGGTGTTCGACGTCTCCGACGCCGGCTTGACCGCGGCCGCCCGCGGGGTGACCGTTGTCGTCGCCGCCGCAGCCACCGTCATCGGCGCGCAAGGCTACTCGGTGCTCACGCTTTTTCTCCTCGCCGACCTCCTTGCGGCGGCGACGTTCATTCCGCTTCTCCACGGGCTCTACTCCTCGCGGGCGTGGTCGGGCGGGGCGCTTCTGGCCAGCGGGGCCGGACTCGTTGTGGGCATAGCCTTCTTTCCACCGGCACGGGGCGTGCTCCCGCTCTCGGCGCTCCCCGCGGCCGCTTATTTCAACGCCTTTCTCGGGGCCGCGGCCGTCTCGACGGGGCTGGCCGTTCTGACGGCACGGCTCGTCGACCGGCCGTACGACCTCAACCGGTTGAGCCGCGACATCCGTCGGCTCGACGACACCGACGTGTCGGCCGACGGAGGGTCGGACCGATGACGGCGGCTTTGTCCCCACTCGGCTTTGCCACCTTGGTCTGGGGAGCGGTCGCGCTGGTGGGTGTCGTCTTTCTGTACGAACTGGTGGCCGTGTGGCGCGAACGGAAACCGGAAGCCGAAACCGGGTAGCGCGGCCGTGCCTCAGTCGCCGCTGATCTTACCCTGGATGTCGTCGACGATGTCGGGGTTGCGAAGCGTCGACGTATCGCCCAGTTCGGCCTCGTTGGCGATGTCCTCTAACAGACGGCGCATGATCTTGCCGGATCGGGTCTTTGGCAGGTCAGGTGAGAAAACCACCTGTTCCGGGCGTGCGATCGGGCCGATGGCGTCCTCGACGCCCGCGACGATGCGCTGGCGGAGGTCGTCGTTTTCATCGTAGCCCTCCTCGGTGATGACGTAGGCGTACACCGCCTCCCCTTTCATCTCGTGGTCGCCGCCGACGACCGCCGCCTCGGCGACGCCTTCGACGCCGACGATGGCCGACTCGATCTCCATCGTCCCCAGTCGGTGGCCGGAGACGTTGATCACGTCGTCGACGCGGCCGAGAACGGTGATGTAACCGTCGTCGTCGATCTTCGCGCCGTCCTCTGGGAAGTACACCCAGTCGTCGGGGTCCGAGCTATCGGTGTCGGAGTACTCGGCCCAGTACTCCTCGATGTACCGCTCGTCGTTGCGGTAGAGGGTGCGTAGCATACCGGGCCACGGCTTCTGGACCGTGAGATGGCCGGCACGGCCGGCCGCCACCTCGTCGCCGTTCGTGTCGACGATCTGTGCGTCGATACCCGGGAGGGGCGGTCCCGCGCTCCCGGGTTTCATCGTTTTGACGCCCGGAAGGGTGGTGACCATCATCCCGCCCGTCTCGGTCTGCCACCACGTGTCCACGATCGGACACTCCTCGCGGCCGATATGCTTGTAGTACCACTTCCACGCCCGCGGGTTGATCGGCTCCCCGACCGTTCCCAGCAGTCGGAGGCTGGAAAGGTCGTGACGCTCGGGGTACTCAGTGCCCCACTTCATAAACGCCCGGATGGCGGTCGGCGCGGTGTAGAGTTGGGTCGCGTCGTAGTCGTCGACGATCCGCCAGAGGCGGTCACGGTCGGGGTGGTCGGGTGTCCCCTCGTACATCATCGTCGTCGTACCGAGCGCGAGCGGTCCGTAGACGATGTATGAGTGGCCGGTGATCCATCCGATATCCGCCGAGCAAAAGTACGTGTCCTCGGGTTTGATGTCGAGCACCGCCTGCCCGGTCCATGCGGCCCACGCGAGGTAGCCGCCGGTGGTGTGTTTCACGCCCTTTGGCTGGCCGGTCGTCCCGGACGTGTACATCAAAAAGAGCATGTCCTCGGCGTCGCGCCGAACCGGATCGACCGTCTCGCCCTCGTGGGCGGCGACGAGGTCGGCATATGTCTGCTGGTTCGCTGCCAGGTCGTGGCCGAAGCCGTCGCCGTCCAGCAGTCGTTCGGCGACGATCACGTCCTCGACGTGGCCCTCGACGCCGTCGAGGCCCTCGGTTGCCTTTTCGAGGTGGTCGAGCGGGTCTCCCCGGCGGTAGTAACCATCGCAGGTGACCAGATACTCCGAATCGGCAGCGTCCATCCGGGTCGCCAGCGCGTCGGCCGAGAACCCGGCGAACACGACGCTGTGTGGCGCGCCGATGCGCGCACACGCCAGCATGGCGATGGGAAGTTCGGGGATCATCGGCATGTACATCGTCACCACGTCGTCCTCGCTGACACCCAGATCCCGCAGTCCCGCGGCGAACTCGTTGACCTCGCGGTGGAGTTCCTCGTAGGTGTAGGTTCGGTTGTCCTCCTCGACCGGTTCGCCGACCCACTCGATAGCCGCCTCGTCGCCACGCTCCTCGAGATGGCGGTCGAGACAGTTGGCCGACGCGTTCAGCTCTCCTCCGGTGAACCACTCGTAAAACGGCGGGGTCGAGTCATCGAGTACCTGCCCGTACTCCGTGTCCCAGTCGAGTAGGTCGGCGGCCGTTTCCCAACACTCCGGCCAGTTCTCCTCGAACTCCTCGTAGATTCCCTGATCCGAGACGTTCGCCTGTTCGACGAACGCGTCGGAGGGATCGAACGCCGCCTGTTCTTCGAGGCGCGCCTCCAGTTCGATGTCATCGTCGGACATATCTCGTAATGAATTTTCAAACCATTCGGCATAAACCTACGCCACCGGATCGGGGTGGGTCGGTGTCGGACCGGGCGGTGCCGCCGTGCCCCGGCGGTGACGGAGCCGACCCCCCGACCACGAGCGCGATTACTGTCCGTTTTTGCGGGAATCCGAACCATTCAGAAGGCTTTTGCCCGGTCCGATGATAAGTCGCCTACAGCATGCCTGCGGACTTCAACTGGGCGATCGGTGGCGAGGCCGGCGACGGCATCGACTCCACCGGGAAAATCTTCGCCCAGGCGCTTTCGAGGGCCGGTCGGCACGTGTTCACCTCAAAGGACTTCGCGTCGCGGATTCGCGGCGGGTACACATCATACAAGATTCGGACGGCGGTGTCACAGGTCCAGAGCGTCGTCGACCGCCTCGACGTTCTCATCGCGTTGACTCAACGCACCATCGACGAGAATCTGAACGAACTCCACGAAGGGAGCGTTATCATCTACGACGGGGACCGGACGACGATGCAGGACGTCGAAATCCCCGACGGGATGATCGGTCTCGATGTCCCGCTGAAGGGACTCGCGGAGGAGGCCGGAGGGGCGATTATGCGCAACGTCGTGGCCCTCGGCGCGGCATGTGCGGTCGGCGAGTTCCCGATCGAGAACCTCGACAGCGCACTCGAAAAGCGGTTCGGCGACAAGGGACGGTCGATCGTCGAAAACAACATGACAGCCGCACGGAAAGGCCGGGACTACGTCGAAGCGGAGTTCGATGCGGACTTTGGCTACGACCTCGAGTGTACCGACGAGAACTACGTGCTCCTGAACGGCGACGAGGCGATCGGCATGGGCGCTATCGCCGGTGGCTGTCGGTTCTACGCCGGCTACCCGATCACGCCCGCGACGGCGGTGATGGAGTATCTCACGGGTCGGATCGAACGCTACGGTGGCCACGTCGTTCAAGCCGAGGACGAACTCTCGGCGATCAACATGGCCCTCGGGGCGGCACGGGCCGGCGCACGGGCCATGACCGCCACCTCCGGGCCGGGGATCGACCTCATGACCGAGACGTTCGGGCTGGTGGCGACAAGCGAGACGCCGCTGGTCATCTGTAACGTGATGCGGTCCGGCCCCTCGACCGGAATGCCGACCAAACAGGAGCAGGGCGACCTGAACGCCATGCTTTACGGCGGCCACGGCGAGGTACCGCGGTTCGTTCTCGCGCCGACGACCATCGCCGAGTGTTTCCACAAAACCGTCGAGGCGTTCAACCTCGCGGAGAAGTACCAGATCCCCGTCTACCTCACCGCCGACCTCTCGCTTGCGGTCACCGAACAGACGTACGCGCCGGAGGAGTTCGACATGGACGCCGTTGAGATCAACCGGGGCAAGGTCGTCGACGAGGACACCGTCGGCGAGTGGCAGGACGAGGATGGGCGGTTCAGACCCCACGCCCTCACCGACGACGGGGTGAGCCCCCGGGCGTTCCCCGGTACCGAGGGTGGACTCCACATGTCCACCGGCCTCGAACACGACGAACTCGGCCGGCGGACGGAGGACACCGAGATGCGCGTCCAACAGGTCGACAAACGGAGCCGAAAGGTCGAGACGGCACGCGAGCGAGAACCGTTCGAGCCACGGGAGTTCGGCGACCCCGACGCGGAGACGCTCGTCGTCTCGTGGGGGTCGAACGAGGGCGCGATGGTCGAGGCGATGCGACTCCTCGAGGACGAGGACGTCGGCGTGCGGTTTCTCTCGGTTCCGTACGTCTTCCCGCGTCCCGACCTGACCGAGGCCGTCGAGGCCGCCGAAGAGGTGATCGTCGTCGAGTGTAACGCGACCGGACAGTTCGCTAACATACTCGAACACGACACGCTGACCCGTGTAACGCGGCTGAACAAGTACGACGGCGTCCGGTTCAAGGCGGACGAGTTGGCCGAGCGGATCGCGACGGCGCTCGGACACGAGGCGGCCGAAGAGGAGGTAACCCCATGAGTTCAAACGTTCGATTCACCGATTTCAAATCCGACGCACAGCCGACGTGGTGCCCGGGATGTGGCGACTTCGGCACCATGAACGGAATGATGAAGGCGCTGGCCGAGACGGGAGCGACCCCCGACGAGACGTTTATCATCGCGGGCATCGGCTGTTCGGGCAAGATCGGGACGTACATGCGTTCTTACGCCATCCACGGCGTTCACGGGCGCGCGCTCCCGGTCGGGTCCGGCGTCAAACTCGCCAATCCGGGCATCGAGGTCATGGTCGCCGGTGGCGACGGCGACGGCTACTCGATCGGCGCGGGCCATTTCATCCACGCGGTCCGTCGCAACATCGACATGACCTACGTCGTGATGGACAACCGGATCTACGGGCTGACGAAGGGGCAAGCCTCGCCGACAAGCCGTGAGGACTTCGAGACGTCGACCACGCCGGAGGGGCCACAGCAACCGCCGGTAAACCCGCTGGCGCTCGCACTCGCCGCGAGCGGTACCTTCATCGCGCAGTCGTTTTCGACCGACGCACAGCGACACGCCGACATCGTCAAACAGGCCGTCGAACACGACGGCTTCGGCTTCGTCAACGTGTTCTCGCCCTGCGTGACGTTCAACGATGTCGACACGTACGACTACTTCCGCGACCACATCGTCGACCTCACCGACACCGACCACGATCCGACCGACTACGAGGACGCCCGGTCGCGGATTCTCGACCCCGGGAAGGAGTATCAAGGCGTTCTCTACCGGGACGAAGACTCGGTCCCGTACAGCCGGAGCCACGGCATCGACGCGGACATGACGGAGATTCCCGACGGCGCGCCGGAGGACGCGACGGACCTCGTCCGCGAGTTCTACTAACCGGCACAGGGCGCCGGTGGGCTGAACGGCCGGCTCCGATCGAGTCCTACGTTCCGTGTCCTCGGCGGGCCGTTACCTGTCGTCCGCATCGTCGATCCGGTCGTGGTCGTTCGTCCGACGGGTGCCCACAGAGCGTGACGAACCTCCGTGCCTCGTCAACCGACGGATCGGTGACGGCGCGGCCGCCGACCCCGTTCAGCAAGACTGATTACCCTCTCGTAATATCGAAACATATGTCCGACCGTTTCGACGTGATCGTCGCCGGTGCTGGGCCTGCCGGGGCCCAGTGTGCGCGCGACCTCGCTCAGCGGGGGTACGACGTCGTCGTTCTTGAAGCCGAGGCCGAGGACGGGTTCCCACGCCAGAGCAACAAATCCACCGCCGGGACCTTCCACTCGATGATGGCCTCCTTCGGCGTCCCGGACGACGTGGTGATGAACTACACCGACGACGTGGTGCTCGAATCGCCGAACCATCACTACGTCCAACAGCAACCCGGCGCGGTTCTGGAGTTTGCCGATTTCAAACGGTGGTTGGTGAGCGAGGGCCGAGAACAGGGTGCGACGTACCGGTTCGACGCTCGCGTGAACGGGCCGATCATGGAGAACGGGGCGATCTCCGGCGTTCGATACGCGGGCGACGAGGAGGTGTACGCCGACATCGTCGTCGACGCCACGGGGCCTGCCGCCCCCCTCGCCACCGAACTCGGCGTGAGCGACCTCACCCGGGAGAAACAAGCCATCGGCGTCGAGTGGGAGATGGAGGGTGTCGCGGTCGACCATCCGGAGTTTGCGGACCTCACGAACTCGATGATGCTCCGTCTCGACCACGACCACGCCCCCGGCGGGTACTCCTGGATCTTCCACACGGGCGGCGACACCGCGAAGGTCGGGATCTGTTACCTCCAGAACGAGGGCCACCGGAAGTACGGCCGCGATGGCGCGGGCATCGACGACTACCTCGAAGGCTGGCTGGAAACCGACCCGCGCTTCGCCGACGCGGAGCGCATCTCCGGCAAGCAACAACACCGCGGCTCGGCGCACATCCAAATGCCCGATAATCTTTGTACCGACGGGTTCATGGCCATCGGCGACACCGTTCCGACGATCGATCCGCTGTGGGGCGAGGGGATCCACAAGGGGATGAAGTCCGGGCGGATGGCCGCCATCACCGCCGATCGGTGTTTCGCAAACGAGGAGGCGGACACCTCCACAGAGGCGATGTCGGTGTACAGCAAGCTGTGGCACAGCGAGGTCGCACCCCGGATGCGGGAACGACTTCTCATGACGGAACTGCTGTATCTCGCACCCAACGACCGGTACGACACCCTGATGTCGGATCTCAAAGCCACGGGCAGCGACACGCTTGCAAAGGCCAACGCCGGCAACGTCCGGGCGATGTTGCGACTGCTCCACCTCCGAGACATCCCCCTTCTCGGGGCGTTCGCCAAGGAACGGCTGAGCGAGTAACCGCCGGGTAGCGGCACGAACCGATCCTTCCACAACCCATTTCGGCGTCTCGCCTCTCATATCGGTATGTCTACGTCCTCGAACAACGACGTATCGCTGACGACCGAAATGCCGGCCTTGGGGCTCGGTACCTGGCAGAACACCGATCCGGAGGACTGCGCGGCGGCGGTCGCAACCGCACTGGAGATGGGGTATCGGCACATCGACACGGCACAGGCGTACGGCAACGAGGAGGACGTCGGCGACGGCATCGCACGGGCCGATGTGGCACGAGACGACGTGTTTCTGGCGACAAAGGTGTGGATCGATCAACTCGCGGCCGACGACGTGCTTGCCTCGACGGAGGAGAGCCTCCGAAAACTCGGCGTCGACGCCGTTGACCTGTTGTACGTCCACTGGCCCGCCGGCGCGTACGACCCCGAGGAGACGCTCGGGGCGTTCGAGAGCCTCCACGAGTCGGGGCTGATCAACCGAATCGGAATCAGCAACTTTCAGCCAGAAGGGGTGGCCGAGGCGGTCGAACTGACGGACGCACCGATCTTCGCCAACCAGATAGAGTGTCACCCCCTGCTCCCACAGGAGGAGCTTCGGGCCCACTGTGCAGACCACAACATCGAGGTGGTGGCGTACTCCCCGTTGGCCCGCGGCGAGGTGTTCGGCGTGCCGGAACTCCGGTCGGTGGCGGAGAAACACGGCGTCAGCGAGGCACAGGTGTCGCTCGCGTGGCTTCGCGAGAAGGGCGTCACCGCCATTCCGAAGGCGACAAGCGAGAGCCACATCCGCGACAACTGGGAATCGGGATCGCTCGGCTTGGACGACGAGGATGTGGCCCGCATCGACGGTATCGACCGCCGTGACCGACGGGTCGACCCCGACTTCGCGCCCTGGTGAAGGCAGGAACCGTCCGGTCGCCTCCTCACCCCCCGTTCGCGTCGTCCCGTTGGCACCGTCGCGGTGGCGTGGAGGCCGGCGGGCTACAAACGAGGGTGGCAACCGCAGGGCACGCGTCGGATCGGTGAACACGCGTTTTTATTACCGACGCGTTCGGTAAACGTGAGAAGGACAATAATTCGGTGATGCTGGTTTTCGTACTCGTCGGCTCTGCGTCGGTCAAAGCGGCGGGGACGACGGCACAGAGCGGAACAGCACGGATGGAAACAGGGGAGCAAACGAGCGTGTCCATCGAGGCATGGACGGGCGAAAACGGTGGTTGTCGGCGGCGTTATCATAGGCGATGGCGGGGTGGTGGTACACGACCAGTCTCGACGAGGGGAACGTCCTCGGACGCGTCGTGGGTTCCTCGGGGTACCTCGGAGTCGGGACACACCGTAACGTGACCGTCCGGCCCAACCAACCATTCCCGGCCGACGCGACGCTGATAGCGATGGCCCGCCGGGATACGGACAGTGTACTCCTTCACCGCCGACAACGGGGAGACCGACGGTCCCTACACGGCTGATCGGAGCCCCGATACCGGCGGCACCGGTGCCACCGTTTCGGCGACGGTGTCGATGAGCGCCCAACCGACCGATGGGTTCTCGGTGCGATGTTACTGGTCGCGCGCGGCCGGTAAACTGCACGGAGAAATCGGGAACGGGTCAGGACCGATCAACCGCCTCGCGGTCAGGGTCCGGATCCGGCTCTGGATCGGGATCGCTCGGCCCCCCGGTTCCGGCTCCGGCCCCAGTCTCGGTCTCGTCGGCGAGGCGCGCGCCGACGTGGACGCCGATCAGCGAGACGACGATAGCCGAGACGACAAACATCGCGAGGCGGTGCGTAGGAAAGACGGTGACGTCGGCCACACGCAGGTGACCGAGCACCGACTCCCGTTCGAGAAAGTACCCCGCAAACCCCCGGACGACGAGGCCGAGAGCGGCGATGCCGAAAGGCAGGTTCAGATACGGCCGCGGGAGGCGGTCCGCGTCGATGAGTTCATCGAGGAGTTGACCGGCGCTCGCGGTCAGTGCCGCCAGTGCCAGCCACGGAATACTGCTGTAAAGAAACAGCATGACCGGGACGAGAACGGCTCCATCCGAGACGGGCGAGACGGCGAGTGCGCCGAGAAAGGCCCCGACGAGGGCGAGACCGATCGCGACGGCGTAGGTGACGACCGACACCTGTCCGGAGTAGAGCGCGTCCCGAGTCTGGTCGGGAAGACGGGCAATGTAGGTGTCGATCGCCAATCCCTTATATAGGACCGCGGCCCCGAGCAGAGAGGCGAGACCGGCGAGGGCGACGCCGGCAGAAAACCGGACGAGCAACACCGGAAGAAGGAGAAGACCGACGCCGAGTGGAACCAGCACCGTCGACCGGAGTTGTTCGTCCGCGAGAAACTGTTTGAGGAGGTAGTACGTCGACTCGATGTCCCGCGCCTGTCTGACGACGATCCGGTCGACTCCGTCGACCGGAAGGCGGCTCTCGACGACCGGAACCAGTCGCTCGTCGTCGGCGCTGTCGGTAACGATGATCGCCGAGTCGGGGGCGTGGCACTCAAGCAGTCGGTCGATCTGTGCGGCGACCGATCGATCGGCGTCGACGGCGGTATCGCCGGAGCCGGAGACGGCGGCGACGACCGCCTCCTCGCCGTCGTCCCGAAGGTCACGCGTGACACGAAGCGCTTCGAGCAGGCAGTTGACCGTCGAGTCCTCCGGGTCGGCCAACCCGACATCCGTCGCCAACGACCGGACCGCGTCCCAGCCGTCGACGGGCATCGACACGCCGGTCGTCCGCCCGATGCCGTTCGCGCGGTCGACACACAGGACGAGCGTCGTCACGGTCGGCAACACCACCTGCTGGGATAAATATCTCGTGCCGAGGGTTCAGAACCGGAGGCGGAAGCCGCGTTCGTCGTCGCCGACGACGCTCGCGACCCCCGCCCCGAAGGCGTACGCGACGGCGGTCGCACCGCCGCGGAGACGGTCGGTGAGCCCCTGTTCGGGGTCGAACTCACGGACGGACACCTCCGTCTCAAGGATGTCGCTGACGTGGTCCTCGACGTCGCCCCGGTCGCCGATGTCGTCGACCAAGCCGAGTTCGTGCGCCTCGTTGCCGAGGTAGACACGCGCCTCGGTGTCGCGGATCGCCTCGGGATCCATTCCACGACCCTCCGCGACGCGGTCGACGAAATCGTCGTAGAAGCCGTCGATGAGTCCCTGCAGGTACTCCCGCTCGTCCACGGAGAGTTCCTTCAGCGGGGTACCGGCATCCTTGTACTTCCCCGCAGCAAAGCGCTCGTAGGAGACCCCCAGTTCGTCGGCCAGTTCGGAGACGTTCACACGCGAGCCGATAACGCCGATGCTGCCGACGATGCTCCCGCGCCGTGCCCAGAGTTCGTCACACCCGCTCGCGATCCAGTACCCCCCGCTCGCACAGACATCGGTGGCGTAGGCGACGGTCGGACCGTCGAAGTCGGCGGCCGCGCGACGGATGTCGTCGCTGGGGACGACCGCTCCACCCGGCGTGTCGAGTTTCATCAACAGGGCATCGGCCGCCTCGTCCTCGTCGGCGCGTTCGATCTGTTCGACGACGTCGTCTGCGGTCGCCCCTCCCGCTCCGGGGAGCGGGCCGGGCGTTGACCCGTCGCGGGTGATCGGCCCTTCGACGGCCACCTCGGCGGCGTTGTAGTCGGGAAACATCGAGTCCGCGAGACGGCTCGCACCGCGTGCGCCGAAGCCGATAACCACGAGCGTCAGCACCACCCCGAAAAGCTCCGTGAGCGATCCGGGAACGACGATGAAAAGGGCGACGCCGAGAACGGCCGAGAGCAGGACGCCGCCGAAAACGATCAGGAGTCGGTCGACGTCGTCGCCGTCACTCACACTGTGTCACCATACGCATCGCTGGGGGTGGATCAGTATAAAAAACACGCACGTCGCGTCGGCGTCCCCGGTTTACAGAAGCCCCGTCTTCTGGAGCTTCATCAGGTCCTCGGTGTCGAGGGTCTCGCCTTCCTTGAACTTCTGGTAGATCTCCTCGGCTTCCTCCTTGGCGGCTTCGCGTTCGGCCTCGCGTTCGTCCTGTTCTTCCTGTTCTTCCTCCTTGTCGAGTTCGCGCAGACGCTTCTGGACGCGGACGAAGTCCTCGTGATGGCGGTCGGCCGCCTCCTGCGCTTCGACGAAGAGGTCGTGCATCTCGTCGGCCTTGTCGCGGATCTCGTCGGCCTCGCGGTAGGCCTCGATCATCTGGTTGTGGTGCTCTTGGGCCTCGTCCGCGAGTTCGGTCACCTTCTGGTGGTGCTGGGACGCCTCGGACCGGACCTCCTCGGCCTCCTCGACGAGCTCGTCGAGTTCGCTCGCGTCGTCGAGTTTCTCCTTGCGTTGTTGGTACTCCTCACGCTTGGCCTCGATCTTCTCGATGAGTTCGCGCTCGTCTTCGGTACTCAGCACCTCGGTCTGCTGGCGGAACTCGAGGTCCTCGATTTCCTCCTCGAGCTCCTCGAGATCCTTTCCGTCACCGAGTTCGAGATCCTGCTTCAGCTCCTCAACCTGGTCGAACAGCTCGTTTGCCTCCGCGTTGAGCTCGTTGCGGCTTTCCTTGTGTTCCTGAACCTGCTCGTTGAGCTCGTCGCGTTTCTCGCGGTGCTCCTGTGCTTCGTCGACCTTCTCGCGCGTTTTCGCGTTCAACTCGTCGCGCTCGGAGGCGCGCTCCGACGCCATCTGATTGAGTTCGTTGCGTCGGTCCCGGAGCTGGCCGGCGAGTTTGATAAGCTGTCCCTTCGAGTCGTTTTCGAGTTGGTCGTCGGTGAGTTCGACGTTGTCCGCTTCGTCGAGCGCGTCGACGTCGAATTCGCCGAGTACTTCTTCTGTTGTTACCATTGTTGAAACCTCGATACCATCGCTCCGTGCGTGGAGGCGACTACCGGTCGCGCAGTCTGCCGTGGATAAGAGTTCCCGATCATTCTGCGTGCGATGCCACCAATACGCCGGAGGCGCGTTGGTACCAACAAGTACAGCGGTTACATATATAAACACTTTGGTGGACGAACCACTGAAAACGGCTACCAAGGCCCGGTGTACCGCCCGTGTGAAGCGTTCACACCGTTCTCCAAGGGATATAAAAGACGCCCTCCCGATCGGTTTCAGTTTCAGTTTCACCTCGGGGATGGCCGAGGTTCATATCCGGTGGAGTGTAAGTCGACATATGATCGAAAACATCACCAACACGTGCGAGGGCTGTGACCGTTCTCTCGGCGAGAACGCGCTCATGCTGTCGATGCGGACGGAAGGCGGGGAGCGGCGGGCATACGAATGCGCGTGTGGTGCCGTGACGGTGACCGTCACCCGATGACCGTCGGGGATCGGAACCCGTATGCCGGACAGCGGCCGACACCCACCATGCGAGAGGTGATTCACGCACGCGGCCACGAACATGTCGCTGCGACCCACCGAAGTACGTTCGAGGTGACGACCGACGACTGGCTGACACCGGCCGGCGACTGTATCGTCGGCGTCGAGGCCGACCGCGCCCCGGCCGACTTCGACGATAACTTCGTCGCCGCGTGTCGCGACCCCGACGCGAGCGTCACGCTGACGCTCTCGACGGGCGGCCGATCCGAGTCCGTCGTCGCGCGGGGGCACCCCGACCTGACCTTCGAAAGCGGGCGAAGCGCCGTTGTCCGGACGAGCACGTACGTTGACGACCGAACGGTCGCCGTCGGTGCCGACGCCGCCGCCACCGACCTTGCTCGCGACCTCGTCGATTGCCTCGCCACCGGCGCGGCCCTCACCCTCACGCTGACCGTTGAGTGACGCCGCGCCGTTTCCCCGCGGCGACCGACGCCGCGCCGTTTCCCCGCGGCGACCGGCGCCGCGCTTTTCTCTCACAGATCCCAACTCCGACCCGTGTCCGACGAACCCGACGAACCCGACGAACCCGCCGAGAACATCGGCGGCGGCATTGAGGCGGCGTTTGACGCCGGTGACCCCGAGACGCGGGCCGAAGCCGTCGTCGACGTCCTCGGAGATATGTACTGGCGGAAGGCCTACGGCGGCCGGGACGCCTTCCCCTGTCTCGTCCGAACAGTCCTGAGCCAGAACACGAGCGACGTGGCCAGCCAACCCGCGTTCGACGCCCTGATGGAGCGATACGACGATGAGACGGATCTCGCGGCGACCCTCGCCGGCACCGACCGCAAGCGACTGGCAGAGACGATCGAATCCGCGGGGCTGTACAATCAGAAATCGCGCGTGATCGTCGAGAGCGCCGAGGAGGTCGTCGCAGACTTCGGGGACGCCGAGACGTTCGACCGGTTCGTCCGCGAGGGCGATCCCGACGAGGTGCGCGAGCGACTGCTCTCGATTCGTGGCGTCGGCCCGAAGACCGCCGACTGCGTCCTCCTCTTTTCGGGCGGACGGGGCGGCGTCTTTCCCGTCGATACGCACGTCCACCGCGTCGCCCGTCGGCTGGGACTCACACCGGCCGACGCGGACCACGAGGCAGTTCGGAAGGCCCTCGAAGCGTCGGTACCGGCCGAAAAGTGTGGCTTCGGGCACACCGCGACCATCCAGTTCGGGCGCGAGTACTGTTCGGCGCGGACGCCGGCGTGTCTAGACGGGCCGGAGGCGTGTCCGCTCTACGACTCGTGTGACCGTGTCGGCGTCGACGTCGAGACGGGCGAGGTCGTCGACCCGGCGGACGCTATTTGAACCGGAACGTCTCGAGGTTCTTCGGCGCGAACGTCCGCATGTTGTAGTCGTGGTACAACGCCGAGGAGAGGTCCTGTACGGATCGTTCGTCCCCGTGGACACAAAGCACCTTCTCCGGCCGTGGGTTCATCGTCTTGACGAAGTTCTCCAGTCCCTGCCTGTCCGCGTGCCCGGAGAACCCGTCGACGGTTTCGACACCCATTTCGAGCGAGAGCGTATTCCGGCGGCCGCGACCGTCACCGCGGTCGTTCATCGGAATCTCGTCCCAGCCGTTCTGGATGCGTCGACCGAGGGTCCCCTGTGCTTGGTAGCCGACGAACACGAGGTTCGAGTCCGGGTGAGGGCCTAGATGGCGGAGCCACGACATGATCGGCCCGCCGGTCACCATCCCGGAGGTCGACAGGATGATCGACGGGTCGCCGTCGGCGACTTCCTGCCGTTCGTCCTCGCCGGCGTCGATATGGTTGAACTCCTCCGCGAGAAACGGGTTCTCGTCGTCGTGGAAGATCCGGTCCCGGAGGTCGTCGCGGAGGTACTCGGGGTACGTGGTGTGGATGGCGGTCGCCTCCCAGATCATTCCGTCGAGATGGACCGGCATCTCCGGAATTTTCCCGCTGCGCATCGCCTGTTCGAGAACGAGCATGATCTCCTGTGACCGTCCGACCGCAAAGGCCGGGATGAGCACCTTGCCGCCCTGATCGTGGGTGTCGTTGATGATTTCTAAAAGGTCTCGCTCGGAGTCCTCTTGATCGGTCTGGTAGTCGTTCCGACCGCCGTAGGTCGATTCGAGAACGAGCGTCTCCACCCGTGGGAAGTCGTTGACCGCGCCGTTGAACAACCGGGTATCCTCGTAGTGGATGTCGCCGGAGAAGGCGACGTTGTAGAGGCCGTCGCCGATGTGGAAATGGGAAACCGCGGAACCGAGAATGTGGCCGGCGTTGTGGAACGTGAGTTTCACGTCGGGGGCAATGTCGGTCACGTCACCGTATTCGAGGGGGACGGTGTGTTTGATCGCCTCGCGGACCATCTCGCTTTCGTATGGCGGTGTCCGGCCCTCCTTGACGGCAACGTCGAGATAGTCAAGCGTGAGAAGTCCCATCAGATCGCGGGTGGGTTCGGTGCAGTAGATCGGCCCGTCGTAGCCGTATTTGAACAGGAGGGGGATGAGCGCGGAGTGGTCGAGGTGGGCGTGGGTGAGCACGACCGCGTCGATGGAGTTCAGGGGGGCGGCCTCGGGTACCTGGAGGTACGGCACCTCGCCGTCCGCGCCGGGTTTGTCGCCACAGTCGACGAGCACGCGGGTTTCGGCGGTCGAGAGAATAAAGCTCGCGCGGCCGACCTCGCGACAACACCCCAGCGTGGTGATGCGGACCCACTGCTCGTCGGACATCTCCTCGCGGTGGATCTGTCTGCCGACGCGTTCGAGGATGTCACGGCGCTCGTCGCGTTCTTGTTTCAGGAAGTTGCGGACGTTCGAGACGGTCGAGGACTCGATGGGTGGGGTACGGACCACCTCCGGCGTCCAGCCGATGGCCTGCGTGATCTCACGGAGGGTCGCGCCGTGGCGGCCGATCACCATCCCCGGCTTCTCGGCCTCGATAACGACCTCACCGGTGTCGGCGTGGAAGTCAAGATCGGTAACCCCGGCGTCGTCGGGGATCACCTCTCGGATCCGCTCGCGGGCCTTTGGCACCTCAGTCAACACGTCGGGGTCCGGACGAACGGTGATACGCTTGCGGAGTTTGCTTGCGAGCGTCCGGATCAGGTCGCCGTCGCTGGCGAACTCCTTGGGGTCGTGCGTGTACACGACCAGTTCGGGGCCCTCGTACTTTACGTCGGAGACGGAGATACCAGGGGGTAGTTCGTCCTCGATCTCTGCTTTCATGTCCTCAAGTTGCTTGTCTACGGAGCTCATGTGTACCGGTTGAGAGCCCTCCGAACAGCCGTCGTCGCCGAATGCCCCGGACACGTCGAGGCAGACCGGTCGTCGTGTCGTGAAGGTACATCGGTGAATGGGTGCTGTACGGTAGGTGCTTGACCGCGGGAAGAGGCAGTGAAAACCCGCTTAGATCATCCTATCAGGCCAGCATTATAAAAGCCTTCGCAAAGTCGAAGTGGGTATGCGACTCACACCCGAAACCGTGGCGACCGAACACGAGTGGGTGCGGGGACACGCACCGACCGTGGTCCCACTCATAAACGAGACGCGATCTCACCTCGCCGATAGCTTCGGCGTCGATGTCGACGACGTGACGCGTCAGGCGTACCGTGAGGAGGTCGACACCGTCTTCGCCGACGGCGACCGCGGCGTCAACGTTGCCGGCTACGTCTCCCTGCTCCGCCATCTCGATGTCGAGGGCGACTACCCGGGGTTCGTCGTCGACGAGACGCTCGGCCGCGCACTCGCAAAGACCATCGCCGGCGGCGATCCCTTCGCGACGCTCGCCGGCGCGACCTTCCATGTCGCCGACGTGACGGTTCATACGTCCGGCGGTGCGGGCGAAGACGACCTCGACGCCGCGCTGGTGGCCGGGTTCCAGACCCGCTTGCCCGGGTGGGAGTGGACCGCCGAGAAGAGCCCGTTCGCCGTCGACGTGGAGTGAGAATGAGTTAATTGCCGCCGGGGCGAGGTGGGAGTGTGCAACCGAAGACGGTTCTCATCACGGGCAGTTCGTCCGGCATCGGTCGCGCGACCGCCGAGGCGTTTCTCGACGAGGGATGGGAGGTGTACGCCACAGCGCGCAACCCGGCGGACGTAGAGACGCTGGGAGAACGTGGGTGTTCGATCGCCACCCTCGACGTGACCGACGACGACGACGTGGAGCGGGTTGTCGACCGAATCCTCGACGAACAGGGGGAGATCGACTGTCTGGTCAACAACGCGGGGTACGCACAGTTCGGCCCCATCGAGGACGTGCCCGCCGACGCCGTCCACCGACAGTTCGACGTGAACGTCTACGGGCCCCACCGACTGACACGGGCGGTCCTCCCCCACATGCGCCGCCGCCGCGAGGGAACAATCGTCAACGTCTCCAGCGTGGCCGGGCGGCTCTCCTTTCCCGGCGGCGGCGTTTACTGCGGGTCGAAGTTCGCTCTCGAAGCCATGACCGACGCCCTCCGGGCGGAGGTCGACGAGTACGACATCGACGCCGTCCTGATCGAACCGGGTCCGGTCGAAACGTCGTTTACCGACCGCGCGGCCGACGAACTCGACGGCGTCGAGCGGTCGGGTGCATACGAGGCGTTCTACGAGGTGTTCGAGGACACACAGGCCATCGGTGGCGGCGGCCCGGGTGCGGTAGCGCCCGAACGGGTCGCCGAGGACATCGTCGACGCCGCGAGTTCGACCAAGCCGTCGAGCAGGGTGCCGGTCGGGACCCTCGCCCGGGTGAGCGTTCTCGGGCGGTTCGTCCCCGACGCCGCCCGTGACCGCTTCTTTTCGCTGCTGGATCGGCTCCGCTAGTCCAGACAGGTCGCGACCACGCGGAGCGCGCGTTCACCTTGCACCTCGTCGGCGAGCAGGGGTACCCGTTTCACATCGTGTCCTCGAAACAGGTCGGCCGCACGGCGGAGCGCGTCTTGCTGGACGTCCCACCGGCGCTGACAGAACTCGCACTCGTTTAGGTTCGGCGCGACCACCCACTCGGGGTCGATGTCGGCCACGTCCGCAGGATCCTCCATCACGCGGTTGACAACGACGGTTCCGACCGGAATCGAGAACTCCTCGAGTCGGGCGAGCAGCCGCTCCGACTCGACGACACTCATCTCCTCGGGGACCATCACGACCCGGAAATCCGTCCGGGCGGGATCCTGCAACACGGCACGGAGTCGGTCGATCCGCTCGCCGAGTTCGTCGAGATCCGGCCCGTCTTCGCCCTCCTCGCCGACGCCGAACATTCCCTTGAACCCCTCCATCATCCCCGAGAACTTCTCGCGCATCGAGAGCAGGCGTCCGACCATCGAATCCAGCACCTCGGGGAGTTCGAGCAGTCGGAGGGTGTGGCCCGTGGGGGCCGTATCGATCACCACGCGATCGAACCGTGGGTCGTCGAGATACTCGAGCAGTTGCCGCATCGCCGCCGCCTCGTCGGCTCCGGGCATCGACCCGCCCATCAGCGGGTCGACACCGTTCTCGCCGAGCATCTCGCCCATCTCGCCGAGTCCGCCGAGGGGCGCGTCGTCAACGCCGATGCCGCCCTCGCCGAGGAGTCCCTCCTCCATCGCGGCCTCGGGATCGATTTCGACCGCCCACAACGGGGCGGACTCGCGGATCCGCGTCGGTGTCGCCGGGATATCCGTATCGAGCGTGTCCGACAACGAGTGTGCGGGGTCGGTCGAGACGACGAGTGTCGCGTCGCCGCCGGCGGCCGAGGACAGCGCCGTTGCCGCCGCCATCGTCGTTTTGCCTACGCCGCCCTTGCCGCCGTAAAGGACGTACTCCGGCGCGTCGACGCCGGCAGGCAGGTCGGTCGTGGCCTCAACGGCGATCGGATCAGGGCCGGCGTCGGCGTCGTCGCCCTCGTCGGTGACCGTCTCGACCGGTTCCACGTCGAGTTCGCTCATACGCGATGCGACGCGGGCCGGACGGGAGAAGCCGTCGGTCCCGGCCGGCTCAGAGGCCGTCGTAGTCGGCCAGTCGCCGGGCCGCCTCCTCCGCTCGCGGGGTGACCAATGCGAACCGGACCCACCCGTCGTGTGTCCCGAACGTGTCGCCGGGCATGCAGGCGACACCTGCCTCGTCGACCAGTCGCTCGACGTTATCGAGGGTTCCGGGAAAGCCGTCGAACCGGGCGAACACGTAGAAGGCCCCGTTGGGAACGATATACTCCGCGCCGGCGGCGTCGAGAGCGTCGGTGAAAGCGTCGATACGGTCCCGGAGGAGATCCCGGGAGGCCTCGTAGTACTCGGGACCGGTCTCGCGGAGCGCCCGGAGAACGGCCGCCTGTGAGGGGCGTGCGCCCGCGACGTTTACCAGCATATGTCGCGTGCGGGCGGCCTCGGCCAGTGCGGGCGGGAAGACGCCGTACCCGACCCGGAGCCCCGTCGCCGCCATCGACTTCGAGAAGGAGTTGGTCACGACGGCGTCGTCGGTGACCGAGAGCGCACTCGCAAAGTGCCCCGAGTAGTCGTAATGGTCGTACACCTCGTCGGAGAGCATGACGGCATTGTTGTCGGCGGCGAGGTCCGCCACCGCGGCCATCGTCTCCTCGTCGTACACCGCGCCGGTGGGATTGTTCGGCGAGTTTACAAGAATCGCCGCCGTCTCGGGACCCGCCGCCTCGCGCATCGCCGCCAGATCGAGGCCGCCGTCGTCGGCGACAGGGACGAGTCGTACGTTCGCCCCGAGCATCCGCGCCTTACCGGGGTAGTAGGGGTAGACGGGATCGGTGAGGAGGACTTCGGACCCGGCGTCGCGGTCGAGTGCGCCGGCCATGGCGAGGTAGTTGGCCTCGCCCGCGCCGTTCGTGACGATGATCCGGTCGACATCGACACCACGGCGGGCGGCGACCTCCTCACGGAGGGCGTACAACCCGTCGCTGGGCGGGTACTGGAACTCGTCGGGGTCGGCGTCGGCGTACTCCCGGAGCCCGTCGCGGAGCGCGGGCGGCGGCGCCCAGTCCGGGCCGCCGCTCACGAGGTCGATCACGTCGCGGTCGGCCTCGGCCGCGTACTGCATGACGTGGAAAAAGAGGGGTGTGTCGTACTCCATGATCGCTTTGTGGACGGCCACCGAATGGGTTTTTCGCTCCGCACCGACGCCGGTAGTTTCGAGTCGTGGGGGGTCGAACCACCGGGCGGATGAACAAGAAAGGACACGTTCTCAACGCGGCGTTGCTGAGCGTCGGTCTCGGAGTGGTGCTGGCGTCGCCGACGACGCTCTCGGCGTCGGCCGTGCTCGACACCGCCGAGAAGGTGGCTGAACTCTCCGTTCCGATCGTTCTCGGTGCGCTCTTTCCCGACGTGGACACGGCCTTCGGCAAACATCGCAAAACCCTCCACAACGTGTTCGTGCTCGTGATCGTTGCGGCGTTTCCCGTGCTCTTTGGCAATCTCCAGTACGTTTGGATGGGGGTCGCCACACACCTGTTGCTCGACGTGGTCGGGAGTCGTCGAGGGATCGCCGTTTTCTATCCTCTGACCAGTCAGGAGTGGGGGCTCCCCTCGGGCGTGACGACGAGCAGTGCACGCGCCGATCTGGTGACAGTGGTCATCACCGGCGTCGAACTGGGTGTGCTCGCGGCGGTCCACGTTTACGTGATCTCACTTGACAGGACGGCGAGCGTCGTGGGCGCTATTCCAACGAGCGTTGTGAACGCGCTTCCGGTGTAGCCGGCCCCATCAGTAGACCGTCAGGTCGTCGAACCGGCCGTCGTAGGCGATGTGGCTGGGATGGGTCGGTTCGGTCCCGGAAAGAAAGAGCCGGTCGATCTTG
This sequence comes from Haloplanus sp., assembly GCF_028275055.1. Taxonomy (GTDB): domain Archaea; phylum Halobacteriota; class Halobacteria; order Halobacteriales; family Haloferacaceae; genus Haloplanus. Next base: position 81,057 of record NZ_JAQCNJ010000025.1, read on the forward strand.
CCCCACGAGTTCTCGTAGCCGAGATGGGCGAACTCCACGAGACTACGGAGGTGGTGATCGGGGCCGCTCCGGCGGACGACTCGGCGTGGCGTCTCGGATCGGAGCGCGGCCACGAGATCCGCCTCGGTGTCGAGGTTCGCGCCGAACTCGGTCCACACCTCGCCGACCGTGGCCCGGAAGTGAGCGTACGACGACCCGAAAACGGGTAACTCCGTCTCGCGTGCGATAGCTCCAGCCCGGCGGTTCTGGTGTGGGAGACATTTGGCGTTGTGCGTCTCGACGGCCGCGAAAGCGTCGGGGTCGGCGGCCACGTCTGCACGCGAGCAACTGACGTTCAACATCTCGGGGTGTGGCGCGAGAACTGCCGCGTCCTGTCGGTCGAACTCGGCGAGGGCGCCACGGAACGTAATAAAATCGGGAACGGGGTCGGAGAGACCGATCACGAGAACGTGCCGGCGGGCGTGCCACGGTCCGGTGAACACCTCACGTGCGGGGACAACGAGGAGGGTATCGTCGGAAAAGCGCGCGGCGCGGTCCCGGATCGCCGGTAACCGTGTAAAGTGTGGGGCGTACACCAGTGCGTCGAGGTCACGATTCTTCGCCCGTTCGACAACGCGGTCGTCCAACACTTTCACGTGCATGTCGATGCGTGTCTGCCCTGCCGTCGTCACGCCACACTCTGGTCGGACCCCGAAGTTAGTGGTTACCATTCCGGCGACACGGTGTCATCCGGTAGACAGGAAATCGCGGATCGTCGGATGTGAATCGAACCGCCTCGCTGTCGTCGGTCGGCGACCGACCGCCGGAGGAACGCGTTAGCGTTCGTCGCTGTCGAGTACCCGAATCTGATCGCCCCGGACCGTCACGGGGATCGGAACCGTCGCCTCGTACAGTTCGACGGTCACCTGATCTTTCCCCTCGTCGATTCGCTGGACGCGGGCCTTTTCGCCTTTG
>NZ_JAQCNJ010000011.1 GCF_028275055.1 Haloplanus sp.
GACTCCAGAGGCCACGCCCGGTGACGACACTCCAGCTGATATACCGAGCGCGCGACTGATCATCGCCGCGCGACGACGACCCTCTGGAGTACCGAGGCGCAACCGGAGATATCAGTCGATCGGGGGTTCAAATCCCTCCGACCCCACTCACCTCACTTTATTCGGAATACTGACACTTAAAGCGCCGCTACCGTCAGATTAGAGATCCGTGGAGATCACCTACCGATAGGATTTCGTTTGGCTTGAACCCCTGATCGATGAGTGCCCTTCGCTGCCTTGCGGTGGATTAGACTCTGTTGGCAGACATAAGAAGAACAGTACCCAATAACTATCCGTTTCTTATATACAATGCGACTGAGGTACTGGAAATGTATCATAAAAGAGAATCAGTATAACAGGCCGTTTTTAGTTCCCCGAATGTCATCAGCAAATGGGTTTTCGTCCTCATCATTATCATCACTATCGGCGCTTTTACCATCGGGTGTCTCCTCTTTTCTGTGAGGATTTCTCTGTTTATCAGCTTCAGAAACCCCCGCTGAATCAAATCCCGGTTTGCGTTTGTCCGTAGAGACCGATGTTCTACCCTTCTGATCGATTTTTATCATATTCTTCGCTCGATACCCTTTTTCGGTTTCTATTATCTTAAACTGGAACCGCTGTCGATCACCGACTGAGTTTCTGTCTGTATCTGATATATAAAAAACACGTCCTCGTCTGGCACATCTGAGGTATACAAGAACCCGTCTCCTTTGCCTCGATGATACTATGTCACTATTCCCTCAGCTTCTTCGTTTACGTTGTTTTCCATCCGAATCCTACTGGTTCGACACAGCTTATACTTAACCAGTATATTTCGCATAACCGTGTCTCACAACGTTCTGACTCACACCCTGTATCCATTAGCACCTTCATGACAGATAGTGGAACTAAGATGGGCTTTACTGAACCAGTGGGAGTGGCCTCTTTGGAAAACTTCGACACCGGTTAATACCGAGCTTCCGCGGATTATCGTATCTCTCCTCGAAGAACCCCGAATCCCCCACTAACGCTCTCCAAGGTTCGGGGCCGTCTTGATGCCTCTATTCACCGTGCCTTCGACCAAGACAACACCACTCTCGTATCAGCTATCCCGGCGACGGGTCAAGAGATATGGCGTCCTCAAGTGGGCCGAGATGAGGGAAAACCCACTCACTATCTTCACCTCTCGGCGGGATCGCTGCGGACAGTACGTGGAACGGGCTAAAGAGATGTGCCTGAGTTTCCTCTCACTACCTGCCTTTCAGCATGACTGCGAAACGATGGGAGATGACCTACACATAGAGAGAGGTGAGCGAAGTCTATCAGTCGGGAACCTTCGGGGCAGAAATCCACAAAAACGCTTGCCGATACTTCGGTCAGCCACTACCCTGCCAACAACAAGGGACGTGCCGATACGTGGAGGCGGGAGTTCGGCCCCGAGAACTACGACGTGCCGATTGGGCACTACCTCCAAGCTCATAATCGAGAGTATCTGGAAGGTCGCTACGTTGCTATCGACGAGTTTCTTGGTGACGCGTACCTTTTGGAACCGACACACAACGAAGCGACGAGAGCGATCAGCAACTATCTGAAGAGCGAAGATGCTCGGCCGTCCGAGAACTGGAGGGACCGGTTGCGCGTGGAGACAACTCGGAGTACGATGAGGAGGGGAGTCGTTCGCCCCGGATTCACCGGATTCCGACCGGGGTGTTCGTCCGCAACCACAGCCGTGTTTCTCGTGCTGAAAACGCCCCTGATGGTTTATGCTAGATCCTGGACAACTGTATCCCGTGCCCATCGAAAAACATCCACAACCGGACCTCGGCACTACCGACGGAGTGACGCTGCGGCGAATATTTGCCTTCATAGTAGATAGCCTGTTGCTCGGCATCGTCGGGCTTCCGTTCACAGTCGCGGCGACGATGGTCGGTGACGCCGTCTCACTGCTCCTGTTCGGCGTCTACATCCTGTTTGCGCTTGTTTATGCCCTGCTGCTTGAAGACATGGTCGGCTATACGCCGGGAAAATACCTACTCGGGTTGGTCGTGGTCAAGTCGGATGGCTCAAACTGTACGATATCTGCGTCTCTGCTCCGAAATCTGGCGTGGCTCATTGATTCGCTCCCGACGCTGAACCTCGTCGCAATAGTTTCGATCTACGTGACCGATGCGGATCAGCGGGTTGGTGACATCATAGCGGACACCGTTGTCGTCAGACAACGGTAATCCGACGACTCGCCGCCCCCCGCATTGCTTGTTCTCATCGGCGTAGGCCTCGCAGTGCATTTCGATCCCCCCGGTCCACCTCCGTGTGCAGCCCGGTGATTTGGACGGTATGGTACCGACCTACGTCGGATCGGAACAACGCGCCCGAAGTCGGACGCCCGGTAGCCCGCCTCTCACGATGACGGTCGGGGACCGCGTCTCGATCCCGTGAAAAGATCCTTTCAGATGCCTGTCACGCTCGGGGACCGGCATCGGAGTCTCGAAAGCGGCCGTCGGGACGGTGTCGATGCATGGTCGATCCGGCCTCGACGGCGTGCCCGCCGGACCACACCCGTGGGCATCTGTTACTGAACCGCTCGGTACTCAAAGGTGTCGGTCGAATTCCCAACACTGATAACGGAACGTGGCGACCTGCCGGGGTGGGAGCGTCCCCACCGCCGCTCCGACACACCGGAGGTGTTTTCTGCGGCTGAAAAGAAGTATGTGGAGACGGCACGGCCGGCCCCTTTCAGCCCGCGTGGTCTCCACGTGTGGCCCCGCCGGTCGACCTACCCCGTCTCTCGAACTTCCGAGCGACGCCACCGGCGCTCGTTCGGGTCAGGTCCTGATCGGAAGCCCGACCCTTTTGTTCCCGCCGGTCAAGCGGAATGCATGGACGCGTCAGACACGACCGGGACGGACCCGCCCGCGGAGCGATCCGCCGGTTCGTGGATCGTGTCGTTTTTTGGCTGGTACCACCACGCCGTCGCGTTCGCCTACGCCGGGACCGCCACCGTCTCGTCCTGGTCGGGGTCGCTTCGGAACGCCGCGTTCCTGTTCGTCGCGTCGCTTCTTCTCGCCTACGCGGTCGTCGCCGCCGTGACCGTTGCCGTCCGTCTGTTCGACCCGTCGTGGCTCTCCTGACCGTCCGACGCTGTGTGATTCGCTCACATTCTTCATTATTTATTATTTGCCACGACCACCTGGGTTTTTGTTTCGGTGTCACCTCCAAGCAGATATGCGAAGTCCACCCGAAACGGACGAACTCGACACGCCGCCGCGCATTCTGATGGGTCCCGGTCCGAGCACCATTGACCCGCGGGTCCTGAAGGCCATGTCCACGCAGGCGCTCGGGTACATGGATCCGAGGTTCCTTGATATCATGGACGACATTCAGGAGCTGCTCCGGTACACTTTCCAGACAAACAACGACTGGACGCTCGCCATCAGCGGGACGGGGACTGCCGCGATGGAGGCGTCTATCGGCAACTTGGTGGAGCCGGGGGAGAAGGTACTCGTCCGGACGACCGCCTACTGGGGCGACCGGGTGGCACAGATGACCCGTCGTGTCGGCGGCGAGGTGGTCCCGCTCGACGTGTCGGGAACCGACCCGCTGGATCCCGACGATGTCGCCGAGGCGTTTGCAGCCAACGACATCGACGTGTTTTATATCTGCCACGCCGACACGACGACGGGCATCCGCCAGCCCGACATGTCGGAACTGACCGACATCGCCCACGAACACGACGCATACACCATCGTGGACTGTGTCACGTCGCTCTCGGGGGTCGAACTCCACGTCGACGACTGGGGCATCGATGTCGCATACGGCAGCCCCCAGAAGTGTCTCTCCTCGACGCCCGGCGCGACGCCGCTGACGGTCAACGAGCGGGCGCGGGAGAAAATACAGAGCCGCGCCTCCGACACCGACTCGTGGTACCTCGACCTCGACCTCCTCATGGAGTACTGGGGCGACGAGCGCAACTACCACCACACGGCACCGGTGACCCCGTACTACGGCCTCAGAGAGGCGCTGCGCCTCGTGGCTGAGGAAGGACTCGAGAACCGCTGGGAGCGACACCGCGAGGTGGCGGGCGAACTCAAAGCCGGCATCGAGCGTATCGGGCTCGAGATGGCCGCCCCCGAGGAGTACTGGCTTCCCAGCCTCAACACGGTCCAGGTGCCGGACGGCGTCGACGACACCGCCGTTATCGAGTTCCTGATGGACGAGTACGACGTCGAGATCGCGAGCGGACTGGGCGAACTCGACGGCGAAATCTGGCGGATCGGGTGTATGGGCTACTCGGCCCGTCGGCAGAACGTCGCCTGCCTCTTGACCGGCCTCGAGGAGGCCTTGGAGGCCCAAGGCTACGAGGTCACCGAACCGAGCATCGAAGCCTGAGACCGCCCGTTACTCGGACTCTACTTCGGCCGTCTCGCTCAACTCCACGTCGGTCCCGTGGTGTCGACACTCCTCCAACGCGTGTTTTGCCGCCATACCCGCGTCGTGGGCGTCGGTCCCGCGTCCGACGCCGACCTTGAGTTCGACACCGACGGACTCCATCACGTGGTCGATGGCGCCTCGGTAGGCCCCGGCGTCCATCTCGGGCGTGGCGGCGATGATGTTGTCGCCGCCGACGAAAAACGAAAGCCCCCCGTGTTCTTCGCGGAGGTATCGCATCAGTGATGCGTACCCCTGTTCGATCTGAATAAACGAGTCGAACTCGTTGAGGCGGTCGGTGTACTTCTCCGTCGCGTCGTTCACGTCGAAGTGAGCGATCGAAAGGCGTTCGTTCTCGGGGTGCTCGATCGGCGTTCCGGCAAGCACCTCACGCCGGTCGCCGTCCTGTGCGCTCCCGGCGCCTTGGAGGCGCTCGGTCGCCCGTTCCAGTGCGACCGCAGGGTTCTGGTCCGTGCCGATGCCGAGGCTGATACTGACGGGATAGCGGTTACCCGTCGACTCCTGTAGGAGTCGGTGGTCATCGGTGTCGAGGCCGTTGGTCACCGCGACCATGTTGTCGAAGCGGGTGAAAAAGGCGTACCCGCCCCGGTGCCCGACAAACTGAGCGATGTCGGCGAACAGCCGAGACTGGAGTGCTTGTAGATCCATCTCGCGTCGCGGTTCTGGCGTCACGGTCCACGGCCCGTAGTTGTCGATCTGAACGAGGGTCAGCTGCGTGTTCGTCACGGTGCTATTCTTGAGAGCGACACCCATATTGCTCTTTGGTTCCTGTTCTCCGACGGTCGAGCGTCGGGTTCATGCCACTCGCATCCGTACGACCGCCGATGACCTATCGTGGCGTCGTACTCGACGTGGACGGAACGGTCGTACGGGGCGACGACCCGATCCCCGGCGCGGTCGACGGTCTCGACCGCTTAGCGACCGACGGACTCCGCCGACTGTTCGTCTCGAACAACCCGACCAAGCGCCCGCCGGCCTACGCCGACCGCCTCCGCCGGGCCGGTTTCGACGCCTCGCCGGAGGAGATCATCACCGCCGGGACGATGACCACGACCTACCTCGCCGACAATCACGGCGACGACGCCCTCTTTGTCGTTGGCGAACCCGCCCTCGTTGAGCAGTTGACCGACGCCGGACTGACCGTCGTCGACGCCGAGGACCGAGCCGACACCGTCGTCGTCTCCATCGACCGCTCGTTCGACTACGACCGCCTCTCCGCGGCGCTTCGGGCGTGCCGGGACGGCGTCACCATCGTTGGCACCGACCCCGACATGGTGATTCCCGCCGCGGAGGGTGACCTGCCGGGATCGGGTGCGATCATCAACGCCGTCGCCGGCGTCGTCGGTCGCGACCCGGACGTGGTTCTCGGCAAGCCCTCCGACCCGGCGCTTCGCACGGTTCGTGACCGTCTCGGCGTTCCGCCGACCGACTGTCTGGTTGTCGGCGACCGTCTCGACACCGACATCGCCCTCGGCGAACGGGCCGGAATGACGACCGTTCTCGTCCGCACGGGCGTCACGGACGACGCCGACGTGGCCGCGAGCGACGTCACGCCTGACCACGTCCTCGACTCGCTTGCCGATATCGGGACGGTTCTAGACGTGCGGGACAACACCGTCTGACGAAGAGTTATGTGTGCGACGCGTGTATTATGATGTATGCCAACAAGCAACAGCCCATACGTCTTCCGCGGCGAGGCGGCGGACGACGACGCCGGCGTCGACACCGCCGACCCGCGGCCGTCCGAGGGACGGGAGGTCGTGATCGTCGACGGCCGCGCGATGAGTTACCGCTGGTACCGCCGCTGACGGCGCCCCACGACCCCCCGCGGGACGCTCAAAACGCGTCGCCGTACACCTCGATTTCGGCCTGTAACTCCTCCCGGAGCGCCGCGTGGACGTGGCAGATATCCTCGGCCCGGTCGACGAGTTCATCGGCCGTTCCATCGTCCAGATCGGCCGCCACGTGGACCGCAAACCGGACCGATTCGAGGTCATCGTCCTCGTCCAGGTCGGCGTCGGCATCGATCTGGATCTTTCCTAAATCGTCGTGACCACGCTGTTGACCGCCGACGCGAAACGCCGGCAGGAAACAAGAGGCGTAGGTCGCCACGAGCGTCGCGTTCGGGTTGGGCCCCGCCTCGTCCGTCGCGTCGACTGTGAACTCGAAGTCGCCGACGTGGTTGACGCAGGCAAACCCCTCGTCGCTGACGGTGATGGATTCGATATCGCTCATTCCACGGAGTATATGACGCCGCGGCGTCTAAACAGTATCCCCGCGACGACCCGTTTGCGCTGACGGCTACCCGTCGGCGTACGGCCGGTCGAAGCCGATGGTTTCGTCACCGTCGAGGACGTGTACCTCGGCCTCGGACCCGGTCGCCGCAACCTCGTGTTCCAACCGCTCGATGTCGACTTCGATCGGCGGGAAGGTGTCGTAATGCATCGGAAGGACGTGATCCACATCGAGCCAATCGGCCGCGATGGCGGCCTGGGCCGGCCCCATGGTGAAGTGGTCGCCGGTGGGAAGCGCGGCCACGTCCGGTTCGAGGAACGGGCCGATCACGTCGCGCATCTCGCTCATCAGCCCGGTGTCGCCCGCGTGGTAGAAGGCGAAGGCGTCCTCGTCCGTCTCCTGGGTCGGGGCCGTGTCACCGACGACGTAGCCCGCCGGTGGGCCGCCGCTGTACTCGTAGTCGGTGTTGATGCCGTTCGTGTGGTCCGCGCGGTGCATCGTCACGTACGCGTCGCCACACTCGACGGTGCCGCCGATGTTCATACCGACCGTCTCGTCTACACCGTACTCGTCGGCAACCCACGCCGTCAGTTCGGGCGTGCCGACGACCGTCGCGTCGGTAAAGGCACCGACGTCGCCGATGTGGTCGGCGTGACCGTGGGTCAAGAGAACGTAGTCGGGTGTCTCGACGTCGGCAGGGTCGAGCGACGTGTGCGGGTTGCTCAAAAACGGGTCGATCAACAACGACGTGGCGCCGAGGGTGACGTGCCACGTTGAGTGGCCGTGCCAGGTGAGTTCCATGATTCGACCGAACGTTTCCCCGGAGACACACGTCAATCTTGTCCCGCAACGGCCCGGACGGGGAAGGCTTATTTCGCCCGCAGATAACTCGCGCCCATGCGACGCGTCAGATTCCGAGACCCCGCAGGGATGGTTCGAACCGGCGAGTGGCACGGCGACGCCGTGAGCTTCGCAGACGCCACCTACGACCTCGACGAGGTTGACCTCCTCCCGCCCTCGGAGCCGTCCAAAATCGTTTGTATCGGCATCAACTACGCCGACCACGCCGAGGAGACGGGAACCGACGTCCCCGACCGGCCGATGTTGTTTTTGAAGCCCCCGAACACCGTCGCCGCCCACGGCGACACCGTCACACTCCCCGAAGGCAAAGAACGGGTGGACTGGGAGGCCGAACTCGGCGTCGTTATCGGCAAACAGTGTCGGAACGTCACCGCCGCAGCCGCCGAGTCGGTGATCGATGGCTACACCGCCGTCTGTGACCTTTCGAACCGCGACGACCAGCGTAACGAACAGAACTGGGTGCGTGGCAAGGCCTTCGACGGAGCCGCGCCCGTGGGACCGGTCGTGGCCGACCCCAACCACCTCCCGGAGAACGCCGCCGTTGAACTCCGCGTCAACGGCGAGACGAAACAGTCCTCGGACATCACGCAACTCGTCTTCTCGGTGCCGGAGCTGATCGAGGAGATATCGGGGTATATGACCCTCGAACCCGGCGACGTGATCTCTACGGGAACGCCCGCCGGTGTCGGCGGCCTCGAGGACGGCGACGAGGTGGCGGTCGAAATCGAGGGCGTCGAAACGCTTCGCTTCACCGCCCGGCGCGACTGACCGTCCCGCGCCCCGAGATGGCAACGCATAAACTTAGGCCTGCCTAATCCGATTTCGATGAATCTGAGCCGGCGGGATGCACTGGCGGCGCTGGCGGCGACCGGTGTTGTAGCAGGGGGGAGCGTCGCACTCGCTGACGACGGCACCGACGGCAACGTCGACCCTGCCGACGGTGTACCCGAGAACGTGATCGGCGACGACACGGTTGCGATTCTCGCCGCCGTCGGGTCGGTCGTCTACCCCGACGCAACGACCGGTATCGACCCGTTTGTCGAGACGTACGTCTCCGGACGGTTGTCCGACGACCCCGACCACCGCCGGGGCGTCGTCGACGCGGCGGCCGAACTCGACGCGACGGCCCGCGACTGGTTCGACGCACCGGTGACCGAGTTGGACCGCTCGACGTGCGACCGACTGCTCCGGGAACTCGGTGTCGACGCTGTCGACCCCGACCCCGAGGGGAGCCTCTCCGGACGGGTGCGGTTCTACATCGTCAACGAGCTTCTCTACGCGTTTTACTCCTCTCCGACGGGGGGCCGCCTCGTCGGTATCGAGAACCCCGTCGGCTACCCCGGCGGCACCGAGAGTTACCGCCGCGCGAGCATGGGCGAGGAGACGGAACATGGCCGGGAGTGACCGCACGCCTGCGCCGCCGGCGGACGTCTGTATCGTCGGCGCGGGTCCTGCAGGGGCCATCGTCGCCGCCCGTCTGGCCGAGGCGGGCCACGACGTGGTCGTTCTCGACGCCGGCCCGCGGTACGAGCCCGAGAACAGAGAACGCCAACTCGACGCCCACCTCCGCCCCGGCATGGAGGGGCCGTGGGGAACCGGCGGCGAACGCGATGCCTACACCTCGAGCGGCGAGCGCCACTACCCGCTGAACGCCGCCCGCGTGAAAGGCATCGGCGGGTCGACGCTCCACTGGCAGGCGATGGTGATGCGCCTCCACGAACGCGACTTCGAGATGGACTCCCGCCACGGCGTCGGCGCCGACTGGCCCGTCGACTACGCCGACCTCCGCCCGTACTACGCGGCGGCCGAACGGGAACTCGGCGTCGCCGGCGCCGACGACAACCCTTTCGCCCCGCCCCGCGAGAAACCGTTCCCGCTCCCCGCCTTCCCCCCCTCGCACAGCGACTCCATCTTCGCCGAGGCCTGCGAGGCTCTCGGCCTGCCGACACATTCGGTGCCCAACGCCCGCAACTCCGAACCCACCGACGACGCGTCGGCGTGTGTCGGCTACGGCACCTGCAAGCCGGTCTGTCCATCCGGCGCGAAGTACACCGCCGAACGCCACGTCGCCCGCGCCGAAACGGCGGGTGCACGCGTCGTCGACCGCGCGCCGGTCCAGCGACTCGTCCACGACGAGACCGCCGTCGACGCCGCCGTCTACGCAACCCCCGACGGCGAGCAACACAGACAGGAGGCCCGCGCCGTCGTTCTCGCCTGTGGTGGTGTCGAGAACGTCCGCCTCCTCCTCCTGTCTGCGTCCGACGCCTACCCCGACGGCCTCGCCAACTCCTCCGGTCTCGTCGGTCGCTACTTCATGGACCACTGCTTCGCCGGCGTCGGCGGCCGGATCGACCGCCCCACCCGACAGAATCACGTCGGCTTCAACACGACCGAGTGTCACGCTCTCTACGACGGCACCGACCCCCTCGCGGGGGTAAAACTCGAGTTTCTTAACTACGCCGGTCCCTCGCCGGCCATCGACGCTCTCCACGCCGACGAATGGGGCGACGACCTTCTCGACTCCCTGCGGGACTCGTACGGCACCCACCTCGCGGTCGGCGGTCTCGTCGAACAGTTCCCGGACGCGGACAATCGGATCACGCTCGACCGTTCGACGACCGACGACCACGGCAACCCCGTTCCGGACGTGGAGTGGTCGGTCGGCCCCGAGACCCGGCGAGCGATCGAACGCGCAAACGAGGTCCAGCGAGCCATTCTCGAGGAACTCGACGCCGACATCGACTGGATCGTCGGTCCCGACGAGACCGGTCCGGCCTACCACCACATGGGAACGACCCGCATGGGAACCGATCCCGGGTCGAGCGTCGTGGCTCCCGACTGCCGGGCGCACGACCTCGACAACCTCTGGATCGCTGGAAGCAGCGTCTTCCCCACCGGCGGCGGGATGAACCCCACGCTCACCATCGCGGCGCTCTCCTGTCGACTGGCCGACCGTCTCGACCGGTGGCTCTGAGCCGTCGGACCGTTCCACCGGCCCCGTCGCGGACGCCCCGGTGTCGCAACCGAACGGCCGGAACCGACACATGAAGGGCACCGATCCGCCCGACAGTTCCATTGGCCACGCTTAAGCGTCGCCGTCCGTATCCTCAAACTATGGAACCACGGGATCTCTCCGCACTCTCGCCGTACGTTCCCGGACGCGGGGCCGAGGAGGTGGCCCGCGAACTCGGGATGGATCCGGCGGACCTGACGAAGCTTTCCTCGAACGAGAACCCACACGGCCCGGGGCCGGCGGCCATCGAGGCCATCCGAGAGACGGCACCCCGGGTCGGCGTCTACCCCAAGGCCTCACAGACGGATCTGGCCGAACGCCTCGCAAACCACTGGGACTGTACGCCCGAACAGATATGGGTGGCCCCCGGCGCCGACGGTGCTCTCGATTACCTCTCACGGGCCTTTCTCGACCCCGGCGACCGGATCCTCGCGCCCGACCCCGGCTTCTCGTACTATCGGATGAGCGCCCGCTACCACCACGGTGAGGTGACGACCTACGCTCTCCGGAAGGCCGACAACTTCGTCCAGACACCCGACGCCGTCCTCGACGCCTACGACGGGGAGCGAATCGTCTACCTCACCACGCCACACAACCCGACCGGCTCCGAGTTCGACCGCGACGACATCGAGACGCTGGCGGCGGCCGTCGATGACCGGACGCTCGTTGTCGTCGACGAGGCGTACGGCGAGTACACCGACGCCCCCTCGGCCATCGGTCTGCTCGACGAGTACGACAACCTTGCGGTCACGCGGACGTTCTCGAAGGCGTACGGCCTGGCCGGCCTCCGCGTTGGCTACGGTGCCGTCCCCGAGGCGTGGGGCGATGCCTACGCCCGCGTCAACACGCCGTTTGCCGCCAGCGAGGTGGGCTGTCGGGCCGCACTTGCCGCTCTCGATGACGACGACCACCTCGAAACGACGGTCGAAACGGCGCGCTGGGCACGGTCGTACCTCCGCGACGAACTCGACGCGCCAACCTGGGAGAGCGGCGGGAACTTCGTTCTCGCGGAGGTGGGTGACGCCGCGTCCGTCGCCGAGGCCACGCAACGCCGCGGGGTCATCGTCCGCGACTGCGGTAGCTTCGGCCTGCCGACCTGCATCCGGGTGTCGTGTGGCACCCGACAGGGGACTCGACGGGCCGTCGAAGTCATCAACAACGTTCTCGCGGAGGTGCGGGCGTGACGGCCGGCGACGGCGATGGCGACGGCGAGGATGACCACCGTGTCGCCGTCACCGGGACACCGGGGACAGGAAAGACGACCGCCACGAGCCTCCTGGATGGCCCCGTGATCCACCTCAACGACCTGATCCGGGAGCGGGACCTGTGGGCCGACCGTGACGACGACCGCGGCTCGCTGGTGACCGACCTCGTCGCCGTCCGCGAGACGCTCGGCGACTGGTCCGGCATCGCAGAATCCCACCTTGCCCACCACCTCGACGCCGACCGCGTGGTCGTTCTCCGGTGTCGCCCGGACGTGTTGGAAACGCGCCTGCGCGACCGGGGCGAGAGCGCGGCCTCGGCCGCCGAGAACGCCGAAAGCGAGGCGCTCGACGTGATCCTCTCCGAGGCCGTCGACCGCCACGGGGTCGATCGCATCTATGAGATCGGTGCGACCGACCGGACGCCGACCGAGGTGGCCACGGAGATCGAGGCGGTCATCGCCGGCGACCGCGACCCGAGCGCCGGCGAGGTCGACTTCATCGACTACCTATGACACTCGACCGCCTCCGGCCCGTCGCCGAACTGTTTCTCGACCCGATGGTCGCAGCCGCCGACCGTGTGGGACTCAGGCCAAACGGCGTCAGCATCGTCGCCTTCGGGTTCGCCGTCGTGGCCGCCATCGGCTTTTATCTCGCCACGCCCCTCGGCTACGCGCTAGGGGCAGTCTGTGTCTTCGCAAACGGCTGGCTCGATCTGCTTGACGGTGCACTCGCCCGTACCCAGAACGTCGAGTCCCAGGCCGGCGACCTTCTCGACCACGTGCTCGATCGGTACGCCGACATCGTCCTCGTGGTCGGGTTGGCGGCCGGTATCGCCCGGTACGACCTCGGGCTTCTGGCGGTCACCGGCGTCCTGATGACCTCGTACCTCGGCACGCAGATCCAGGCCGTCGGGCTCGGCCGCGAATACGGCGGCCTCGTCGGTCGCGCGGACCGGTTGGCGCTGGTCGGACTCACGGGCGCCGTCGCCGCCGCCGTCACCGATCCCCCCGGCCCGTTGTCGGTCGTCGGCTGGCTCCTCGTTTTTTTCACCGCTGTTGGCCACCTGACCGCGATCCAGCGGTTCTGGGGTGCGTGGGGCGACCTCGCCTGACCGCGCGGCGCACCTTTTATCCCCGACGGCGCGTTACACCGAGATATGCCCCAGTGTGAAATGTGCGGTGCCGAGAGTTCGTCGCTCACGACGACGAAGGTCGAAGGGGCCGAACTACAGCTCTGTGACGACTGTACGGAGTTCGGTACCGAGGTGCGCACCGAGTCGTCGTCGTCCTCGACGAAGTACTCCACGTCCTCGTCGTCGTCCTCGTCGTCCTCCTCGGGCGGGTCGAGTTCGACGGGCGGGGGTGGTCGGACCCGCCGTCGCGATATGTTCGACGACATGGACGAGATCGTCGCCGACTACGACGACCGGATCCGGTCGGCCCGCGAGGAACGCGGACTGAGCCAAGAGGAACTCGCCGCCGAACTCAACGAGAAGGCGAGCCTCATCAGAAAGCTCGAACGCGGCGATATGCTCCCGAGTGACGATGTCCAGTCGGAACTCGAGACCGAACTCGACATCGTTCTGTCCGAGGGCGGCGGCGACGCCGACGCCGACTGGTCCAGTGACTCCTCGACAACGACCACCCTCGGTGACGTGGTCAAACGGAAGGACTGATCGTCCGCGGCCGGACAACCACGTTTTTTGACCGCTCGCCGTTCTCTACTCGTGTGTTCGTACTCGTCAACCTGAAGACGTACCCCTGTGACCCGGCTACCGTCGCCGAGGCCGCCCGCGACGCCACAGAGGAGAGCGACGCACGGATCGCCATCGCCCCACAGACCGCCCACCTCGGTCGTGTCGCCGCCACCGGCATCGAGACGTGGGCCCAACACGTCGCGCCGGTCGATCACGGCAGCCACACCGGCCACACGCTCGCCGAGGCCGTGAGAGCCGCCGGTGCGACTGGAACGCTACTCAACCACTCCGAGCGCCGCCTGACACTCGCCGACATCGACGCCGCCCTCGACGCCGCCGAGCGCGCCGGTCTAGAGACGATCGTCTGTGCGAACAATCCCGATCAAGTTGCGGCCGCGGCGGCTCTCGGGCCGGACGCTGTCGCGGTCGAACCCCCGGAACTCATCGGCGGTGACGTCTCCGTAGCCACGGCCGATCCGGAGATCGTCGAGAAAGCCGTCGCCGCCGCCGACGCGGTCGATCCCGACGTGGCGGTCTACTGTGGGGCCGGCGTCTCGACCGGCGACGACGTGGCCGCCGCGGCCGACCTCGGCGCGGAGGGTGTCCTCCTCGCGAGTGGCGTCGCGAAAGCAGACGATCCGCGGGCGGCGCTTGACGGACTACTCTCGGGCGTTTAAAGGATCTCCGCGTCGGTCAGGTCATCCGACCCGGGGTCGCTCCCATCGTCGGCCGCCATCTGTCGACGCGTCGCGTCGTCGGCCGACGCCGGCGGACCGTCCGTTCCCTTAACCACGACGGCGTCCTCGTCGACGAAGCCAGCGTCCCCGTCGACGTCGTCGTCGACCACCTCCACCTCGCCGCGCTCCTCGACGACCCGTGGGTCCGTCCTCTCGGCGGGGTGTGTCGCCTCGTCGACGAACGCACGTTCCACGCCGCGGACGGCCTCGTCGAGGTCGTCGCCGTCGAGGTGCCCGTCGAACGCCGCCGCGACGCGGTCCGGGAGCGCGTACCGATACCGACTCCCCTCGACGTGTTCGACGAATCCGCCGATCCGCAACGGGCGGTTGCGGCCGTACGCCACCGGCTGATCCGGCGTCCCGCCGGCGGCGACGTGGGCGTCGACCGGATCCGCCGTCCGCTCCCGACGGTAGTGGGCGAGCATCCGCCGCGAGATGCCGGGCAGGTTCTCGATGGCCGACCGCAGGTCAGCGACGACCGCCTCTCTGGTCTCGTGGGTTGTGTTCGGCCGGTCGGCACCGTCGTCGGTCGCCGCCTCCCCCCCGTTCGTTCCGCCCGATTCCGTCGATTCGGCGCCGAACGTCACGTTGACCTGCCCGTCCGGGTGATCGGTCGCGTCGCTCGTGTCGGTCGTGTCGGCGTCCGAACCCACGGGCGTTGCCGTCGTCGAGTCGTCGGGGTCGCCGGCCGTGTCGTCCGGGCCGGCTACGGAGGGGACGGACGGCCACTCCCCCGGTTCGATCGTCGGCCGGTCCAAGAGCGACGAGTCGGAATCGCTCCTCTCGTCCGGGTCCCCGTCGGCATCATCCTCGGACTCGCCCTCACCCTCACCCTCACCCTCACCCTCACCCTCACCCTCACCCTCACCCTCGCCCGGCGTCGCCGCCGGGGTGCGGTTCCGCTCGCTGTCGCCGCGGTAGGGGGCCGCGGCGCTCCGGAGCATCGCCTGCGCGAACTGATCGGCCATCCGCGAGAGGTCGCGGGCCTCGCGTAACTCCGCCTCGAGTTCCTCGATCCGGGCGTTCTTCCGGTCGAGTTTCTGGCGCAGCGCCGCGAGTTCGTTCTCACGCCGCTCCTGTTCGTCGCTGATCTGCCGGAGGTCCGAGACCAGGTCGTCGCTTACGGATTTCAGTTCCGGGCGTTCGAAGTCGTCGAGGCCGGGCGTCGCGCCGGCGTCGAAGGTCCGTTTGCGCCGAAACTGCACCCGGCGTACCGACTCGCTCCAGTCGGTCATCAGGAACGCCTCACCGTCGCCCAGGTCCTCGACTGCGTTCGCGTGTTCGGCATCGATGATCCGGCTCACGACGTTCGTGTCGTTGTTCCACGTGAGCCGGTGCCACACGAGCCAGTCACACTGCGTAATAAAATCCTTTTTTACGTCCGCCGGGCGCTGTGAGATACCGACGATACCGAGGCCGTGTTTCCGCCCCCGCTTGCCGACCTTGATGAGCATCTTCCCCGCCTCGTTGAGCCCACCACCTTCGGGGATGTACTCGTGGACCTCCTCGACGAGCATCAGAAACGGCTTTTTCAGTTTCTTTTCCTTGGCGAATAAATGTCGTGTCACCGACAGTATCAACTTCTTTGCCACGTCGTCGTCGAGATACCCCGACACGTCGAGGATGATCGGGACGTTGTTTTCCAAAGCCAGCGACGCGATCTTCTCCGCGTGTTCCGGACTGACCTGGATGTCACACTCGTCGTCTGCCCCGGCGTGGAGGAGTTCGAACTCCTCTTTGAGCCCGTAGTACTCGCCGTCGGTGTCGACGACGAGAACCGGAAAGTTGTTCTCAAGAAGGTTCTCGACCAACACCGACGCGGTGTTTGACTTTCCCGATCCCGACTTCCCCGTGACGAACCCGCGGCCAGTAAGCAGTTCGACGACCGGGAGCGAGACCGGTGTCCCCGGAACCGCGCCGGTATCGCCTCCCGGACCCTCGCTCACGTCCGCGACGGTTATGACTTCGGTGTCCGTATCGGTGTCCGTCATCGGCCTGTGAGAGGCTCTCCGGACCCATAGTTCCGCGTCAGACGCGTGTCGGCTCTATCCGTCGAAGTCGGTCAGCAACGACTGCTCGTCGTCGATCCAGCCGACCGTGTCGTCGTCGGGCGTCGCTTCCGGGGCGTCTCTCCCTCTGTCGCTTTTCCACCCATCGAGCTGTGCCTGCTCGCCCGCGTCGAAGCGGAGGTTCGACACCCGGACGCCGACCTTCCGGACGGGGTCGCCCGCGAACTCCGCGAGGAGGTCGAGCGCAACCTCCTCGACGAGGCCCGGGGCTGCCACCGGTCCCGGCAACGACCGCTCGCGCGTGTTCACATCGTACGGTGGCGTTACGACTTTGATACCGATAGTTCGGTACAGCGCGCCCTCCCCGTCGGCGCGGTCGGCCACGTCCGCGGCCAGTCCGGCCACGGCTTCACGTTGTCTGTCGGCGTCGGCCGTCGCCTCGGGGAACGCCGACTCCCGCGAGAGACTCTTTGGCCGGCCCATCGGCGTCACCTCCCGGTCATCGTCGCCACGCGCGCGGTCGTAGAACGTCCGCCCCCGCTCCCCGAACCGATCGCGGAGTCGCTGTGGGTTCGTTTCGGCCAACTCGCCGGCCGTCTCGATCCCCATCTGCTTCAACTTCCGGGCCGTTACCGGGCCGACGCCGTGGACCTCCTCGACGGAAAGTGGGGCGAAAAACTCCCGGGCTTCGTCGGGTTCCACGACGACCAGTCCGTCCGGCTTGTCGTGGTCGCTCGCCACCTTCGCGGCGCTCATGGTGGGGGCGACGCCGACGCTCGCGGGCACGCCAACCTCGCGGTCGATCCGCGTTTTGATATGGCGGGCGTACCCCTCCGCGAGCGTGCGCCCGTCGACAACCGTCCACGCCGTCCGGTCGCTCACGTCGAGGTACGCCTCGTCGATGCTCACCTCGCGGAGTCGGTCCGCACACTCCCGGAGCACCGACCTGATCCGCTCGGCCACCCCGCGGTAGTGATCCATGTCGACCGGCCGGTAATGCCCGGCCTCCTCGGCGTCGAGACCCGGCTCCTCGCGGGCCGCTTCCACCCGGGGCAACAGCTCCATCGCCTGCGAGATGGGTTGTGCGCTCTCGACGCCGTACGCCCGGGCCTCGTAACTCGCGGTGGCGACGGCCCCGTGTGACTCGCCGGGCTCGTAACCCATCCCCACGACAACGGGATCGCCCCGCAGGTCGGGGTCGCGCAACCGCTCACAGGAGGCATAAAAACAGTCCATGTCGACGTGACAGACGATCCGCTCGGCGGCATCGTCGTCCGCCGCTCCCGGGAGCGTCTCCCCGCCGGACATACTCACTTTTCGGTCGTCGACGACCCTCAAGATTCCGACGGCTGGCTCCGGTCGGGGTCACGGTCGGTCGTCGAGACCGGCCTCCGGACGAACGGACCGTTCCGCACGTGCGTCTCCGGACCGCGCGAGAACGTATCATCACACCCCGCGTGGCCACTCCACCCCGACAACGATCTGTTCTCGGTCTCGAAAGAGCGTACAGCACTCGAATCGGTCGTCGCCCCCGGTTGAGGCGTCCAGCACCGGGGCGGCGGTCACGGCTACGGTCGGTGTGCGGTCGACGGATCGGTTCCCGCTCCGCGGCGCCGGAACGACGGCTCGGTAAGCGTCGATACGGCTGCCGGCTAGCTCACTTGAGTCGCTCCTGTAAAAAGGAGGGATGGGCGGCGGTCACGCCGTCGATGCTGAGGATGTCGTCGTTGATCACGTCGCCCAGGGCGTCGCCGTCCGGAGCGCGCGTCTCCGCCATCAGCGTGTGATCTCCGGACGAGGTGTAGAGGGATTCGATGGCGTCCATCCGTTTGAGCGCCCGAGTCACCTCAACGTACCGTTCGCTCTCAACCTCGATCCCGACGATCGCGATGGACTGCCCCGAGAGTTTCTTGGGATCTACCTCGGCCGAGTAGCCGACGATCACACCATCGTCTTCCATCTGTTGGATGTACTTTCGCACCGTCGGTTTGGAGACCCCAGCCCGATCGGCGATTTCCCCGTAGGACGCCTGTGCGTCCTCTTCGAGAACGGAGAGAATCCGACGTTCCGTAGCGGTCGTTGCCATACCGAACTGTTTCGGTCGGCGGGAAAAATATGTTGCGAAGGCGAAAACAGGGTTCGCGATCACTTTGTGGGGCGATTCTGGCTATTTGTGTCTATCGAGGAACACGTCGTGGGTGCGCTCCCACTCGTAGTCGTCGTCAAAGTACCGCTCGGCCAGCGGTTCTTCGGGCATCTCGCCGATGGCCTGTTTCTCCTCCTGGTAGGACGGCCGCTCGGAGTCGACGTAGAACCGACCGGTCAGCACCTCGCCTTCGTACAAGGACCGTTCGGCCTCGGTTGCCATCCGCTCCGCGTCGCCCTTATCGGCCGGGTCGAAGTCGTAGTCGTCGTTGTCGTTGACGTCGATGTAAGGGACGTACTGCCGTGCGTCCTTGTTCCACGTCGGACACTGGGTGAGAAAGTCGACGTGGGCGAAGCCGTCGTGTTGCATCGCCTCGGTGAGGATCTTTTTGGCCTGATTCGGATTGACGGCCGCTGTCCGCGCGACGTAGGAGGCTCCGGAGGTGAGCGCCAACGACAACGGCCGGACCGGGTCTTTGGCGCTGCCGTGGGGCTGTGTTTTCGATTTGTGACCCTTCGGCGACGTGGGCGAGGTCTGCCCCTTCGTCAGGCCGAAAATCTCGTTGTTGAACACGATGTATGTCATGTCGTGATTCTCACGGGCGGTGTGCATGAAGTGGTTCCCGCCGATGCCGTAGCCGTCGCCGTCGCCGCCGGCCGCGATAACCTCGACATCGGGGTTGGCGAGTTTGGCCGCCCGCGCGATTGGGAGTGACCGCCCGTGAATCGAGTGGTAGCCGTAGCTCTCGAAGTAACTGTTCAGCTTGCCCGAACAACCGATCCCCGTCACGAGCAACACCTCGTCGGGGTTGCGACCGACCTCGGGCATGGACTGTTTCAGCGCCTTCAGAACGCCGAAGTCACCACAACCCGGACACCACGTCGCCTGTGGTTCGAGGGTGGGTGTAAACTCTTCGCGGTCAACCTCACGGTCCTCACCGATCGCTGAGAATGCACTCATGGATTAGTCACCTGCTGCTGGGATGTACGTCGTCTGCTGGTCGGGGACATCCTGCCCCTCGATGCTCGCTTCGAACCCAGAGACGACCTCTGCGGGCTCGAACGGTTCGCCGTTGTACTTCAGGAGACTGGATAGCTTCCCGCCGAACCGACCCAGTTCCTTCTGCGTGAGGCCGCGGAACTGCCCGGAGGCGTTCATCTCGACGACCAGCGCTTCGTCGACGCTCTCCAAGAACGCCGTCATCTCCGCTTCGGGGTAAGGCATCATGTCGCTCACGCCGATACCTTTGACTGAGTGCCCCGCGTCGTTGAGGCGCTTGACCGCCTCCGCGACCGTCCCCTGCTGGCTCCCGAAGGTGATGAGTCCGTACTCGGCCTCGTCGGGACCCATATGCGTCTGGGTAGACCGTTCGTCGAGGAACTCCCGAACGCCGTCCAGTTTCGCCATCCGGCGTTCCATCTGTGTGACACGGTTTGTGGGGTCCTCGTCGATGTGACCGGCCTCATTGTGCTCGTTACCGGTCACGAGAAAGCGACCGCCCTTCTGACCGGGGATCGACCGCGGACTGACGCCGTCCTCGGCATCGTACCGGTAACGATGGAACTTCCCGCCGGGACCGTGGGGCGCATCCTCCAGTTCCTCCTCTGTGGTCACCGCACCCAGATCGGGATTGGGATCGCGGTCGAAGTGGCTCGCGGGCACGTTCATCAGTTCGCCCCCGAGCTTCTGATCGTAGAGGAGGATGACCGGAATGTTGTAGCCGTACGCGAGTTGGAAGGCGAGTCGGGACTGTTCGTACGCCTCGGCGACCGTCCCCGGTGCCAGCACGACCCGGTTGGAGTCACCCTGACTCGTGTAGAGCACGTGTTCGAGGTCGCCCTGTTCCGGCTTGGTCGGCAGTCCCGTCGAGGGACCGGTGCGCATCGCCTCGACCAGCACCACGGGTGTCTCGGCCATCTCCGCCAGTCCGAGTGGTTCCGACATGAGTGCGAAGCCGCCGCCCGAGGAACCGGACATGGCCTTGACGCCGGCGTGGGAGGCCCCGAGCGCGAGCGCCGCCGCCGCGATTTCGTCCTCGACCTGCTCGGAGATGCCGCCGAGTTCCGGCAGTGCCTGCGACATGATGGTGAACACCTCGGTCCACGGCGTCATCGGATAGCCGGCGATGAACCGACAGCCCTCGTCGATCGCCCCGTATGCGATGGTGTCGCTCCCGGAAAGCAACACCTGCTCCTCGTTGTGGCTTCCTTGGGGAACTTGGAGGTCGTGGGTGAAATCGAACTCCTCCGTCACCATGTCGTGGGTGTAGTGGAGGATCTCCACGTTGGGTTCGAGGATCTCCTCGGGCATCGCCTCCGCCATCAACTCCTCGAAGTACTGGAGATCGATACCGAGAAGCGCGGCCGTTGCCCCGACTCCTGCGGTGTTCCGCATCACCTCCCGGCCGTGATCCCGAGCGATCTCTCGGAGGTTGAGCGGGTAGACGTGCCAGTCGTTTTTCTCGACACGCTCCTCGAAATTGGGGATTTCGTCCACGTCGAGCAGCCCCGTGTCGTAGACGATGACTCCTCCTTCGTTGAGTTCGTCGAGATTCTCCGCCAATGGCTTCACCTCCTCGTTGTCGTAGTAGGCGTCCTCCTGTGGGTTCCGCGCAAAGGAGTCGCCGAGCGCGAGCAGACAGTTGAATCCGTCACCCCGCGAGCGTACGGGGTCCGCGGCCGCCCGAACCTCGGTGTATGTGTGGCCGCCGCGGATCCGAGACGGATAGTGCCGGTGCGTAAATACGTGTAGGCCCGCCCGCATGAGGGCCTTGGCGAAGTTCTGACTGGTCGAGGCGATCCCGTCGCCCGACCCCCCAGCGATCCGCCATATGAGTTCGTGGTCAGTCATAGTTATCTCACGGCCCTCGGGGGGCCAGCACTCGAATCGTTACCTACGGTTCGACTAAAGCCTTTGCTATACATTACCACACAAAAAATGATGTAAAATCCGGCTCCGTCCGCCGATCTGTGCGCCGGTTCTGACGCCCCCAGCCGGCCCGAGACGGTCACACGGAGACAACGTCCGCCCGCAGCGACGCCACCGCGGCGAGCAGTTCCTCGCGGTCGTCGGCCGACACGTCCGCCGCTCGAAGGCTCGTATCGAGATGCTCGGCGACACGGTTGAAGTCCTCGTCCGTGACGTTCAGGTGCGCGTGTGCGGCCGCCATGTTCCGGCTGTCGTACTCGACCGGGCCGCCGGCGACGTGGCTGATGAACCTCGCTTGGTGGTCGCGGAGAGTGTCGGTGTCGACCCCCTCGAAGTACGATTCGAGTCGCTTGTCGGTCAACACACGGTTGTAGAACCCGTCGACCACCGCTTCGATACCTTCTCGACCACCGAGTCTGTCATACAGTGTCTCAGCTGTCATTTGTCTGCTGGCAGTGGATCGAGTCGTATTAATCTCTCCACGCCGGTCGGGGGAAACGACCGTTTGAGGCAGGTGTCGACCCGGGCCGCTTCCGGCGGCTTGGCCGGCGCGTCAACGCGTATGCCGGCCGGTGAGACGTATCCACGCGGCGTGTACGCCGTCCGTCGGCCACCGGTTGCGACACCACCTCACTCGACGTTGTCCGGGCTCCGTGGGTGGTAGTCGGTGTCGTACTCGCCCGGCCGGCCGTCGATCCGGTCGGGGGTGATCCGGCCGCCAAGCAACATGAAATCGAGAACGGTACAGTAGAGCATCGCCTCGACGACGGGAACCGCTCGCGGCGGCAACACGGGGTCGTGGCGTCCCACGACCTGTATCTCCTTTTGATCGCCCGTCTCCCAGTCGACGGTCCGTTGGGATTTCGGGATCGACACCGGTGGATGCCACGTCACCTCGCCGTAGATCGGCTGGCCGGTGGTGATGCCGCCTTGGATCCCGCCGTGGTCGTTGCCGACGGGGACGGGATCGCCCGACTCGTCGAACTCCCAGTCCTCGTTGTACTCGCTGCCCGCCGTCGTCCGGGCGTCGCGACCGATGCCGTACTCGAAGTCCTTGACCGCCGGGATCGAGTACATCGCCTTTGCGAGTCGAGCGGGGACGCTGTCGAACCGCGGCGCACCGAGTCCACGCGGGACACCCCGACACTCAAAGTGGATGGCGCCGCCGATAGAGTCGCCGGCCCGCTGGTGCTCGTCGGCCACCTCGCGCATCGCCTCGGCAGTCTCGGGGTGGGCACATCGGACCTCGTTTTCCTCGCTGTGTTCCAGCATCTCCTCGAACGTCACCGGCGGGGCCTCGACATCGCCGATCTGACTGACGTGGCCCTTGATCCGAACGTCGTGGTCGGAAGCGTCCAACACTCGCTTTGCGACGGCCCCGGCGGCGACCCAGTTCACCGTCTCCCTGGCCGACGACCGTCCGCCCCCACCCCAGTTCCGCGTGCCGAACTTCGCGGAGTAGGTGAAGTCACCGTGACTCGGCCGTGGCGCGGTGACGAACGGCTCGTACTTGCCCGACCGGGCGTCTTTGTTCTCGATGACCATCCCCAGCGGTGTCCCGGTGGTGTAGCCGTCCTGTAGGCCGCTCTGGATGCGCACCTCATCGGGTTCACCGCGACTGGTCGTGATCATCGATTGGCCGGGCTTGCGCCGGTCAAGGTCACGCTGGATATCCTCCTCCGAGAGTTCAACCCCGGCGGGACAGCCTGAGACGACGACCCCCATCGCGTCGCCGTGGCTCTCGCCGTAGGTCGTCAGTTGGAACAGACGACCGAATCGGTTACCGTTCATGTTGTACCACTTCGGCTCCGAGGTCATAAATCACGTCGAAGAACTCCGGAAAAGAGACGTCGACGTGGTCGGCTCCCTCAACGGTCGTCGTCCCCTCCGCGACCAGTCCTGCGACCGAAAGCGCCATCACGATCCGGTGGTCGTCGTGTCCGGCGACGGTCGCTCCCTGCAGGGACGAGTCGCCCCCGTGGATTGTCAGCGTGTCCCGTTTTTCGGTCACCGATGCCCCGAGTGCCTCCAACTCGGTCGCCATCGCGCCAACCCGGTCGGTCTCCTTGTAGCGGACGTGTTCGCAGTTGCCGATCCGCGTCTCGCCGTCCGCGGCCGCGCCGAGAACCGCTATCGTCGGCAACAGGTCGGGTGTATCGCCCACGTCGACGTCGACCCCAGACAGATCGCTTCGCCGGACGGTGATCTCCCCGGCCTCTCGGTCCCAGGACACGTCCGCCCCCATCCGATCCAACACGTCGAGGATAGCGCTGTCGCCCTGCGCGCTCGGCCGCGCCCCCTCGACGACAACCCCCTCGTTCTTCTCGGCGGCCACCGCCCCCGCCGCGAGCAGATACGACATCGACGAGAAGTCGCCGGGCACCGGATACGGCTCCGCGCGTTCGTAGCGTTGCTCGCCCGGGACGCGATAGCCCGCGTCCGTTTCCGTGGCCTCGATCCCGAACTCGTCAAGCACCTCGATCGTGATGTCGACGTACGGGGCCGACTTCAACGCCGTCTCCAAGCCGACCGTAATCCCCTCCTCGGTCACCGCCCCCGCCATCAACAACGCGGTGACGTACTGCGAGGAGACGTCACCCGGGATGGACACCGCTCCGCCGTCGACCCCGCCACCCACCACGAGCGGTGCCTGTCCGTTCTCGCGTGTGCTCTCCGCGCGCCCATCGAGTCCCTCGATCGCATCGAGCAGCGGTCCCTGCGGGCGCGACCGGAGCGACGAGTCGCCGGTCAACACCGTCAGGCCGTCCCCGAGCGCCGCACACGCGGTACTGATCCGCATCGTCGTGCCGCTGTTTTCGCAGTCGATCACGTCCGCCGGAACGTCGGGCCGGCCGTCGAACCCCTCGACACGAAGCCGGCGGTCGTCCCGGTCGACGGCTCCACCGAACGCCTCGACCGCCCGCATCGTCGCTCGTGTGTCCGCGCTCACGAGCGGACCGGCGACGACCGCCGCGTCGCTGTACCCCGCCGCCAGTATCGCCCGGTGTGTGTAACTCTTCGACGGCGGCGCACGCGCTCGACCGCAGACCTGCGATCGGCCGATATCCACGTCCATGACCCACGATCGGACGGCCACCGTATCAGCGTACCGACCGGCGGCGAACGGACCACTCCCGACCGCGACCGGCACGGACTTCCCAGCCATGACATACGTGATCGGACGGGCGACACCGACGATAAACAGCGTCACTCCGGACGTCGTGACGGTGCTGTGAGACGCCTCGAGAACGCTACCCAGATCCAGTTCGTCGTACACCGACACACCGATACCGAGGGTGTAGCCGACCGCCACCGCACCGGCCTCGGTCGGGGTGAACACCCCGGAGAGGATTCCGCCGACGATGATGACGGGCATGATAAGCGACAGAACCGCGTCCCGCCGGCCTCGTCGCAAGCGTCGGCTCTACCGACTCTGTGGACTCGCCGGCGGCATTCGATCCGCGGCTTTTGATCGAGCGTTCGAAAAACGGCGGCGTCAGCCTCCTGTTCGTGGACGATCTCGGGATGCCCGTCGCAACGGTCGTCGTGGTCTACGACCTCTTCCAACAGGTCGCCGGAGCGCTGGCCGCGGACCTACCGTTTCCGTGGCCGGGGGGTGTGCCGCCCGGATCCACCGCGTGACAGTGCCGGTCCACCCCGACGGTACAACGACCGCCAGGCGCGTGCCGCGGGCAGGGAACGGACCTCATCTTCTAAATGGCCCCGCGGAATAGAACCCCTATGTTCGACAAGTCGACGTGGATCAAGCTTCCGCGAAACGTCGTTGTGGGTCACGCTGTTCTCGACGACCTCGGCGACGTGATCGACGACCTCGCCGTCGACGGCCGGCCGTTGGTCGTCACCAGTCCGACGCCGAACCGGCTCGTCGGCGACCACGTCCGCGCACAACTCGGCGACGACCCGGCCACGATCGCCGTCGAGACGGCCGGCTTCGGCGCGGTCGAACGGGTCGTTGAGACGGCGACCGCCGAGGAGGTCACCTATCTCGTCGGTCTCGGCGGCGGGAAACCGATCGATATCGCGAAGATGGCCGCCGACCGCCTCGGTCTCGGCTTTGTCTCCGTCCCCACCGCCGCCAGCCACGACGGCATCGTCAGCGGCCGGTCGTCCATCCCCGAAGGCGACACGCGCCACAGCGTCGCCGCCGACCCGCCGCTTGCCGTTGTCGCCGACACCGAGGTGCTCGCGGCCGCGCCGTGGGAACTGACAACGGCCGGTTGTGCCGACATCGTTTCCAACTACACCGCCGTCGCGGACTGGACCCTCGCCAACCGCCTCCAGAACGTCGGCTACTCCGAGTACGCCGGCGCGCTCTCCCGGATGACCGCCGAACTCCTCGTCGAGAGCGCGGACTCGATCAAACAGGGACTGGAGGAATCCGCGTGGGTCGTGGTAAAGGCGCTCGTCTCCTCCGGTGTCGCCATGTCCATTGCGGGATCGTCCCGCCCCGCGAGCGGGGCCGAACACCTCTTCTCCCACCGGTTGGACCGCATCGCCCCGGACCGCGCGTTCCACGGCCACCAGGTCGGCGTCGGGTCGATCCTCGTCGCCTACCTCCACGAGGGCGAAAAGGGAATGTGGCGGAACATCCGCGACGCCTTGGCGACCATCGGCGCGCCGACGACCGCCGCCGACCTCGGCTTCGACGACGGAACTGTGATCGAGGCGCTGACGACCGCCCACCGCATCCGCGACCGGTACACCATCCTCGGGAGCGGGATCAGCGACGCCGCCGCCCGCGAAGCCGCCGTCGCCACCGGCGTCATATAACGGAAAGGACAAGCCGGTCCGGTCCTGACCGACGGATATGGCAACGGCTAGCGCCAACGGCCCGGTCAAAAACCACCCTGCCGCCGTCACCGCGCTCCTTTCTGTCGTGGGCTACACGCTCGTCGTGGGGACGTTTCTCGGCGTCGTCCCCGCCTCGATTTTCCCCGACCTCTCGCTGTGGCAGGTGAACCGTCTCTCGGACGCCATCGCGGTCGTTAACACCGTCGCCACCTTCTCGCTGATCGCGGGGTGGCGGTGGATTCGGCGCGATGAGGTGCGAAAACACGCCGCCGCTATGGCCTCGGCTTTTGGCCTCATCCTCCTCTTTCTCGTTCTCTACCTGACGAAAATCGGTGGCGGTGGCACCAAGGAGTTCGTCGGCCCACAACTCGCCTACTACGCCTACCTCGCGATGCTCGCGATCCATATCGTTCTCTCCGTGGTCTCAGTTCCGGTCGTTCTCTACGCCATCGTGCTGGGACTGACCCACACACCGTCCGAACTCCGTCGGACCGCCCACGCCCGCGTCGGCAGGGTCGCCGCCAGCGCGTGGATCCTCTCTTTGTCGCTGGGTGTCGTCGCGTATCTCCTTCTCAACCACGTCTACGCGTGGGAGTTCGTTGAGGCGGCTGTCGTCGCGGTGCCGCCTCCGATCGGCGCCTGAGGGGTGCAGTCTGTGTGCCGACCTACGCCATCTCCCGACGCACGACGACCACGGGCACATCGGTCCGGCGGATCACCCGTTCGGTGACGCTGCCGACCAAGTAGCGATCCAGCCCGTCCCTGCCGTGTGTTCCCATCGCGACCAGATTGATCCCACGGTCGTCGACGTAGTCGAGGATGGCGTTCTCCGGGACGCCTTCGCCAACCTCGCTGGTCGACGCCACGCCCCGGTTGCCCGCCCGCTGTTTGATGGCCGTCGTTGCCCGTTCTCCCTCCGCGCGGAGTGTCTCGCGGCGCTCCGCCGAATCGAGCGCCGGCGCGCTGTGTTCGATCGGGTCGGCTTCAACGACAAAGAGCGCGTGGACCGTCGCGCCGAACCGCTCGGCGATCGGTAGCGTGTGGTCGACGGCCGCCAATGCGGCGTCGCTCCCGTCGGTCGGAATCAGGATGTCGTCGTACACGGGCGTGAGTCCGGCCGGGCCTCCCCTCAATCCGTGTGATCGATCCCGCCGGCCGGGAATCGGCCGAACCGACGGAATGAGTTTTTTGTGTCCGGTCGTGTTGCTCGCAGACGTGCGCATCGCCTTCGTGACGATGGCGACGGCCCACCATGTCAACGACCGGCACGCCCGTCGCGTGCGCTCGGTCGCCGAGCGACTGGCCGCCCGGGGCCACGACGTCGTCTGTTGCTGTGCGCAGTGGTGGGACGGCGACCACCCCGCCTTCGATTTCGAGGGCATCACATACCGCCGGGTGACCGCCGAGCGGACGCCGCGGGCGTTTGTCGCGAAACTGCCGTTCGTCCTCAACAGCGTGCGCCCGGAGGTGGTCCACGTCGCCACCCGCCCGCCGCTCGCGGTGCCGGCAGCACGGGCCGCCGCCCACCTCCGCCGGGCGCCCGTCGTTGCCGATTGGTGGGACGTCCCCGACGGAAACGGAAACGAGAAAGCGTGGGAGCGCAGCCTGGCCGTCCGCTCGCCGAACGCCGTGGTGGTCCCCTCACGAACCGTCGCGACGACCGTCCGCGAGTATGGCGCCGACCCCGACGACATCGCGGTGATCCCGGACGGCATCGACGTGGCTACCGTCCGGGACGCGCCGACCGACACACGGGCCGATGTGGTGTACGCCCGCCAACTCGACGCACACGCCAACGTCGAAGGGGTCCTTCTCGCCCTCGCGGAACTCCGCGACCGGGACTGGCGGGCCGCGATTATCGGCGATGGCCCTGCGCGCTCGGACGCAGAACGCACCGCGAGCGACCTCCGGATCGACGACCGGGTCGAGTTCCTCGGCGATCTCCCGCCGGCAGAGCGGATCCCGATCCTCAAAGGTGCACACGTGTTTGCCCAGACGGCGACGTGGGAGCCGTTCGCGACGGAACTTCTGCGGGCGCTCGCCTGTGGCTGTGTCGGCATCGTCGAGTACCAGACCGCCTCGGCCGCCCACGAACTCGTCGAGGGCGACCCCCGCGGATCGCTGGTGACCGGCCCGGTCGAACTCGCCGACGAAATCGTCGCCGCCGCGAACATGGAGCGGTGGTCGATCGATGAGGGGTACGCCGACTACGACCACGAGGCCGTCGCCTCGCGGTACGTCGACCGATACGAGCGGTCGATCGACGACTATGGCCTTCTCTGACCGTCCACCGTTCCGGAACGCTTTTGCCTTCGATACGTCCACGGATGCACATGAGCGACGACGTAGCGGCCGAACTCCGCGAACAGTTCCGGACGGCCTTCGAGGGGGCCGATTTCCCCGTGACCGACCAGATGGATCTCGTCCCGACGCTTCCGGACGGTCCGGGAACCCGGTTCGAGGCCGGCGACGTCTCCTTTTCTGCGATGGAACTCGCCGCGAACCTCGACGGACACCAGGAGTTCCCCTACGAGTCGGTCGAAGACCTCGTTGACGACGTGATGGCGGGGCTGGAAGCCGAGAACCTGTTGTAGGCCGGCACGTCGACGGCGGAGAACCGATCACACCGCACGGCCACGCGGATATCCACACGTCCGCCACCGAGACGCCGCCCCGCGGTGATGCGGATCCCGAACCACGATTCTGACCCCGACTCCGACGACCGAAGCGGAGTCAACCTGTGCCGGGCGGCGACTCCGACACGAACCGCTGGCCGCGGGCCCGTACCGAGAGGTCGAACGCCTTGCCGAGGATGTTGATCGTCGACTCCGACCGTGCCCGTGAATCTATGTGGTAGTGTGCGAGTGCGTCGGCCCGCTTGGCCCGTTGCCCCAGCACGTGGAGCAATTTGAACACGGTCCGGAGGTCGAACTTCTCGATGAGTTCCGAGAGGATGTCGAACTCGACGGCTATCCTGCCGGCGGCCGCCTCGTACTCCTTGATGACGCGGGAGAGCGTCTCTCCCAGTCCCGAAAGACCGAGCCGACCGTCGAGTTGAACGAGTTCCAGTGGCATCTCGGAGCTATCGATCCCGGAGACGTTCTCCAGCACGTCGGACTTCGTGGTGACGATGACCGTCTGTGCCGGCCACTCGCGTAACTCGTCGTGCAACAGTCGAAGGCGTTCGTCCGGGGCCGTCGTCACGAACACCACGATGTCCCCTGGAGAAAGAAGATGGACTCGTGCGTTGTCCGAGGC
Source organism: Haloplanus sp. (assembly GCF_028275055.1). Classification (GTDB taxonomy): domain Archaea; phylum Halobacteriota; class Halobacteria; order Halobacteriales; family Haloferacaceae; genus Haloplanus. Next base: position 29,365 of record NZ_JAQCNJ010000011.1, read on the forward strand.
GGCGCTCCCGTGCGGCGACCGAACCAAGACGTTCCCCGTTCCGTCGATGTTATCCGTGACATGGACGCCCGACTCGACGAGTGATGTGACGTGGTCGAGGAGATGTCGTTTGAGTTTCTCGATCCCGTCGTCCAGACCGTGGTACTGCCCGGTACTCTCGCAGTATGGACAGTCCCAGCGGAGACGAAAGTCATGCTTGGTCACCCGCTGTCGGTGGTGGTCAAGCACGTGCGACCCGACGGCGTCGACGAGTGCGTCCTTGCTCGCAGACCAGACGACGAACGAGCAGTGCTGACACCGAAATCGGTAGACCATCGGGCCAGTCTACGACCACTACGACGGTACGTCACTTTTTCGTTCCGGTCTTGGAAGCCCCCGCGACACGGGTGCCGACCGACGTGCCGGTAGCCGAGCGGACACGGCGTCGACCGGCGGGCAGGGGAACACGTTTTGCCCGTCCCCGGTCAACGACACGTATGTTCGACATCGAGCGCTACCTCAACGTCCGGAACGCCCACGACGCTTCGGTCGGCCCGGACGGCGACCGCCTCTCCTTTCTCATGGACACGACCGGCGTCCCGCAGGTGTGGACGCTCGAAGACCCCGGCGGCTGGCCCGAACAACGCACCTTTTTCGACGACCGCGTCACCTTCGCCTCGTGGTCGCCCGCCCGCCCCGAACTGATCGTCGGCCGTGATCGTGGGGGCGACGAGCGCGAGACGTTCTACCGTCTTGACGCCACCGACGGGACAATCACCGACGTGACCAGACATCCCGACGCAAAACACTGGTTCGGCGGCTGGGGCCCGGACGGCGACCGTTTTGCCTTCGTCTCGAACCGCCGCGACGAGGCCGTCTTCGACGTGTACGTTCAGGACCGCGATGCCGTCGGCGACGACGCCGTCCGTGTCGCCGAGGGCGACGGGTGGCTTTCGGTCGGCGGGTGGAGTCCCGACGGCGACCGACTCCTCCTCACGAGGTCACACTCCAGTTTCGACCAAGACCTGTACGCGCTCGACGTCGACTCCGGGACGCGTCGCCACCTCACGCCACACGAGGGCGACGTGCGCCACCTGAGCGCCGACTGGGGCCCCGACGGCGAGAACGTCTACCTCGTCACCGACCGCGACACCGACACGCTCTCGCTCTCGCGGATCGACCTCGCGACCGGCGACCTGTCGGCCGTCGAGGCCGCTGATCCCGGCTCCGAGGACCCGCTCGCGGACGACGGGTGGAACGTCGACGGCGTCACACTCGACCCGGACTCCCGTCGGCTGGTCTACTCGCGTAACGTCGACGGCTACACCCACATCCGGGTCGCCGAACTCGTCGCGCCCGGCCGGATCGACCACTTCCCCGCGCCGAACCTGCCCCCGTCTGTCGCCGGTGGCGTGAGTTTCGGCCCCGACGGCGACCACTTTGCGCTGACGGTCACCCGGAGCGACGACACCGCGAACGTCTATCTCGTCGAGACGACGACCGGCGAGGCGACCCGCTGGACCCGCGCTTCGACGGCCGGGATCCCCCGGGACTCCTTTGTCGCGCCCGAACTCGTCCGCTACCCTTCCTTCGACGGTCTCGATATCCCCGCCTTTTTCTCGTTACCGGCGACGGACACCGGCCACGGGGAGACGCCCGTGGTCGTCGACGTCCACGGCGGCCCCGAATCACAGCGACGACCATCCTTCGGCCGGGTGAAACAGTACCTCCTCGCACGGGGGTATGCGGTGTTCGAACCCAACGTCCGGGGATCGACCGGCTACGGCAAGACATACACCCACCTCGACGACGTGGAAAACCGGATGGACGCCGTTGCCGACCTGAAAGCCGGTGCCGACTGGCTGTGCGACCACCCCGCCGTCGATCCCGACCGCATCGCCGTCATGGGCGCGTCCTACGGCGGCTTCATGACCCTCGCCGCCCTGACCGCGTACCCCGATGTCTGGGCGGCTGGCGTCGACATCGTCGGTATCGCCAACTTCGTTACGTTTCTTGAGAACACCGGCGACTGGCGGCGTGAACTCCGCGAAGCCGAGTACGGCTCGCTCGACGACGACCGCGACGTTCTCGAATCCATCAGCCCCATCCACGACGTGGCCGCCATCGAGGCCCCCCTGTTCGTTCTCCACGGCGAGAACGATCCACGCGTCCCCGTGAGCGAGGCCCGGCGGATCGTCGCGGAGGCCCGCGATACCGGCCTCCCGGTCCGCGAACTCGTTTTCGATGACGAGGGCCACGGCTTCACGAAACTGGAAAACCGGATCGAGGCCTACTCGGCAATCGCCGAGTTCCTGGACACCCACCTCGGGGCCTGAACCGGTCGCTCAGGCCGCGTGGTCGTCTGGGTTGGCGGCGCGGTCCGCGACGGTGTCGTTTTGGGCGGGGTCACGTCGTGGGTCGGCGGCGGCGGCGAGTTCGCCGGAGTGCATCGCCTCGTCTTCGGCTTCATCGGCTTCGTCTTCGGTTTCGGCCTCCTCCCCGTCTGTCTCCGTCTCGGGGTCCTCGGCTTCTGTGGGATCCGGTTCGGGTTCGGGGTCGGATTCAGGTTCGGGCCCCGGGTCCGACCCGACGGCGTCAGCGCTTGAGCCCCCGCGGAAAAGCGACAACAACTTGCCGAACAGGCTCACGGGGACGCACCCCCCACCCCAGTGGCCGCCGCGGGTGGTCGTGCCGGTGACGGCGCGGTGACCGCCTGTTCTGTCTGTTTTCCGGCGTCACGGGAGCCCCGGACCATCACCGTCACGGCAGCGAGAACCGTCACCACGATACTCGTTACGGTTGCTGTGACCGCCTCGTCTCCGATGCCGGCAGTTGGTTTGATTCGATACATGTTTTTGGTTACCATTCCCCTCTATTATACATGTAGCCGCCGGATCGTGGACTTCGTTAGAATCAAACGGCCGTGTGATGAATGGTCACACATGAGTGCAGGGCAGGAGCAGCGGACGATCCGGTGTCTCGTCGCCAAGGTCGGCCTCGACGGGCACGACCGCGGGGCACAGGTCATTGCACGCGCCTTCCGTGATGCGGGGTTCGAGGTGATCTACTCCGGACTCCACCGCGCACCGGAGGAGATCGTTCAGGCGGCCGTTCAGGAGGACGTGGATGTGCTCGGCATTTCGATTCTCTCGGGGGCGCACAACACGCTGATCCCGAAGGTGATCGAGGGACTGAAACAGTACGGCGCGTTCGAGGACACACTCATCATCGTCGGTGGAATCGTCCCCGACGACGATCGGCGGGAACTGAAGGAGGCGGGCGTCGCCGAGGTGTTCGGCCCAGGAACGCCGATGAGCGAGACCGTCGAGTTCGTCCGCAAACACGTTCCCGACAGATGAGCGACGCCGACGCCGACGCCGACGCCGAGGATCTGGTCGACGGTGTTCTCGACGGCGATCACCGGGCACTCGCCCGCACGATCACGAAAATCGAGAACCGGGCACCAGGGTATCGCGACCTCGTCTCGTCGCTGCACGCCCACACCGGGGGCGCGGAGGTCGTCGGGGTTACCGGAAGTCCGGGCGCGGGCAAGTCGACTCTCGTCGACAAACTCGCCACGCGCTACCGGGACCGGGGACTCACCGTCGGTGTGATCGCCGTCGATCCCTCGTCACCGTATTCCGGGGGCGCGGTGCTCGGCGACCGCATCCGTATGGCCTCGAACATCGGCGATATGGACGTGTTCTTCCGGTCGATGAGTGCCCGCGGCCAACTGGGTGGTCTGTCGACGGCCACCGGTGACGCCATCAAGGCACTCGATGCCTTCGGCAAGGATCGGATCATCGTCGAGACGGTTGGCGCGGGACAGAACGAGGTGGACGTGGTTCGCACTGCTGATACGGTCGTCGTGCTCGTACAACCCGGTAGCGGCGACGACGTTCAGATGCTCAAAGCCGGTATTTTGGAGATCGGTGACGTGTTCGTCGTGAACAAAGCCGATATGGACGGTGTACGGACGACCGTCTCGGACCTCCAAGAGATGCTCCACATGCGCGACGGAACGACCGCCGTCGACGCCGGTCACCACGGTTCCGGCATGGCCGTTGGCACCGACGGCGAGACTACAGGGACGGACCGCGACTGGGACCCCCGAATCGTCGAGACAGTCGCCACCGAGGGGGACGGCGTCGACGATCTGATCGACACTCTCACCGATCACTACGACCATCTCCGAACGAGCGGTGAACTCGACCGTCGGCAGCGGGCCCGCCACGCCGAGGAGATCCGCCGACTGCTTCGCTCTGCCGCCGCCGAACTGCTGGAGGACGAACTCGACCGGTACGGTGGGATCGACGCCCTCGTCGACGAGGTGCAGGCTCGGGAGACCGATCCCTACACCGTCGTTGACCGGGTGCTTGACCCGCTTGTCGACTGTATCGAGCGCAGTGAGGACTGACCCTTACAAGTGACCGACAGTATAAGACGCCTGCGACCAATCACTAGTCATGCGACTTCGACGCCTCGCCGCCATCGCGGGTCTCGGAACCGCCGCGGCCGTCGCCAGCGACCGACTCCTGAGCGACGCCGCCGGCGAACTCGAACCCGCCCTCGACGCCCCCGAACGGACGTACCGTTGGCGCGACCTCAGCGTTGCATACGCCGAGGCCGGCGATGTGGACGACCCCGACCTCATCTGCCTCCACGGTCTCAATGCCGCCGGATCGTCCGGCGAGTTCCGTGA
>NZ_JAQCNJ010000015.1 GCF_028275055.1 Haloplanus sp.
CCCGCACATACGGTACCCATGCCACCTCGTTCCCGACGTGGTGTTCTCGCCACCCTGGGTCTCGCCGCGAGCGTCGCTGGCTGTCTCGGTGCGCCCCGTCCCGACCCCGTCGACACCGACGGCCGTCCGGCGTCGACGGCCGCGGTGACCCAGTTCCGTGGCGGTCTCCGGCGGTTGGGTGCCCTCCCCGACGCGACGATTCCGACGGACCCGACCGTCGAGTGGGTCCGTCGCGACCTGAACACGGGCGACCACACGGCGGCGAAGGCCAGTCCCGTCCCAACGCCGGGCGGCGATATCGTCGCTCCCGGCGACACCGGCGAGGTCCGTCGGCTGACCCCGGAAGGCGACCGTGTCTGGACGGCCGCCGTCGAGGAGACGGCGAGGGGAATTCATGGCACCCCCGTTGTCGCCAACGGGACGGTGTACGTCGGCGCGTACGACGGCGCGCTCTATGCCTTTGACCTCGATACGGGCGAGCGAGTCTGGCGGCGACGCCTCGGCGACGCCATCGGGTCCAGTCCGGGATACCACGACGGGGTCGTCTACGTCGCCGTCGAGTACGACGACCCCAGCGGCGCGATGTTCGGCGTCGACGCGGTCACCGGCGACGTGGTGTGGGTGGATCGGCGACCGACCGATCACCCACACTCGACGTGTGCCATCGACCGCGACGCCGGCCGCCTCGTCGTCGGTGCGAACGACGGCGTTCTGTACGCGTGGACGTACCCCGACCTGACGGTCGCGTGGTCGGTTGCGACGGGCGGCGTCATAAAGGGACCGGTCGCGACGTTCGCCGGGAGCGCCGTCTTCGGGTCGTGGGACGGGTCGATCTATCGGGTCGACGTAGCCGATGGGACCGTGGAATGGACCGTCGACACAGCGGCCGGGTGATGTCCGGCCCGGCGGTCGGCCCCGAAGCGGAAACCGTCTACATCGGAAGCCACGATTCGCGGCTCTACGCCCTCGACGCCGAGACGGGGACGGAACGCTGGACGTTCGACACGGGCGGTCGGATCACCGGGTGTCCGACGGTCGTCGGGGACTGTCTCCTCGTCGGGTCCTACGACCGGTCCTGCTACGCCGTCGAGACGCGGAGCGGAGAGGCGGTCTGGGCTGTCGACGGCGTCGGCCACGTGACGAGTGCCCCCGCGGTCGTCGACGGCGCAGTGTATTTCACCGACCGGGCGTCCGATGCACACCTCTCGGGTGGGGACGGTCCGACCGGTGGGGTGTACAAGATCGGACCCGCAGACGGGTGAGGTCGGCGAGGGCGTGACGACACAAGCACAGACGAGCTACCCGCTACTCGGACGGAGGGCCTAAAACCCCGTCGTGCCTACGCCCCGCCGATGAGCGAGGCTCTGCTGATCGTCGCCCATGGCTCCCACCTCAACCCACAGTCGAGCACGCCCGCACAGGACCACGCCGACGCGCTCCGCGCCTCTGGTCGCTTCGACGAGATCCGAGAGGCGTACTGGAAGGAGGAACCGTCCTTTCGGAACGCGCTCCGGACGGTGACCGCCGACGAGGTGTACGTCGTTCCGTTGTTCGTTAGCGAGGGCTACTTCACCGAACAGGTCATTCCACGGGAACTCCGTCTCGACTTCGAGGCGGCGGACTGGGACTCCGACGGGACGAGCGCCGACCACACGACGCTCGAACCGACGGACGTCGACAAACGTGTCCACTACTGTGGCCCCGTCGGCACCCACGATGCGATGACCGACGTCATCGTTCGCCGGGCCGAGACGGTGACGAGCAACGACGATGTCGGCGCGGGCGTTGGCTTGGCGGTGGTCGGCCACGGCACCAAGCGAAACGAGAACTCCGCGAAGGCGATCCAGTACCACGCCGACCGGATTCGCGACCGCGACCGGTTCGACGAGGTCCGAGCGTTGTTCATGGACGAGGATCCCGAGGTCGACGACGTCACCGACCACTTCGAGAGCGACGACGTCGTGGTCGTCCCCCTGTTCATCGCCGACGGCTACCACACCCAAGAGGACATTCCGGAGGATATGGGTCTCACCGACGACGGCCGTGGTGGCTACGAGGTTCCGACCCGGATCGACGGCCACGACATCTGGTACGCCGGGGCCATCGGCACCGAACCGTTGATGGCCGACGTGGTACTCGAACGCGCGGCCGACGCGGGGGCCGACGTCGATGCCCCCGAAACCCCCGGCGACGGGGCGATCGACTCCGCCCGGGCCGACGGTGACTGAGATGTCCGGAACGACGGCCACCGACCCCGACCCCGACCCCGACCCGGCCGAGGCCCTGCGGACGGCCGCGGCCGACGGCGTCGACTTCGACGGGCTTGAGGCGACCCGCCACGACGACGGCTTCCACCTCGCCGTCCCCGATGCCAGCTACGACGACCTGTCGGCGTCGGCCTTTCTCGACGCCACACGCGGCCACGAGGCGTACGTCGAGAACTGGTTTTTCTGGCACCAGCACGCCCCACAGGACGACGCCTCGTGGGCCTTTCTCAGGTGGATCGAACGGCCCGACGACCCCGTCCCCGAGCGTTGCGAGCGACTCGCCGACGGGACCACACGCGAGTGGGGACAACTGCTGGTCGAGGCGCGGACCGACGAGGGCGGCCAACGGCGTTACGACCTCCGGCACGTCGACGACGCGGACGCGGACGTAGCCACCCTGTCGGTCCACACCGATCCTACCGACGCCCGCCGCATCCGCAAGACCGACGGAAACGGCCGGTACCGCCCGTTGTCGACGGCTCCCACACTGGCGCGTGGCTGGATCTTCGACGACCTCGACCCGACGGCTCTCGTCCGGGCGGTCGAGGGGTTCTACCCGGCGACGATCCAAAACTGGCATCGCGAACGGGCCGGTGATCTCGACGTGGCTCACTGGCACGAAACCATCTCCCGACAGACCGGCATCTACGGTGTTGTCCAGACGTGGGACCGCGGCGAGGGTCACGACCACGTGAACTGGGTCGCCGAGGCCTGTTGTGCCGACTCCCAGTGTCTCAAACGCCGGGAGTGGGAGTACGACGAGGAGACACCCCTCAATGTCCCCGGCGGCGACGGCGTCTTTCCGTGTCGCGAGCCGTGTTCGCTGGTGATCGCCACCGCACGCCGGTGGACCCGGATGGAGGCCGAGCAAGCCCGGACCTACGAGTTCGACCTCACGCCAAGCGAGAAAGCACAGATCGAGGCGATTATCGACGCCGTCGCGGACGGTCGGACCGACGAAATCCGCGAGGCCGACACGTCGGACGGCGCGAACCGCTACCGTGCGCGATATCTCCGCGCCAAGCGGTTCGACGACGCGGGCAACCTTTGTGGCGTCCCGACCGAGAACGACGAGGCGGAGTGACCACACCGACCGGAGCGTACTCCCGCCACGCCTCCGTACCGCCCCGCAAAATGGCTTCACAGCGTGCAGCCGACGTGACCCCGTTTATGACGATGGACGTGCTCGAACGGGCGAACGAACGCGACGACCTGATCCACCTGGAGGTCGGCGAACCCGACTTCTCGCCCCCGGACCGGGTGGTCGAAACGGCCGTGGCGCCGCTGCGGGCGGGCAACACGGACTACACCGCGGCACGGGGGAAGCCGGCGCTCCGACGCGCCATCGCCGCCCGTTATGACCGCGTATGCCGTGTCGGGCGACGACGAGTCCTGCCCATGCGGTCAGGAACACCCCCGACATCGCGGGGGACGGTCCCTCGGAACCATTCGGGCCGTCTCCTTTGTTTTTCCAGTTCCGTCTCGTGTCCCGTCGCGGCGGGCCGACCACATCCGTCCACCCGCCGGCGAGTGAGACACGACCGGCCCGTGCGTCCCCCGGCACAGCGGTTCCGTGACCCGCTCGAAGCGTTACTGACCATCTTATAATCGTCTCACCGTTTTGTTTGCTACGTACTATCTTTTTAACGCCCGGTACGGGTATCCCTCGGGCGGCAACCGTGGGCCATGATAAATAACAGAATTATAAAAATTCTATATTTCGAACCTGAACCGCTACCTGTGAACCCGGAATCCCCCCCGGATCCGAATCCGACGGCACAGAATCGACGGCAGTTCCTGCAACGAACCGGCGTCGCGTCCACCGCGGCGGCGCTCGGTCTCTCCGGCCGGTCGACGGCCGCAATCGGCGAAAATGGTCAGTTCGAAACGAACCCGTTCACCCTCGGCGTCGCATCCGGCGACCCGCTTCCGAACTCGGTTATCCTGTGGACGCGACTCGCGCCCGACCCGCTCACCGTCGGCGGCGGCATGCCCGACCAATCCGTCGAGGTCGCCTGGACCGTCGCTACCGACGAGGCGATGAGCGACACCGTCACCTCCGGCACCGCCACCGCCGAGACCGCAACCGCACATACCATCCACGTGAACGCGGGTGATCTCGACCCCAACACGGAGTATTATTACCGGTTCGAGGCCGGCGGTGCGACGAGTCCAGTCGGTCGGACCAAAACCGCCCCCGACCCCGGGAGCACGGTCGACGAGTTCCGATTTGGCTTTGCGTCGTGTCAGTCCTGGCCCGCAGGCTTTTACACCGCCTTCGAGTATATGGCACAGGACGAACTCGACCTGATCGTCCACCTCGGTGACTATATTTATGAGTACGGCGTCGGCGCGAACGGCGGCGAACGCGGCAAGTCGATTCCACAGCCGTTCCGCGAGGAGACGGTGACCCTCGACCGGTACCGGATTCAGTACGGGCTGTACAAGTCGGCCCCGGGCCTGAAAAAGGCACACGCGAGCGCTCCATGGCTGATCACGCGTGATGACCACGAGGTCGACAACAACTGGGCCGACGAGGTGCCACAGGATCCAGATAAACAGACCACAGAAGCGCTTCTCAAACGCCGTGCCGCGGCGTTTAAAGCCTACTACGAGCATATGCCGTTCCGGCTAGAGCAGAAGCCAAACGGCCCGGATCAGAAACTGTATCGCAACTACACCTTCGGCGATATAGCGGAGTTCAACGTTCTCGACACCCGACAGTACCGGACCGACCAGGCCTGTAACGACGCCTTTGCGGTCTCGGACTGTCAGGAGCGGTTCGCCGAGGACCGAACCATTCTCGGCGAGAACCAGAAGGCGTGGCTGCTTGAGAATCTCGAATCCTCCGAGGCAACGTGGGACGTTCTCGCAAACCAGTTGCCCATCGCTCGGATGGATTTCAAACCGAAGATGACCGGCGAACAGGAGGAGGGCTTCCGTATGGACCAGTGGGACGGCTACGTCGCCGACCAGCGAGCGGTGTTCAAAACGTTCGAGGAGTCCGTCCGCAACCCGGTCGTCGTCACCGGTGACTTCCACCGTAGCTGGGCGAACGATCTTATCAGCGCGAAGAAAAACTCCGATTCGGTGATCGGTACCGAGTTTGTCGGCACCTCGATCAGTTCCTTCGGCGACGGAACGGATATGGACGACTTCGGTCGACAGGTCATCGCCGACAATGACAACGTCAGGTACTACAACGGCAAGCGGGGGTACACCCGTTGTACGCTCACCCCCGAGAGGTGGGAGACCGAGTTCCGTGTCGTTGAGTACGTCACCGAACCCGACGCGCCGGTCCGCACCGACGCGACGTTTACCGTTCTCGACGGCGAACCAGGACTCCAGCCTCAGCCTCCGACCGTCGCCGCCGAATCGGTCGCGGTCGGTAACGGCGCGACCGCCGAACTCGGTCTCTCGGCGCGGTGGCTATCGGAGGGGCTTTCGGGTGGAACGGTCACCCTCTCGTTTTCCGACCCGGCGGTTGCCGAGTTCACCCGTGCGACGGTTGGCGACGCATTCGGCATCAGTGAGACGAGCGTCGCGTCCGACGGCTCCGCCGTCACCGTCCGCTTTGCCGACCTCGATACAACCGTTCAGTCTGTTCTCGGCGGAACGGACGTTCCCCTCGCTACGCTGTCCGTCCGCGGCGACGCCACCGGGACGACCGACGTGACGGTGACGGTTGAGCGCTTGGACGACGACACGGGAGCCACCCCCAAGACCGACACGGACAAAGGTGTCCTGATCGTCGGCCCGCCGTCGCTTACCGGCGCCGATGCCCCCACCGACCTCGACAACGACGGCCTGTACGAGGACATCAATGGGAACGGCCGCCTCGACTACGAGGATATCCAGATTCTGTTCAACAAGTTCGACGCCGACAGCGTGACGCTGAACAAGTCCGCCTACGACTTCAACGAGAACGGCAAACTCGACTTCGATGACATCGTTGACCTCTTCGATCAGGTGAACTGAACCCATCCCGAGTATTTTTTTGCCCGCCTCGCGGGAGCCACCCTGATAACGGTCGCGGGAAAGACGAGCGACGGCGGACGGCTCTCCGACGCATCGACCCGTTCCATTATCACTGGTGCCCCGTTCTTGTCCCGACCCGATCCGACCCGAGACCGGTGGATGCCTTTATATCCTCAGCTCACCTTTTTTCGGGTATGGTATCCACCGGAGACTCCGCACCCACATTCACCGCGACGCGTGGCACGGCCGATCACGAATCATTCGACCTCGCGGCGCACATCGGCGATGGGCCACTCGTTCTCGCCTTTTTCCCCGGTTCCTTCACACCGCCCTGTCGCAGCGAGTTGATCACGTTCCAAGACCGACTTGACGAGTTCGAGGCCGCCGGCGCGACCGTTCTCGGCGTGAGCGCCGACTCGCCGTTCTCGCAGGGGGCGTTCCGCGAGGAGAACGGCATCGAGTTCGACCTCGTGAGCGATATGGGTGGTGAGGCCATCGGGGCCTACGACGTGGAAATCGACATTCCCGACTTCGGTCTCCACGGCATCGCCAACCGCGCCGTCTTTGTCGTCGACGACGACGGCGTCGTTACGTACAGTTGGGTGGCCGACGACCCGACAAACGAACCCGACTACGACGAGATCCTCGACGCGGTCGAGGCGGCCTGAGTCCGTCGGTCCCACCCCGCTCCGGCTACCGATTTATCACCGACCGAAGCGCCGCCACCAGCGTCGCGTCCGTGGCGTCGAACCGTCGGAGCTGGGCGGCGTCGGTGAACGCCGCCCGGCCGAGGAGATGGCTGGCCGTCATGCTTGTCAGCCCTCCGGCGGCGAAGATCATGCCCATGATGACGAACTGGTACTCGGCGGCGTAGATGGGGTTGGCCCCGCCGAGGATCATCCCCGCCATCATCCCCGGAATGTACACGAGGCCGAGCGTTCGCATCGCGTCGACGACGGGGATGAGCGACGCTCGGACGGACTCGGTGACGAACTCGGAGACGGCACGTTCCGGTGGGATGCCGAGTGCGAGTACCGCCTCGATCTCCGCCCTGTTCGCCTCGATCTCTCCCTGAAACCGGTCCAACACCAGCGAGTTGGTCTTCATGGCGTTTGCGATGATCATTCCCCCGACCGGGACGAGGTTGCGGACGGTCCGTTCGATGGCCCCGGCCGCGACCATCGTCACGATAACGACGGCGGAGCCAACGCCGAGCGAGACGACCGAGATTCGAAAGGCGTTCGGGACACGATCACCTCGCTTGCGCGACTCCCAGGCCGCATAGCCGACCATCGCCGCGAGCAGGAGTCCGGAGTACGACAGCGGGATGGTAAAAAGGGCGCCGATCAGCGCCCCCATCGCCACCACCTGTACGAACCCACGGACGAACGAGCCGCCGAGTTCACGTTCCAGATCCAGGTCGCGAAGCGAGGAAAGCCCGATCACGACCGCCGCGAGCGCCGACGCGGCCGCCACCTGCAACAGTCCCCTGACGACGACGGGGTCGGTGAGCCGATCGGGGAGCGCGCTCACGTCATCACCTCCCGTGGCGACCCGACCTTGACGATCCGGCCGTCGGCGAAGCGGGCCACGCGGTCGGCCAGTCGCTCGGCCTGTCGCTCATCGTGTGTGACGAGAATGACCGTCCGTCGACCGGTTGCAAGCAGGTCGGTCAGCAGGCGTTCGATCGCCGTCTCGGACGCCTCGTCAAGACTCGCGGTCGGTTCGTCGAGGAGAAGCACCTCCGGATCGTTGGTCACCGTCCGTGCGATGGCGACGCGTTGTGCCTCGCCGCCGGACAGATCGCTCGCCGGCCGGTCGGCGTACCCCGACAACCCCATGTCGTCGAGGAGCCGTTCGACGCGGCCCTCGTCGACCGCTTCGCCCCGAAGCCGTGGGCCAACGGTAACGTTCTCGCGGACGGTCCCGTCCCGCAGCGCCGGGTTCTGTGGCACCATCCCAACCCGTTTGCGGAGCCGTTCCGGCGGCATCGTCCGGTAGTCGGTGCCGTCGAGAAACACCGTGCCGCCGGTCGGCTCGTCGAGTCGGTTGAGCAACCGGAGAAACGACGACTTGCCCGCTCCCGAGGGACCGACGATGGCGACGGTTTCTCCGGTCTCGACGGCGAGCGACGCCTCGTCGACGATCCGCTTGCCGTCGCGTTCGAACTCCAACTCGTCTGCGCGAAGTTTCGTCATGGTGGCATCTCCGGACGTATCCGTATCGGTCCTAACACCCCACCCCGCATCAACGTTCGCCCCCGGCAAACCGAAGCGACAAACGGACACACCGCCGGCGACTCCGGACACGGCGCCGGAGACCGGCGGTATCGTCGGCGACGCAGCCAAGCGGTGACGGCCGTCCGCCACCCTCGATTTCCGCGAGGCAAACCGTAACAAGCCCGACGGGTGACGTATCGCCGTGGCCGACTACGACGCCTCCAACGAGGTTAGCGACCGCGGGCTCTCGCTCGTCCCGTGGCGTTCGACCACCCTCTATGTCGTTCTCGCGTGTTCGCTCATGGGTGTGATGGGCGTTTCGCTTGTCAGTCCTGTTCTCCCCGATCTACGCCCCGTTTTCGGTGTGAGCGACGCACAGGTCGGGCTGGTGATCACGGCGTACACCCTCCCAGGGGTGTTCGTCACCCCCTTCGTCGGCCTCGTTGCCGACCGGGTCGGCCGACGGCGGGTGATCGTCCCCCTGCTCTTTTTGTTTGCGGCCGCCGGGGCCGGCGTCGCCGTCGCACGGACGTTCACCGAGGTCATCGCGCTTCGTTTTCTGCAGGGTGTCGGTGCGAGCGCGCTCATCACCCTCGCCGTGACGCTGATCGGCGACATCTACGAGGGATCCCGCCGCGACGCCGTGATGGGACTGAACGGCAGCACCATCGGCACCGGCGCGGCGTTCTACCCGCTTCTCGGCGGTGCGCTCGCCGGCATCCGGTGGAGCGCCCCCTTCCTTTTTTCGGGCTGGGTGCCGTTGTCGGTGTCTTCGCACTCGTGGCACTGGGGGACACCGACGCCGACCCCTCGACCGACATCCGGACGTATCTTGGTCGACTCCGGGCCGTCGCCGTGTTGCCCGAGGCGGTTGCGATATTCGTCGCGTTGTTTGCCGCCTTCTTCGTGTTCTACGGGGCCGTCCTCACGGCGATGCCCCTCCTTCTAAGCGACGCGTTCGGTCTCGGATCGGGTCGGATCGGCGCGACGCTGTCGACCGTCGCCGTCGCGAGCGCGGCCGTCTCCTCACAGTACGGCCGCATCTCCGAGTGGCAGACGCCGTCGGAACTCGTCGCCCTCGGCTTTGTCGCCTACGGCGCTGGCCTTCTCGCGGCCCGCATCGCTCCGTCGCCGGCCGCCGTCGCCGCGGCGTTGCTGGTGTTTGGCGTCGGCTTCGGGATCGTGATGCCCTCTATCGACACCGCCGTCGTTACCCTCGTCGACGACGACCTCCGTGCCGGCGTGATGGGGTTGCGGACCAGCATGCTCCGCCTCGGCCAGACACTCGGTCCCGTCGGCTTCACCGTTACCGCCGACCTCGTCTTCTCGACGACCGTCGTCGGCTACCGCGTTCTGCTCGTTGTCACCGGCGTCGCGGCGACTCTTGGCGGCGTCGGCTGTTACCTCCTTCTCTCCCTGTGGCGCTAGTTTTCCTCGCGTTTCTGCTCGACCGTCACCACGGGCACCTCGGCGTTTGCCAGAATCAGCTTTGAGACGCTCCCAAGCAGGATCTTCCCCAGTTTCGTCTTCTTGCGCGATCCGATGGTGATGTAATCGGGGTCGATCTCCTCGGCCACCTGCAGGATGTGGTTCGCCGTCCGTCCGGTCGGCAGGTCTCGGCGGGTCTGTTCGGGCATGATCCGCAGGTCGATGCCCTCTAGACTCCCGGTGACCGACGTGACGATGTCGGTGATCTCCTCCCGTGCTGCGTCCTCGTCGCTGTCCTCTGGCACGACATGTAGAATAACCAACTCCATGTCCATGTTCGTCGCGAGGTCGTGCGCCGTCTCAACAACGCGCTTACACCCGGGGTCTCTGTCAATGGCTGTCAGTATCACCATACTATCAGTAGTTCCTCACAATAATTAAAACAGTACCGACCGCGTCATTCGTTACTCCCTCTTAGGCCGCCTCGACTCCGTCTCCCGATCCGCCACGTGTATTACCGTCCTAAGTGTGTATAAGGAACATTCCACACATGATAAACCATGCAAAAAGTGCTCCTTTCCCCGGTTTATACATTCATCACTATCTTTCACCGTATCGAACATGGGGCAGCAATCATGTCGACTTGCTTTCGCGTCGGGGTTCCTCGACGCGACGGGATGCACCGACAACCATCGGTCGTGTGAAACCACCTCCGCGCAGGGTGATCGAAGATGAGCACGGAACCGGTCGATTCAGCGACGGGGACAGCCGAGGCGACTGCCATGGGTGGAGAGACGGCCACCGATGCCCGGATCTCCGAACCACCGTCGACGTTGAAGGAGTTTTTCAGTTACATGGGACCGGCGTGGGTGTTCACCGCCTCACAGATCGGTGGCGGGGAGGCGCTCAGTGTCCCCGTCGGCGGGGCGTACCTCGGGATGAACGCCATCTGGCTCATCCCGTTGATCACCTTCACGAAGATCTTCGGTCAGTACTACCTCGTCCGCTACGGGGTGATGAGCGGCGAGACGTTCCTTGATGCGTTGTACAGACAGCCAAAGTGGCTGAAATGGATCTTCTACTACGTGTTCCTCGGCGGACTGGTGTACGCCATCGGACTCTCCGGCCACCTCGGAGAGACCGCCGGCGCCGCACAGACACTCGTTCCCGTCGGCTCCGTCGGCGCACTCAACGGCACCGGGTTCTGGATGATCGCCACGGTGCTTCTCGGCCTCGGCGTCGTTCTTCTGCGCTCGTACGGTCTCATCGAGAAGATATCGACGGTGCTGCTGTGGGTGTTCCTCATTATGATCGCCTCCGTTTCCCTTCTCACCGCAGACCAGTGGGCCGGTGGCCTCGCGAGCGGCCTGATCCCGACCGTCCCCGGCTACGTCGACGGGCTCGGGGTCGGCGGCCTCGCCTTTGTCGCGACGATGTTCGGTTGGATCGGCGCCGGGTTCGGCCCGACCGTCTCCTACGTCTGGTTCGCGAAGGACAAGGTCATGGGCATGTTCGAACCCAAGGCCAACGGCGTCGAAATCTCGAAGGAGGATCTCACCGACGAGGAGATCAAACGCCTCAAAGGCTGGGGCGACATCGTTCTCTGGCAGAACATCGTCTCGTCGGTCATTCTGGCCGTCTTCTCCTTTTTCATGTGGACGGCCGCAGCCGCGACTCTGCACGGCACCGAAATCGTCGAATCGGGTGACCTCGGTGGCTTCGAGGTCATCCCGCAGATGGCGACCATCTTCACCAGCGTCTACGGCGAGTGGTCGGCCGGCATCTTCCTGTTGTCGGTGATGGCCGCGCTGTTCTCGACGCTGATCGGCCCGCTGTACGGCATGTCCCGGCTCTGGGAGGACGCCTTCGCCGTCCACGGCTTCTTCGACAAGTACGACATCACGCGTGACACGGTGTTCCGTTCCACCGTCGTTCTGTTCGCTATCATTCCGCTCGCGCTGAACCTCGTTATCGAGGCGCCGCTCTTCCTCTTTGCCCTCTCGGGCATCATCTTCGCCCCCGCGGTTGGCCTGATGTACCTCGCCGCGCTGTACATGTCCTACACCGACATCGACCAGCCCGGCTTGGCACCGTTGCGGCCGTGGGCGGTCGCGCTCGCGTTGTTCGCCGCCGCCGCGCTCATCGGCACCGCGGCATACCAAATCTACCCGACGATCCTGGACCTCATCGGGTAGGCTCGACCCGACCGTCGTCGACCGTCACGCTCGATCCGTTTTTTCTCGTTTTCCGACCGCTCGGTAGTCACGCTCAACCGACGTGACGGCCACGCGCCGCGCTCTTTTCCGTACGGCCGTTGTCACACACTCCTAAGACGTGTGCTGTCGGCCCGCCCGCTATCGTGGCGTGGCGCTGTCACCGCTCACCGGAGGCAACGACGTGACCGTCCGCGGAAAAAAAGAACCGACCGACTAGATCTGTGGGTCGGCGTCGTCGAGGGTCTCCCGCGCGGAGTCGAGCAGGAGTTTTCGCTCGGCGCGGGCAACGACCCGGCGCACCTCGGGCACGGCGTCGATGTTCGACGACAGCGACGAGATGCCCTTCTCGACGAGGAACTTCGCCATGTCGGGGTGGGACCCGGACTGGCCCGTGATGGTGGTGTCGACGTCGTTCTCGTTGCACGCCTCGATAACCTCCGCCATCGCCTCAAGGATGGTGGGGTGGAAGTCGTCGAAGCGGTCGGCAACCATCGCGTTGTTGCGGTCGACCGCGAGGAAAAACTGGACGATGTCGTTCGTTCCCAGCGCGACGAAGTCGATTCCCTCGTCGATGATCTCGTCGATGCTCCGGATGCTGGCCGGCGTCTCGATCATCGCACCCCAGTCGTGTTTCGTCCGGTCGATACCGACCTCGTCCATCAACTCCCGTGCCCGGCGTACGTCCTCCGCGTCGTTGGGGAGCGGGAACATGACCTCGACGTTGTCATAGCCCATGTCGTGGAGGCGCTTGAACGCGCGGAGTTCGAGTTTGACCATCTCCGGTTCCTTGAGACTGCGGCGGATGCCGCGGTAGCCGAGCATCGGGTTGTGCTCGTGGGGTTCGTTCTCCCCGCCTTCCAGTTCCGCGAGTTCGTCCGTCGGCGCGTCGAGGGTTCGGGCACGGACCGGCCGCGGGTAGAACGCCTCCGCGACCTTCCGGATCTCCTCGGAGATTTCCTCGACGAAGGCCTCCTCGCCGTGGTCGGCGACGTACTTCTCCGGCGTCTTGCTCGTCGAGAGCAGAATATGCTCCAAGCGGAGCAGGCCAACCCCGTCCGCGCCGGTGTCTGCGGCACGCTGTGCGGCGTCGGGGATCGAGACGTTCACCTTCACCTCCGTCGCCGTCGTGGGCGCGCCGCCGGTGGTAGCCGCTCTGGCACCGTCCGGGTCGGCGTCCTCGGTGTCGTCGATGTCCGCCTCCGCGACGACGACTGTCCCCTTCTGGCCGTCGAGCGTGATCCGCTGGCCATCGTGAAGCACGTCCGTCGCGTCGCCCGTGCCGACGATGGCCGGCACACCGAGTTCCCGGGAGACGATGGCCGCGTGGGAGGTCATTCCCCCCTCGTCCGTGATGATTCCCGCCGACCGCTTCATCGCCGGCACCATATCGGGCGCGGTCATCTCCGTGACGATCACGTCGCCCTCGTCGATCCGGTCGGCCTCGTCGATATCCTCGATGATCTTCACCGGACCGGTTGCCACCCCGGGACTCGACCCGTAGCCGTCGACCAGTTCCGCGCCCGCATCGGACGTCTCGTCGTCGGCCGCCTCGCTCGTCATGTCGCCTGCGGTGGTCATCTAAACGTCACCGATGCCCATGACCTCGTTTGTCTTCTCGATGCTTTCCGTCGCGTCCGCCGTCTCGGTCATCGCGCGGATGGCGTCGATGCTTTCGGGAACCACGTCGCTCTCGCGGTGGATCGCTTGGAACAGGTGGAGTTGGTCGTTCTCGATGGTGATCGAGTCCTCGAAGAGTTGGTTCTCGTAGAGATTCATCCGGTCGCGCCCACGGTCGAGCGCGAACTCCTGAAGATCCCACCCCGAGGAGATGTCGAGGTCGCCGTCGATGACGTGGATGCGCGACTGTGAGGCGAACAGCTCCGCGACCTCCTCGGCGTTTGGCTCGGCGTCGAGTTCCACGTTGATGCCGTGGAAGTGGTGCCGGACCGTCGGCGCTTTCATCCCCATCGTCGTGATCTGCCCGATTTCGGGGATCACCTCGAGTGCGTCCGGACCGTGATGGGAGGGCATCGTGACGGGGTCGGCCGAGATGACGGCGTGTTCGCCGCGACACCGGACCAGCGTGATGCTCGACCGCTCGACGCCGTACTCCTCGACGAGCGGCGCGAACATCCGGTTCAGTCCGGTCGTGTTACAGGAGACGACCCGGACGTAATCTTTGCCCAACGTGTCGGAGTAGTTGGCGCGTGCGGTGAAACTCTCCTCGACGATGTCCGCGCTCTCGCCACCTTGGAAAATGGCGGGTGTGTCGTGTTCCTCGTAGACGGGTCGATACTCCGCGCCCATCCCCGCAGGGGTCGCGTCGACGATGATGTCTCCGTCGTCGATCAGGTCGTGAATATCGCCCGCGACCGCCATCCCCACGCCGTCGAAACGGTCGTGGCGTCCCTCTGGAACGTAGATGTTGAAGCCCCGTTCGGCCGCCGCGTCGGCCGTGTGGTTCGGACTCGCCTTTCCGATGCCCACCAACTCCATGTCGGGCATCGAGTCTACCGCGTCAGCAACTCGCTTACCGATGGTGCCGTAGCCGTTGACGCCTACGCGTATCATATGGCAACTTGACCGTTACTATATATAATGCCGGCGGATATCCACAGGTTTTGCATGATCTTTCGTTTTTAAGTTCCACCCCAACCGAGGGCCGGTGTCAGCGTCGGCGTCGTCCGCCGTCCCCCACCCATGGTCAATCCGAAACAACAGGTCTCCGGGCGCGGCATCCGTGTCTTGGGGTTGTTCGTCCTCGTCTATCTCGTCATTGGATCGTACATGTACTTTTATATGGATCTCCCGACCGTCGCGTACGCCGGCTATGGCGTTCTCAGTTGGCTCGTGGGTATGCTGTTGTTCTACCGCCTCCACAAGTCGTATATGGCCGATTTCGGCTGACCGACACGTCACTCCTCGGGGCGCATGTCGACGGAGTCACAATGTCGTTCTGTCCGGATTTATGATTTAGAATGCGGAAAATATTGCGACAAGCATAACCCCACCCAGCCCATAGATATGATGACTCCAATGGTTACCTCTTACGACCCCAGCGACGCCCCAAGCGACTCGATATCGGACGGTACGCCTCCGGAACCACGGGTGACTCTCGGCGTCGTGATGTTCGTCACGGCGCTCATCCCGATCGTCGCAGTACAGTATCTCACGCCGGAACTCGCGGGCAAACTCCTGACGGCGATGATCCCGTTGTTGTTGTTCGCCGCCCTCCGAACGTCCATCACGCCGTACACGGTGTTCGAGTCCGTGGGTCGGCGTCGATAACAGCCGCGTCAGTCCTCTTTTAACGCCCCCCGACACTCCCCGCGTAGCCGTCGCACGAGCGCGTGCCGGAGTCGTTGGACCGGTTGGGTGAGTCCCGCCGCCCGCGCCGCCCGGTAGAGCCGCCGCGCCACCGTCCTGTTCATAACCGCGTCGTACCGTTGTGGGTACTCCTCCCGTAACCGCCGCTCCAACGCCGGGTCGATGGCCGTTCGGGGCACCGACGGATGACACATCCGGAACGACTCCTCGAACCGGCAGTGACCCTCGGCGTCGCGTTCCAGCCGCCAGCCGAACTCCACGTCCTCGCCCCACTCGGCGAACGCCGACCGAAACCCACCCACGTCGAGTGCGGCCGTCCGTCGGACGGCCAGGTTACAGCCGACGTACTGTCGCGGGCCGAAGCTCCGACAGCCGCCGTACACCGGCCCTTCGAGACAGACCAGATCGGTGTCGGCACCGAACGCCTCGTGTGCCGTCGCCAGCCAGTCGGCTGGCGGTCTGGTGTCGTCGTCGGTCAGCGCGACCACCTCGGCGTCCGCCGCGTCGAGTCCCCGGTTGCGCGCGGCCGACCGGTCGATCGAGCCGTCGTCGACGAGGATGACCTCGTATGGAGCGTCGAACGACTGCGCCGCCAGACACGCCATCGTCGGTTCGTGATCGTACGCCGGCACCGACGGCACGACGACGGATATCGCGGGGTCCGCCGCCCGCCGTACGTACTCGATGCCCATGGTATTTCGACACCCGGGTGATGGATAAGTCCCCGCCCGGTGATTTTACCATGTCCGTCCGCTAATATGTACTACGATGTCGTTCACCTCCACGTCGGAGACGGCGTCGCTCACGACCCTCCACCGGGTCGGCATCGCCCTCGCCGCCATCACAGGGGTGATCCACCTCGCCTTCGGCGCTCTCGCCATCGACACCGCACAGGGTATTAGCTTCGTTCTCGCGGGGATCGCCTTCTTCGTGGCCGCCGGCCTCGTCGTGGTTGACTACCGGCGTCGGCTCATCTATCTCGTCGGTATTCCGTTCACCGCCGTCCAGATCGTTCTCTACTTCTACCTGAACTGGCCGAACGTGATCAGCCCGCTCGGTATCGGCGATAAGGTGGTCCAAACCGGACTGATCGCCATTCTCGTTGTTCTTTATCGTCGGGAGTCCTGACCGTCGCTCGCCACGACGAGCGCCACGGCGGCGGCGCCACCCCCGAGCGTCGGGAGCCAGAACGCCGCGGCACGGTACAACAGGGCCGCGGCCGCGGCGACCGGGACGTCCACACCGCCAACGGCGACGATGAGGCCGGTCAACAACGCCTCCGCGCTCGCGGTCCCCCCCGGAGTCGGGGAGAGCCCGGCTACCCTCGCCGCCGGAACCACCACCACCACCGCCGCCGGTGGGAGGGTAGCGTCGAACGCCGCGAGCGCGAGCCAGAGCGTCGCCGCCACCGCGAGATGGCCGCCGCCGCCGAGAAGAAACACCGCGGCGAGCAGCCGCCGGCTTCCCGTGACGCGTTCGAGCGCCGCCACGAACCCCCGACCCCGCTCAACAACGGCGTCGGGATCGGGGGGATCGACCCGTGGGATCGCCCCGCCGATCCGAGCGAGTCGGTCGCCGAGTCCCCTCCCGACACGGACGACGAGACGCTCCCGTCGCCGCCACGCGAGCCCCGCCACGACGCCAACGGCGGCCGTCGACACGACTGTTACCCCGACGACGACGGGCGTTCTCACCCCCGCGGCGGTGCCGAAAAGCGCCCCGGACCCGACGACACCGAGACCGACGACTGCAACGGTGTTGGCCGCGCTCACGCTCACGACCGCGGCGAACCCTCGCTCGAACGCCGTCTGCCCGACCCGTGCCACCAGCGCGCCGCTCACGGGGTCGCCGCCCGCCTGTCCGAACGGCGTGACGTTGTTGAGAAATCCCGACGCCGCGAACAACGCCACAGCGGTCGGGAGGGTCGCCGCCACATCCAACCGGTGGAGAACCAGATAAAGGGCTACGCCCCACAACACGATCGGTACCGCGCCGAGAACGGCAAGCGCGACGGCCTCGCCCGGTCCGACCCGACCGAGAACGGTCCCGACCGCGTCGACGCCGACCGCCCGGAGATAGAGCAGGAGGCCACCGACGGCCACGAACGCCCACAGCGCCGTCCGCCCGCGCCGTCCGGCCACCCCATCGCTCACGGCACCCGGTAGCAGACGTCGTACCCGTGGGCGACGTAGCTCAGGGTCCCCTCGGCCAGTTGCTGCCGGCGCGTTTCGAGCCACTCGTCGACGCCCGGACCGTCGACGGCCGACTCGATGAACTCCAGAATCGTCGCGAGAAAGTACCGTTCGTCGTTGGGGTAGTCCCCACCACGAGGGCGGACCACCCAGTCCGACGCCCCGACCGCAAGCAGGTCGCCGTCACGCTCACAACACCGGTCGAGCAGGTGGCGGCCGGCACGGGTGTCCCGCCCCGGCCGGTTGTCGATGTCGTCGTGGTACGCCGCGACGACGCGGTCGTCGGCCGGGTGGTCGGGTTGGAAGATGGTCTCGCCGTCGAAGGTGATCGGTGCGTACACCAGTCCGCCGGGGTCGAGCGCCGTTTCGAACGCGTCGAGTGCGTCGTCGATCGGAACGAGGTCGAGAACCGACTGTGCGACGACCAGATCGGCCCTGTCGGTCCCGAACGCCTCGAGGGCGTCCCCCTGGTCGAAGCGGACGGTCAGGTCGCCGACACGGAACCCGTTCTCGGTCGGTGTCCCGTCGAGTTCGGCGCACCGGCGCTCGCGCGCGACCTCGATAATACCGGCATCACGGTCGACACCGTGGTACTCGCCGGCGGTCACACCCCAGTCGAGCAGACGGGGGACGGTGACGCCGGTGCCGGCACCGGCCTCCAGCACCCGTGGGGAAGCGGGGAGTTCGTCGCGAAGACGGTCCCGGACCCGGCGGTTCAGCGCTCGGTCGTCGACGGTGCGTTTCGACTCCAGGTACCGCCCGTCGGCGTGGTTCATCGGAGCGACCGCTCGTGGCTGGCCCAGGCGTCGTCGTCCTCGTGGATCCGGACCGTCAACGCCGTCGCCCCCGCTGTGGGCACCGCCTCGACGAACCGGTCGCCGAACAGCCGAGCGAAATGTTCGACGCTGGGGTTCAACCCCTCGAACTCCGGCAGATCGTTCAACAACGCGTCGCGGTACCGCGCCTCGAGGTCGTCGAGCGCCGCGTTGACGGCGTCGATATCGGCCACGTAGCCGTACTCGTTCAACTCAGGGGCGGTGAGTCGGACGTCGACACCGAATCGGTGGCTGTGGACCTCACCCTCCGGGCCGGGGTTGGGGACGGTGAGAAAGTGCTGGGCAATAAAATCCCGAGAGACCGAGAGCCGGTACATGCCCCCCCATTTGCAACGAACCGTCTTATATTCACGGCCGATGCTACTCGTATGTGAGCAACACCTGCACCGCGTTCTCCGGGCCGTCGTCGAGAAGTCGGTAGGCCTCCGGGGCGTTCTCGAACGCCACGCGGTGGGTGATGACCTCGTCGGCGTCGACATCGCGGAGGCGCCTCCACGCCACGCCGAGGCGGCGGTCTTTCGTCCACCGCCCTCGGAGGTCCGGCGCGAGCGTGCTCACCTGACTCGACGACACGTCGATCCGGTTCCGGTGAAAGAAGCCGCCGAGGTCGGTTTCGGCCCGCTTGCGGCCGTACCACGACCCGACGACGATGCGGCCGTCGTACCCCACGACATCGATCGCGTCGTCGAGGGTTTCCGGCACCCCCGACAGTTCGTACGCCAGATCCGCCCCGGGCGGGTCACCCTGGTCGCCGATACCCGCCGCACGGTCGGGGTGGACCGTCTCGTCGGCACCGAGGCGGTCGGCGATCCGTCGCCGGCACGCGACGGGTTCCACGACCGTGAGCCGTTCCAGCGGAAACGACGCGAGGGCGCTCGTGGTGAGGAGGCCGACCGTCCCCGCCCCCAGAACGACGACCCGCTCGCCGATCCGCGGTCGCCCGTCCATAACGAGGGTTGCCGCCGTCTCGGCGGTCGGGAGAAGCGCCGCCGTCTCCGCCCCCATCCCCTCGGGAACCGGAATCAGTTCGTCGGGCGTCGCGGTAAAGTGGCTCTCGTGGGGCGTAAAGGCGAACACCCGGCGGCCGCGCCACCGGTCGTCGACGCCCGCTCCGATCGCGACCACCTCCCCGACCGTCGCGTAACCGTACTTCAACGGATACGTGAGGTCGCCGTCGAGGGCGTCGATGGTCTCGTCGGCGGCGAGGTTTCGGGGCATCTCACCCCGATAAATCAGCAGTTCGGTGCCCGAACTCACCGCCGAGACGCTCGATTCGACGAGCACCTCCTCGGGACCGGGATCCGGGCGGCGCTCGCGTTCGACGCTGACTGTTCGGGGGCCGACAAAGTGGAGTGACCGCCGGTCGGCCCCGGCGTCCTCGACGCTCCCTGTCACGGTTTCCGTAGCGTCGCCCCTCACTTCATACTGCCGCCGTCCGGCTGCCCCGTCTCGCCGCCCATCCGTCCGAGTCGCCCCGTCACCGACAGATAGTCACGGACGAACGTCGCGAGCGATGGGACGGCGACGACGACACTCGCCGGATGAACCACCGCCGTGGGAAGCGCCGGCGCGAGCGCGACGGTAATAAACCCCATCTGGAGCGCCGCCAGGGGGCGTCGAATCCGGCTCTCCGGCAGGTCACCGACGGGACGTCCACACCGCTCCCGCCACGCGAGTCCCGCACGATAGACGTACCGCGCGGCCGACAACGAGAGGTAGACGGCCGGAAGCCGTCCCCAGACGACACCGACAAGCGGCGCGACCAGAAATCCCAGCGTGTCGAAGGCCAGATCGAGTCGCGCCCCGAGGTCGGTCGTTCGGCCGAGCCGCTGGGCGAGACGGCCGTCGAGATAGTCGAGAACAACCCCCGTTCCGTAACACGCCGCGGGTGCCCACCGCACCACCGGGGTCGTCGGCGCCACAACCAGAAAGCCCGCCGTCGCGGCGTACAGACCGCCGCGGGTCAGCGTAACGAGGTTCGGGGGCGCGAACGCCGCCGCCGCCCGCCCAGGGGTAAGGTGGTAGGCCACGAAGCCGACCTCTGCCGCAAACACCGCGCCGGCGACGAGGAGCCACCAGTCCGCCGCGGCGTGTCCCGCCGCCTCCGCCACGAGCGCCCGTCCGCCGACGGCCGCACACAGACCGATCGCGGCGAGGATCGTCACCGCCGCAATCCGTCGCTGCCGGCGGACCTGTTCCCGGCTCATCGCTCGAATTCGGGGTCCTCGAGCGCCGTCAACCGCTCCTGTGCCGTGTCGTCGAGGCGACAGCCCGCGGCGGCGAGGTTCTCGACAGCGTGGTCGGGATCGGTGCTCGACGGGATGGGGACGACGCCGCGGCCGATGTTCCACGCGAGAACGGCCGTCGACGGCGAGACGCCCGCCTCGGCGGCCACCTCGCGGACGACAGGGTCGTCGAGAAGGCCCGGAGCAGACAACGGCGAGTGAGCGACGACCCGAATCCCGCGCTCGTGACACCAGTCGATCAACCCGGTTCGGGGGCGGTACGGGTGACACTCCACCTGCACCACTGCTGGGGGGACACGCGCGAACGCGACGACACGAGCGAGCGTCTCCAGATCGACGTTACAAAGCCCGAGCGACGCGGCCAGCCCCCGGTCGTAGACGGCCTCCATGCCCCGCCACGTCGATTCGAGGCTCACCTCCGCTGTCGCCCGGTCGCCGTCGTCGGTTTCGGGAAAGGTGAGCGCCTCCTGTTTTTCAACGGGCAACGCTGCGAGCCGGCGCAAAGGTCCGGTGTACGCCCACGACTCCGGCCAGTGGACCAGATAACAGTCCAACGCGTCGACCCCGAGGTCAGCAAGCGTCGTCTCACAGGCTTCGACGACGTGGCCGTGGTTGGTGTTCCACACCTTGCTCGCGAGAAAGAGGGCGTCCCGCTCGGGACTTCCGGGGTCGTCGAGTACCTCGCCGATCCGCGCCTCGTTGCCGTAGAGTTCAGCCGAGTCGAGAAAGCGGTAGCCGGCATCGAGCGCCATCGCGACCGACTCCCGGCGGTCGACGTACGTCCCGTCGCGGTAACGCGAACAGCCGAACCCGACCGGCGGGAGTCGGACGGCGGCATCGGGCGGGCCGGCGACCTCATTGTCGTTGTCGCCGCCGTCTCCCTCGGTGCGCCCCCACGCCAAGCGCGTCCCGCCCGGTGTCGGCACGCCATGGGCGTCGACACCGACGCTCCCGCCCGTTTCGGCGGCCCGTTCGACGGCGTTGCAGACGGCGACGAGGTGGGCTCCCCGCCGGGCCGACTCGTGGTCGATCGCCCCCCGTCGGACGCTCGCGGCCAGACGCTCCGGTCCCGCGAGGTACGGCGTCCGCTCCGGCGGGTGGTCGAGTGGGTTCGGGGTGTACGATCGCCCCTCGCGGCCGACGGAAACGGCGTGCCCGTCGCGCTCGCCCCCCACGTCGCCGGCGTCGTCGAGGTAACAGGAGCCGTCGTCGCCGTGGAGTTCGAGGCTGGTGAACTCGCGGCTCCGGTGTGGGGCGTAGAAACTCGCCGTCAGCCGGACGAGCGGGCCGTTTGCCATCCCGAGCGTCGCTTCGACGTGGCTCGGCCGGTCGGGCGACCGTGACTCGCGGTTGGGCCACGGGTCGGCGGCGTCGGCGCTCCGCACCCGGTCGACGGGACCGAACCACGCGACCAGCAGGTTCAGCGGGTAGACCGCACCGTCGTACAACGGGCCGACCCGGAGAAACGATCCGGGGTCGTCGTGCCACGCCGTCACCCGACCGACGTGGGCGTGGGCGTACGCCAGCCCGACCCGGCCGAGACGGCCGTCGTCGACCGCCCGCCGGGCGAGGCGTTGGGCCTCACAACGGTTGTTGATCGGCGCACAGGCCAGTCCCAGCCCCCGCCGTTCGGCCAAGGCAACGAGGGCAGCCGCCCGGTCGGCGTCGAGCGCGAGCGGTTTCTCCGACCAGACGTGTCGGCCCGCACGGAGCGCCTGCTCGGTCACGTCGGCGTGGGCCCCGTGGCTGGTGAGGTTCACGACCAGCGGCGCGTCCGTGGCGTCGAG
>NZ_JAQCNJ010000028.1 GCF_028275055.1 Haloplanus sp.
ACGAGCACGTAGACCATCCCGATCGTCAGGCCGTTGAGGAGAACGTCGAGAAGCTGCGCACCCGATACCATCGTAGCGACGTTGTTCGGTGCGAGCCGGTGTGTTTCGATAAAGGTGTCGGGTTGGTCGCGTTCGGCTGATACTGTCGGCTATCGTCCCGTGACGATTTTCCACACCCCGGGGTGTCGAAAATCTTCACGTAGTTATAGCCAACAGTATAAACAGTACCACGGATTCGCGAACAACATTCATGTATCCATAGCCACATTCAACGAGTAGGATGGATGCGCTCGATCGGGTCAAGAAGCGGTACGCCACGAGCCAGGCGCTCATGGATCAGATCAGGTACACTGCCGAGTCGCTGAGCCTCGGGTTCGATCGGTGGGGCGAACAGCACGTCTCCGGCCCCAGCCTCTACTTCCTGATCGTCGCGGAGATGAGTTTCGACGGCTACACCGACCCCCTCGGCGCGAACAAGTGGCCGGTGAACCGGTGTAAGATCGTCACCGAATCGCAGGACACGTTCACTGACGTCGCCCGGGACGTGGCGGCCACGCAGGACGGCGCGGTCATCGTGACCGCGGACGGCACGATCCAAGAGCAGATGGTTCGCGTCCGGAATCCGCCACGGGAGGAGGTGTCGGGTCTCGACGGCCTCAACCCCGCCGACTGGATGGGAACCAAACACTTGAGCGCGCTGGAGACGTCGCTCCGCGAGGACGTCATCTGGGCGGTCACACTCAGCGAGGAGGACGGGCGGGTCACCACCTTCCTGGAGGGAACGTACCGTGACTACCCCCGCGACGAGATCGGCGGCCGGTGGCGGCCGAGCTAAGCGAGCGGGAGCCGCCCCGCAGTACGCCGGTGGAAACGGGCTCAGGCCACCTGCCGTTCATCGGTGAACGTCACCGCTCCGCCTTCGGTCTCGACGGTCGTCTGGACGGTGATCCACCCGTCGCTGTTCTCGATCGTCAGCGCGTCGGAGAACGACAGTTCGACCTGCCGGGTGGTGGTGTACGAGTCGCCCGCGGGCAGCGTTCCGACGTCCTCGTTGCCCCGCCAGACGACGTCGCCGTCGGTTCCTTGACCGGCGAGGATCCGGGTGTGGACGGTGACGTTCTCGGCGGTGGTGTCCTGCTGGTTTGTCAACGTCGAGGTGACGTCACGGCAGGTCTGTCCGCACTCCTCGATGGTGTCGATCGCGAAGCCGAACGGCGGCGTCGGGGTCGACGCCTCGTCGGTGGTCGGTGTGGCTGTTCCGTTGCTGTCGCTCGTCGTTGCCGCCTCGCCGCCGGGTGTGGCCGTCGGGAACGCCTCGGAGTCGGTCTCCGGGGTCCCGCCCGGGAGCACGTCGCCGGCGACGACGATAACCCCGGCTCCGGCTCCGACGACGACCACGGCGGCGAGTAGCAGTTTCAGGTTCATGGTATCAGGTTCCTCGGTATGTCTCGAAACGCGCTGTCGATCGGAGGGCCGAAGCGGACGGATCGACGGGGTCGGACGGGTTCGTTACTCGTCCGCGTTTTCGGCACTGCTCTCGTCGCCGCTGTCGGCCCGGTCGCCGCCCGCGACGTCGCTCACGGCCGATCCGAGGGTGTCGACGGTGCCGTCGATGAACCCGTTGATCAGGCCGTGGAGCCGCGAGACGAAGTCCGGAACCGGGCCGGGGAGGTCACCGGGCGGGCCGGCCTGTCCGGCCGCGTCGTCGGAGGCCGTCCGGCCACTCGTGGAACTGTGTTCCACGCCGTCGTCGCCCGCGGGGCCGGACGCGTCGGCCGCGTCCGAGGCGCCACCGTTGTCTGCCGCGACTGTGCTACCCGGGACCGCGGCCGCCACACCCGTCGCGGCGACGAGGACGGCGAGCGCGATTGCGACCGGTTTGGTTCGGTTCATTGTCGATCCTCACTCGGACAGGGGAGCGGGAGCCATGTAAACCGGACCGGCGCTGAACCGGGTTTGCGCCGATTTCACCGGTATTCAACCCGGATTCACCGGAGTTTCGCCGGGTCGACACGGGAGTTCGGGAGAGTGGTCCGGTGCGGCGGCCCCGCAGCGGGCGTACGACCGGGACGCGGGGTCGCGCGCACAACACGCCACGAGTGACGCGTCCGCCACTCCGGCGCAGCCGCCTATGGGTGCGCCCAGTAGACGACGCTCCCGTCGTCACCGTGGTCGTCCACCCGGACGAACCCGATCCGCTCGAACTGGACCACGTCGTCGACGGCGGTCTCCGCGAAGTCGGGTTCGGCCACGCCCGTCACGTCGCCGTCGGGCGTCCGCATCCGGACCGGCACGGTCCCCTCGGTGGGTGCCCAGTGGACCACGTCCGCGTCGCCGGACCGAACCACCCCGATGTCGTCGTCGGTCACGACGAGCCGGTCGCCCTCGCGCCGGACGCAGGCGTACCCCTTCAGCCAGACCCGGTCGCCCGCTTCGGGAACGTCCTCGGGTTCGAGCACGACGCCGCCGTCGACGGGGATCGTCCGATCGCCGCGCTCCTCGTGGTCGGGGTGTAGCGGCGGGTTGCCGGCGTCGGAGCCGCCCTCGACGTCGAAGCGCTCCCTGTCGCGCACGAGGAAGTACCGCTCGGCACCGTCGTTGACGCGGCTGCGGTTCGCCGCGTAGACCGAGCTCATCGCGAGGTCGACGTTCGCCGAGGAGGTGCCGAGCGCCGCGAGCGCCTCCACGACGGCCGCCCCGCGGATGCCGCGGCGCCGGAGGCTGGCGAGCGTGGGCGCGCGGGGGTCGTCCCATCCGTCGAGGTCGCCCGCGTCGATCTTCGCTTTCAGCGTCGACGTCGAGAGCTGGACGTCGTAGGCGTCGACCTGGACGTGCCCCCAGTGGACGACCTCGGGGTACTCCCACCCGAAGTAGTCGTAGACGAACTGCTGGCGTTTCGCCGAATCCTGGAGGTCGATCCCGCGGATGATGTGCGTCACGCCGGTGAGGTGGTCGTCGACGCCGGACTGGAAGTCGAGCATCGGCCAACACCGGTACTCCTCGGCCTCGGGCCTCGGGTGCGGCGTGTCGATCATCCGGAACGCCACCCAGTCGCGGAGCGCGGGGTTCTTGTGGTCGATGTCGGTCCGGACTCGGAGGACCATCTCTCCGGCGTCGTACTCGCCGTCGACCATCGCCTCGAACTCCTCGTGGGTGGTCTCCCGGTTCTTGTCGCGATGGGGGCACGCCTCGGCGGCGTTCTTCATCTCCGAGAACTCCCCGCCCGGACACGAGCAGGTGTAGGCGCCGCCGGCGTCGATCAGGTCGCGGGCGTGGTCGTAGTACGTCTCCAGGCGATCCGAGGCGAGAAGCACCTCGTCGGGGTCGAACCCCAGGTAGTCGATGTCGTCGAGGATCGCGTCGTAGGCAGCGAGGTCCGGGCGTTTCGTCTCGGGGTCGGTGTCGTCGAACCGGACGACGAAGGAGCCGTCGTACCGCTGCTTGTACGTCCCGATCACGGCGGGCATCCGGGCGTGGCCGATGTGCCAGGGGCCGTTGGGGTTGGGGGCGGCACGCATCCGGATTTCGTCGTACGTGTCGACGGTCGGGAGGTCCGGGAGGGCGTGCTCGTCTTCGTCGTCGTCGTCGGCTTCGATCTCCGCGAGTTCCTCGGGGGCGACCTCCTCCAGGCGCTCCCGCTTATCGGCGACCGAGAGGTCGTTGACGCGCGCCACCACGCTGCCGACAATGCCGGGGACCTCGTCGCCGTGGGGGCGGAACTCGGGGTTCTCGCCCATCAACGGGCCCATGATCGCGCCGACGTCGGCGTCGCTGTCGTATTTGACCGCGTTGAGCAGGGCGTGTTTCTCGGCCGCCCGCTCGACCCGGTCGCGGAGGTCCTCGTCCATCGGTCTCCGGTGGGTGCTCCCGGTGCAAAAGCCGTCCGGATCCGGTGGCGGACCCGGCCGTCGGCGTTTGTCGGCCCGAAGTCGGTATTTTTTGAATCCATTACGGAAGCCTTATGACCGAATCCGACGTTCGTACACCTGCAATGGCAAACGGTACGGTTGACTTCTTCAACGACACGGGCGGTCACGGTTTCATCGAGACAGAGGACGCTGACGAGGACGTGTTCTTCCATATGGAAGACGTCGGCGGCGAGGATCTCACAGAGGGCACCGAGCTCGAGTTCGAGATCGAACAGGCCCCCAAGGGCCCCCGCGCGACGAACGTCGTCCGCGT
>NZ_JAQCNJ010000030.1 GCF_028275055.1 Haloplanus sp.
ACTGCGAGGAGAATCGCCGGGCTGGGGTCGAGGGACCCGTTACCGACAAGCGGGGCGACTGCGTTCGCCGCGTTCGAGGCTCCGGCACTGAACCCCATGTAGCAGGCAATTGCCACCACAAGCGCCGATCCGGCCAGATCCCGAGGCGAAATGGTATCGTCAACCGATAGCCGTGGGAGCCGCTCCTGGGTATCGATTGCGATCAACGGGTTCGTGAGGCGACCAAATTCGAATTTGGCGTCGAGGTGCGGGTACAGATATCTGCCGATAAGCGCACCTGTGAAGACAGCGATCAGTGGGGCGACGATCCAAGCCGACAGGATGGTAACCATTATTTCAGCGTTGAGCGTTCCCGTTGTCACACCGAGTCCGACGATTGATGCGACGGTTGTCATTGAGGTTGACGCCGGGACACCGTAGATATTTGAGATCAAGAGTCCGATCCCAGCAAAAAAGAGAACTTCAACGCTCGCTACGGGTGTAAAGGCTGTTACATCAATGATTTCGGTACTCATCGTCGTGATAACCTTCCGTCCAATCGTCCACGCACCGAGGAACGCGAACATGGTAAACAGTGCCCCGGCGGTGACTTTTCTGACGGCTCGGCTGCCGACCGCTGGCCCGAAGGCAACGCCAGTTGATGAACCCCCAATATTGTACCCAACGAACACTGCCACCAGCACCCCCAGGAAAATCAGTAATTCTGCCACGTATCTGCGGTCGGTTCGGACGCGAAAACATAGTAATTCACAACTGAACGCGCACTAATCACTACTTATTCCACTCTACACGGGGTACCCAAAGGTGGTAGTTCGCGCGGTCATCAGTAGATACTCCGCGCCAACGGAGGCCCCCATAACAGCACTGTTAGTGGATTAGCGGCGGGTTAACCCGTCAGCAAACCGTTCGACTCCACACAGCCCCCAATTGAGTTGAGTTCCCTCAGCCACGAACCTATCGGCCAACTTCGATGCTGGCCGCGGTATCGTCTGAAACCGTGATTTAGGTGTGTATAGTTCCGATTCGGGGATGCGTATACACGGCCACAGGAGTGACTTCGGGCAGCCATCTCTATCCGATGGCTGGACACACCCGGATCCAGCCGTGATCGTCGATGAGTATTATTATCCTCAGGTTCTAGCGGTAGTACAAGGGAGTCTGACCCATGACGCTTGCGCACATGGACCGGTACGATGCGTCCCGAGCGGAGCATGTGGGCCGTCGCGCCATCGTTCTCGGCGGGAGCGTGGCCGGACTCTGTGTGGCACGGGTCCTTCGTGACGCCTTCGATGAGGTGGTCGTTATCGAACGGGAGGAGCTCCCGACCGGGCCTGCTGTCCGTGACGGGGCCCCACAGACCGGCCAGCCACATTCGATGCTCGAAGCCGGCCGGGTCACGCTCAACGACCTCTTTCCGGGGTTCGGGAAGGCCGTGCGGGCCGAAGGTGGACTGAAACTGGATATGTCCGATGACGTGGTGTGGTACGATCGAGGCGGGGTCGCCGCCGAGGCGGACGCCGACTTGCCAGCACTTTATGCGAGCCGTCCGCTGTTCGAACATGTCGTCCGGGAGCGTATTCGCGAGTTTGATGACATCATCATACGCGACGGATGTAATTTCGGTAGCTATGAGCACAACGCCGACAAGAACCGAATCACCGGTGTCCGATTCAGAAACGAGAACGGTGTGACAACGACACTCGACGCCACGGTCACGGTTGATGCAACTGGCCGGACGAGTCGAACACCGAGATGGCTCGAACGCCACGGGTATCCGACTCCCGATGTTGAGCGGGTTTCGGTCGATGTGACGTACAGCACAGTCCGAATCACGAGGCCGGCGGATGTGCAACGAGGGGTTCTGATCGCGCCTGAACCCCACCGACCACGGGGCGCAGCCATGCTCCCTGTAGAAGGGGGCCGATGGGAGGTGCTCCTGCAGGGACTCCACGGGGAGCGGGCGCCGGTCGACCCCGAACCGTTCCTCGACTGGGCCGACACGTTACCGCTCGACGATATCGCCACGCAGTTGCGTGAGCGGGAGTGGATATCCGGGATTCAGCGTTATCCGTTCCCGGCTAGCATTCGCCGACAGTACCACAGGCTCGATGCGTTTCCGGACGGACTGGCCGTCATCGGTGATGCCGTTGCCAGTTTCAACCCCGTCTACGGGCAGGGGATGTCGGTTGCCGCGCTGGACGCGCTCGCGCTTCATCACGAACTGTCCGAGGGAGTGGATGAGCTCGGTCCGAGGGTGTTCACGCGGGTGAGCGCGGTTGTCGACGAGGCGTGGAGAACCTCTGTTACCGGTGATTTCATTTTCGAACAGACCGAAGGCCCCAAACCGTTTGGAACCGACCTGCTGAATAGCTACGCGGACCGGCTCGTCGCCAAAGCACACGACGACGGCGAGTTGACCGAGGCGTTTCTGCGGGTCTTTCGGCTGGAGCGCCCGGCCACCAGTCTCCTCCATCCACGTATCCTGTGGCGGGTGCTGCGTCCTAAGCTTGGGACGGCAAGAAACCAGCCGACCCGGTGACGACCATCACGCGAGTCGGGCTGGCCGCGTCAGGGACCGGCCACTGCCGACACCGTCGCACACACTCCATCCCCTGGCTGAACTGTCGGATTACCAATAGTTCCGACGGTCGATCGCGGGGGACATCCAGGTCGAAGTCAGTTGTGAGCGTCGCCGGCGCGACGCGGGAACGTTTGGTAGGTGGTAGGTGTCTTTGCCCGCATGTGTCACGGGAGCGGCGGGTCGACCGTCGTCCGGGTGAGAATGAGCAGTCCGACGACGGTGTAAATCACCATCGCGCCGGTCATTGGTAGCTGACTCCTGATCGCCTGCCACCGGCCGTCGAACACGTCGAGTGCGACGTGGTGTGCGACCCACACCGCAATCACGTGGCCGAGTACGATCACACCCACCTGTAGCTGCCAGACGGCGCCGACCGAGAGAAACGGAATGGTCCCGGACGGATCGAACGCCACCCCGGCCGGAACCCACCCACGTCCGAACGGATCGGCAAGCGCCAGCAGCAGGTACTGTCCCTGTGTCAGGAGATAGGTAAAGAAGTGTGACAGCTGATACGCAAGCGCGACCGGCAACAACGAGAGCGCGAACCGTCTGGCGAGATACCCTTCGTCGTCGGCCGAGCCGACGAGTATCGTCATCACCCACGCGACCAGCCCGTACGACTCATAAAAGAAGAGCAGCCCAGCCACCATGAGAAGCGTCGACATCGCATACGGCACCGGCAACGGCGGCACCGACCGCGCGATTGCCGCCCACTCGGGTGTTCCGAGAAAGCCATCGAAGGTAACGGTGTACAGCACCATCACCAGCAACAGGAGCGCCCCCGGGCGCCACAGCGCGTCGTGTCTGTCAACCAGACCGACCCCGTACGACCGGAGTTCACCGTCTCCACGTATCGAGAGCGGCGCGAACCGACCCAGATAGTCGTACAGGAGCGTAAACGGATCGGCGGCGGTCAGCCAGTTGTCGACCCCAAACAAGGCCATCCCGACCCAGAGATATACCGAGTACGCGACGGCGAGTGCAGCCATCCAGCGTGGCGATTGCGAGATTGGCGCGATCAGTTCCAACCACGCAAAAACGAAAAACACCGCGACCGCCGGCCAGTGGCCCAGTGTCTGTGGATACACACGCCTCGGGGGGTGTTCCGCTCCCGGCACGACCCACAGGTACACCGTCCGCCAAGGGTTCAGGACCGGCCACGTGTTGCCGACGAGGATGACGCTAAACGTGTAGCCGATCCACCAGCCGACCCAGACGAGGTTCGTCAGTAGGTTCTCGTCGAACGACCGCGGGCCGAACGCACCGGCGGCGGTTCCAAGAACCAGTAACACGACCGCGAGCGTGCGGACGGCGGCGACGAGCGCCGGGGCGTGTAGCACCCGCAGCGGCGTCGCCGACAACGGTCGGGACCGGTAACTGAACGCACGGTCGTCCGAACCGGTAACGAGGCTCACCACGAGAAACGAGACGGCGACGGTAGCGCCTCCACCGACCAGAAACAACCACTGTGGAATCGCGAGTTCGTAGCGTCCGCCGGCGCCGTGGGCGAGCACCCTGCCGGGAGCCATCACCAACCCAACCAGCAACACGACGAGCGTTCGGCGCAGCCACATCGCTACTCTCGGGGTCTGACTGCGACGGTCAGTACGGTTGCGGTGTCGCTCCGGTGATGGTCGGCAGTCGTCCGTGCCGACCCGTGGTGTGAGTTCTCCTCGGCGTTGGCGGTCCCGTGGCTGTGGCCGTCGTCGTGGTCGTGACCATGATCTTCACCGCCGGCGTGAGTCTCGGTGTCGCCTCGTTCGTCGGTGCCCGGAATCGTGTACGCCTCGACGGTGTGTCGGCCGACAGCCGAGGCCGTCGGCGCGAGTTCCCACGTTCTGTCACCGTCGGACGGGATCGTAAACTCCGCCCCGGTGGCGTGATCGTGAAATCCGACCGCGTCGGGGGTTCGATTGCGTATCTCGAACGTGATCGTCTCGCCGACCGAGACGGTTACGACGTCCCGTGTCTCAGCCGTCGGCGTCAGCGACGAGGCTAGCGATCCGTCCGACCGCGTGACGGTGAGTTCGAACGACCGTTGTTCCGCCTCCGCCGACCCGGTCGAGTCACCGGTGCATCCGGCGAACAACGCCAGAACGGTCGCCCCGGCGGCGAGATAGTGGCGTCTGCTGGTCATAGTGGAAACGTCGGCGGCTCGTTTCATCGCTCAAACCGGCGTGCCGCCGTGCTATGTGTGTCTGCTTTTCGGGTGGCCGGTCTGATCGCCGTGGACCGCGTATCGGAGAAGGCCGTACCAGAAACGACGTGTCTCATCGGTATCGTGCGAATCATCGTAAGTATTTGATCAGTATACCTGTTCCGACGGGCCAAATCGCCCTCCGGGACGGGGGGTGGTGCCGGCGGATCGGCCTCATACCGATGTCGTGTCGATCTTTCTCGATGGGGGGTAATTCGGTCTCGGTGCGGTCACACGCCCCGGGGAGAACGCGACGCGCATCAGCCGGAGTGTCAGTCGGTCACACCGGTGCAACTGAACCCACCAGCCAACAGAGTCTGACGGTCGATACGTCGATACTCGACATCCCCGAAGGGAGGACATCGCCCGCACAGGTGGACACCGGCGATGAGTCGGAGCTATCGACCGGGGACCGCGAGGGTGGGTCCGTTCTCTCGGGAGCGAAGCGGGAAGTCGGGCTGTGACACCGTCGTGGTCGCCGTGCGGACGCGATTGTGGTGGTCGTTGTCCCTCCGGGTGGGCAGGGGCGTTCGCGCTCGCGGCTGTGGTGTCGCTTGGTCACGTCGCCGCGGTGCCCGTCGGTTCGGTCGGTATCCGGCACACCCGATCAAACGGCGCGGAGGGCGGAGAGATCGGAGCCTCCGGTCCCACGGTGTCCGGGCACGTGGGCCCCAACCGCTCCCCGATGTGACAGAGCGTGTCGCCCGCGGTGTGGGCCGGGGGCCGCTCCGGGCCGACGTTGACGATCCGTCGTGTACACCCGGCTCGACCACCGGCGGCGTGGGAGACGGTCGCACCGGCGATGCACGGACGGCCGCCTCGGAACGCTCCGTCGACCGAGCCGACACGCCGGTGTCGGCCCGAACTCCCGGGCTGGTCACCGGTTAGTTTGATGAGAACGCGGCACGGAGGCCGTAGTCTAGGGACCTCGATGCCACAGGAGACAGCAACCGTCCCGGTCGATCCGGCCGTCCACATCGAGCGGTACGCGAGCCACGTCAGCCTGAGCTGGACGGCCGGGAGTGTCGGGCGGTTCGTGGAGACGGTCCGGAGTGTATCCGCGGATGCGCCGGCCGTGGTCGACGCGACAAACGCGGCGGGCCGGCGACAGGTCGAACTCACCGATATCGACACGACGACGGGCGCGACGACCTACGTTCGCGCCGAGCCGGAGCGGCCGTGGACGGTCGCCTGGGAGCGCCGGAGTACACCCGTCGTGACCCTTACCGGAACCCCCACGGTGACGACCACCCGCCGGGTCCATACGGGGACGACCGACTGTGAGGGGTGGAGCCGATCCCGGCGGGCACGGTTGGCGCGCCTCCTCAACACCGTCTGACCCGGGACCCGAGTACATTTTCCGTTGTAGCCCGTGGTTCCGACCGATGGACCTCGATACGTACCTCGTCACCGGCAAGGCCCACTCGGCGGGACGGTCGACCGTCGAAGTGGTCGAGGCGGCCGCTGCCGGCGGCGTCGACGTCGTGCAGTTGCGCGAGAAGGCGATGCCGGTCCGTGAGCGTTACGACCTCGGCCGGCGGGTCCGCGAGGTAACCGCCGAGGCGGGCGTCCCGCTCATCGTCAACGACAGGATCGATCTTGCCCTAGCAGTGGATGCCGATGGCGTTCACATAGGCGACGACGACCTCCCGGTGACCATCGCCCGCGAGCAACTGGGATCGGACGCCGTCATCGGCCGGTCGGTCTCGACGCCGACGGCCGCCCGCGAGGCCGAGCAAGCAGGCGCGGACTACCTCGGTGTCGGCGCGGTCTACGGCACCGACTCGAAAGACACCGACTCCGAGATCGGGCTTGACCCGATTCGGGCGATCGACAACGCCGTCGACATCCCCTTTGTGGGCATCGGCGGCGTGACGCCGGCCAATGCCGGGGATGTGGTGGCTGCCGGCGCGGACGGGGTGGCGGTTATCTCGGCGATCACGCGGGCCGACGACCCGGAGGCGGCGACCCGCGACCTGGCGACGACCGTCGCGACGGGCCGGGACCGACGATGATCGCGGGGGGCGGGCCGGCATGACAGCGGCTCCCGACCGGGTCGCGCTCATCACAGGCGCCAGTTCCGGTATCGGTGCGGTGACGGCTCGTCGGTTCGCCGAGGAGGGCACGGCCGTGGTGCTGGCGGCCCGGAGCGCGGGGCCGCTCGAAGCGGTCACCGAGGAGTGCCGCGAGCGCGGTGTCGCGGCGGCCGCGGTTCCGACGGACGTGACCGATCCTGACGGAGTCGGCGCGCTGGTCCAGACCGCAGTCGAGCGGTTCGGACGGTTGGATGTGGCTGTGGCGAACGCGGGTGTCGGTGAGACGCGGAACGTCCCGCTGTCCGAGCTACCCCACGAGCAGTTCGTAGCGGTCACCGAGACGAACGTCCATGGAGCGTTCTACACGACGCAGGCGGCACTGCCCCACCTCCGCGAGCACGACGGTGCGCTCGTGTTCGTCGGGAGTTCGAAAGGCAAGTACCCGAGCACGTCGACGCCGGTGTACGCGGCCTCGAAGTGGTGGGTCCGGGGATTCGCCGCAAGTGTGGCCGGCCGGGCCGGCCCGGACGGCGTCGCCGTCACGGTGGTCAACCCTACCGGCGTCCCCACGGCGTTTGGGTCCGACTTCCGGGAGTCGACCAACGCCGAGAGCCTCGATCCCGAAACCACCGTCGGGGTTGACGACGTGGCCGACGCCATCGTCTACGCCGCCGGTCAGAAAGGAGCGACCGCGGTGGCCGAACTCGACCTCTACCGCCGGGACATCCACGCGCGGTTCTGAGGGTCGGGATCACCGGGCGACGGACGACCGGGGCGGGCGAGGGACACGGACCGGCAGGTCGCCGGCCTCGCGTTCGCGGCGGACGGATGTCGCGGCCGCGACCGAGGATCGGGGCACGCGACACGATCCGGCACGGAATCGCAGGCATCGTACTGGTCGCAGAAGACCGGAGAGGCGGAGCCGGAGGCTTGATCGGGGCAGACGTCACCGGGACCGGTCGTGCCACTCGGGATCGGATTTGAATATTTCGGTCGGCACCAAAATAACACGATAGATAATATCAAATACGGAATCGATCATACCGGTGGTTGTCATGGTTCGAGACAGGACCATCGCATCGACCATCGGCATGGCAGTGGGTATGATCATCGTCACCGGAGCGGCGATGGCCGCCGGGATCAGCCTGTTCCCGGCGCTGTCGCTGTCGTTGATCGGGCTGGCTTTCGGCGGCTGGCTGGCCGAGCGACAGTACGTGCGGCGTAGTTCGACGGACAGTCGGGACAGCATGCGGACGGCATAGGTCGAGACGGTCCAGCGGCGAGCGTGTTTTTCGGGCGGTCAGTACCGAACGACGGCGTCGACGATGCCGGCCGTCTGTCCGACGCCGACCAGTGTGAGAGCGGGGAGTGTGAGCGACGGCGTGGTGGCGTAGACGACCGGGCCCAGAAGGGCAACCGCGCCGCCGGCGAGGTACGCAGGGGCCGGGTCGCCGACAGCACGCCCGGTGTAAAGCAGTCCGAACGCCGGGAGGACCATCCACGCGTACAACGAGACGGCAAGCAGCGGAGTCGTGTCGACGACGAACCCCGTCACGCCGAGGAGTGTCACGCCGAGGCCGGCGGTGATGATCGTGCGCCACGTTCGGAGAACGCCGTCGGCCATCTCCCGCCATCCGGTGACCACGAAGGTCGTCAAGAACAGACTCATCACGACGTGGGCAACGAAGATGGCGCGGGCGGTGACGGCGTCGGCGTGGGCGGCGGCGACAACGGTC
The DNA here is from genome assembly GCF_028275055.1 of Haloplanus sp. GTDB lineage: Archaea > Halobacteriota > Halobacteria > Halobacteriales > Haloferacaceae > Haloplanus. Next base: position 8,551 of record NZ_JAQCNJ010000030.1, read on the forward strand.
CAGGCGAGGGGGACGAGCGCGGCGGGTGCGGTCTCGCGGAGGCGGCGGAGCATACGACGTGGCTCGGCCCGGAGAGTCAAGAGGGTGGCCCAGCACGGTCCGGAGGTTGAAGATGGATCGGGCGACCATCGACGCCCGTGTTCACCTTCGGGTCACTCGCCCGTGCGGCATACTGTCCGCGACAGTGGTACTACGCTCGGCGCGACGAGACCGACGGGCGGCCGCCGTCGGAGGTCAGGGAGCGCCAGTCGCTCGCGTTCGATTATCCGGCGCTCAGAGGAGCGGACGACGCGACGCTCCGTGGCGAACCGATCGACGTGTCGCCAGCGGTGTACCGGACGAGGCTGGATCGGCTGGCGGACCGGGCGGACTGGTCGGAGCTCGTCGATCCGGCGGCCCGCAGGGTCCGTTTGGAGGGACGGGAGTGTCGGGGCATCGCACACAAGATCATCGAGAACGAGGACGGCGACCCGCCGACGCCGACCTTCGTCTCGCCGGGCCAACCGCCCGACCGAGGCGTGTGGCGGCCACAGCGGGTTCGGGCGGTGGCGATGGCAAAGGCGCTCGCGTGGGAACGGGAGCGAGAGGTGCCGTCGGCGCTGGTGGAGTATCCGGCCTACGGCCGTGTTCGGCGGGTGCGGCTGACGACGCGCAACCGGACCGCCTACCGGAAAACGGTTCGAACTGTCAGGACAGCCGACGGCCCGCCACCCCGGATCGACGACGATGCCAAGTGTAACGCCTGTGAGTATCGGCAACAGTGTGGCGTTCGGACGCGGTCGCTGCGGTCACTGCTCGGCCTGTAGCCAGTCGTCGACCCGGTCGGCCAACGCGCCGCGGCGGTGGATGACGCCTCTGCCGGGGTCGACCACGGTACTTTCGATGCCGGGTGTCTCGCCACCGTCGACCACGGCGGCGACACCCGACCGGATCCGGCCGTCGAGGTCGGCAACCCGGGTGACGCTGTCCGCACCGGACCGGTTGGCGCTGGTGGCGGTCAGCGGTGGCGTCCGGTCGAGAAGGGAGCGTGCAGTCTCGTGGTCGGGGATCCGGACGCCGACACGGTCGCATCCGGCGGTGAGAACGTCGGGAAGCGACGGCCGGCGTTCGACGACGACCGTCACGGGACCGGGGAGAAACCGGCGCATGAACCGCTCCTCGCGGTCGGTCGGTCGGGTGTAGTCGAGTGCGGCGTCGACATGGGGAACGGCGACCGAGAGCGGGTTCTCCCGGGCCCGTTCTTTCAGTTCGAACACACGTTCGACGGCATCGGGGTCGGTGGCGTCTGCACCCAGTCCGTACACCGTCTCGGTCGGATAAACGATCGCACGCCCGGCCCGAGCGGCGTCGATGGCGGCGTCGGGAGCCATTCAATCGACGAGGGTTCGGATTTCGTCTTCGACGTCGTCGTACGGGGGGAAGTCCGGCCACTCCTCTGCGACCCACGCGTAGCGGACGGTTCGATCCTCGTCGAGGAGAAAGGTCGCGGGGCGGGGCTCCTCGATACCGGCCATCCCGTCGAGGTCGGTTTCGACGCCGTAGTCGCGGGCGACGTCGTTGGCGGGATCAGCAAACAGGTCGAAGTCCATGTCCCGCCTCTCGATCAGCCGCTCGTGGGCGTACGGCGTCGAGATGGAGACACCGACGACGGTGAGCAGGTCGCCCAGATTGCGGTCCTGGAGTTCGTTCCAGATATACGTCGCGGGAAAGGAGCCGTCCATGGAATAGAAAACGAGACAGACCGGGCCCTCGTCGGTCAGTTCGGAGAGGGAGGCGTCCTCCCAGAACTCCCCGTTGACGAGCGGGCGGGTGAAGTCGGGGGCCGTCTCGCCCTCGGTGACGTGGTCGGTCTCGGGCAGGTCGACGACATCGAAGTCAAACATCAGCGGGCACCTCCGTCGCCATACGTCGATTCGAGGTACTCGACAACGTTAGCGGACTCGGACATCGTCACGCCGGTCTGCTCGTCGACGATGGCGGGCACCGGGCGGGAACCCGCGACCCGCTTGACGACGTTCCGCTCGGAGTGCATCGGCTCGACGAACCGCGAGGTGTAGTCGAGTCCGAGGTCGTTGAGCGTCCGGACGACGCGCTCGCAGTACGGACACGCCTGAAGCCGGTACAGGGTGATATGTGGTTCACTATTCGACATGAACCGACGTACGGCAGGGGACGGCCTAACCCCTTCGTTCGGGGCGAGCCACACTGAGGGCAACGCTTAATTCGGCCCCGCGATTACGTTGCGTAGTCTCATGGGTTTGTCCCCGATAACAAGCGCCGTTAGACGCCCTCTTCCGGCACAGACGGCCGATATCGTGGTGGTGACCGACACGGCGATCACGGTCGCTGGCTCGGTCGCGATCCTCGTGTTGATCGGGCTGTCTGCGTTTTTTTCCTCCTCCGAGATTGCGATGTTCTCGCTGGCTCGCCACCGGGTCGACTCGATGGTCGAGGATGGGATACCGGGGGCCCAGGCCGTCCGGAATCTGAAGACCGATCCCCACCGCCTCCTCATCACGATTCTCGTCGGCAACAACATCGTCAACATCGCGATGTCCTCGATTGCCACCGGACTCTTTGCCATCTACCTCTCGCAGGGGCAGGCGGTGCTCGCGGCGACGTTCGGCATCACCACGCTCGTTCTCCTCTTCGGTGAGAGCGCGCCCAAGTCCTACGCGGTCGAGAACACGGAGTCGTGGGCGCTCCGGATCGCCAAGCCGCTCAGGTACTCCGAACTGTTTCTGATGCCGTTGGTCGTCGTCTTCGACCGTCTGACGCGGGTGATCAACCGCGTGACCGGCGGTCGGTCGGCCATCGAAACCACCTACGTCACCCGCGACGAGATTCAGAACATGATTCAGACCGGGGAGCGCGAGGGTGTTATCGAGGAGGAAGAACGCGAGATGCTCCAGCGTATCTTCAGGTTCAACCGCACTATCGCAAAGGAGGTGATGACGCCCCGACTCGATATGACCGCGGTGCCCAAAGACGCCGCCATCGACGAGGCAATCGAGACCTGTATCCAGAGCGACCACGAACGCATCCCCGTCTACGAGGGCAACCTGGACAACATCATCGGCGTCGTCACCCTCCGGGACCTCGTCCGCCAGCAACACTACGGCGAGAGAGACATCGACCTGACGGACGTGGTCCAGCCGACCCTCCACGTTCCCGAGTCGAAAAACGTCGATGACCTTCTCGAAGAGATCCAAGACAACCGGATGCGGATGGTGATCGTCATCGACGAGTTCGGGACGACGGAGGGGTTGATCACGTTAGAGGACATGGTCGAGGAGATCGTTGGCGACATCCTCGAGGGCGACGAGGAGGAACCCTTCGAGTTCATCGGGGACAACGAGGTGATCGTCCGAGGCGAGGTCAACATCGATGAGGTGAACGAGGTACTGGATCTCGACCTGCCGGAAGGCGAGGAGTTCGAAACGCTCGCCGGGTTCATCTTCAACCGCGCCGGTCGACTCGTCGAGGAAGGCGAGACCATCGACTACGACGGGATCACGATCCGCATCGAGCAGGTGGACAACACCCGGATTATGGAGGCACGGATCACGATTCCCGAGGCCACGGACACGGAACGCGAGGGAGCCGAGACCGAGACAACGACCGAAACCGAGACCGAAGCCGAGGCCGAAGGGTAGCCGGTGCTACGTCACGAGGGTATCGACGACGACGAAGAGGCCGTACCCGAGTACGAACGCGAGCAACAACGATCCGGCCCACGCCAACACCGTGTACGCCATCTTCCGTCGGCTGACGCCGCCACCGCCGGCGGCGTAGCCCGACCCGATGATCGCCGAGACGACGATCTCGTTGAACGAGACGGGGATCCCGAAGGCGACTGCGGCCTGTGCGATCGCAAAAGAGGGGATGAGCGCCGCGATCGACCGCCGGGGACCGAGCGACGAGTAGTCCTGTGCGAGCGCCTTGATCATGCGCGGCGCGCCGGTCCACGAACCGAGTAGGAGTCCGGACCCACCCCCGGCGAGCACCGCCCACAGGGGGACGGCCACGTCATCGAGCAGCGGGACGAGCGGCCCGATAGCCAGCCCGACCTGACTCCCGCCCGCCGAGAACGCGACCAGCCCGCCGAGCGAGAGGAGAAAGCGTCGCTGGGTCGTTTCGGGATCGGTCACGAGACCGCGAAACAGGACGCCGGCCACGAGAATCGCACAGCCGGCGGCGGCCACGACCGTACCGCCCGGAACGGCGGTACCGAGGGTACTCGCGATCGATCCCCCCTCGCCCGCGGAACCCAGCAGGGCGAACTCGATGGTGGCGACGAGCGCACCGACGAGTCCGCCGAGGCCGGCGATGGCGTACCGTTCCGGAACGGCCGGCATGCGGAGTAGCCGGGCGGTGGCGTACGCCGCGCCGCCGCCGACGAACGGCGTAAGCACCCACAGCGCCGCGATCTGTCGATACTTCGCCCACGCGGGGTCGCCACCGAGAGCCAGACCGACGCCGACGACGGCTCCGGTGACGGTGAAGGCCGTCGCGATCGGGTAGCCGGTGAACACGCCGACCGCGACGAGAACGGCGGCGGTGAGCAAGCCGACGATTGCGGCGGTCGCCGTCAGGGAGACGCCGCCGATGAGTTGGGTCCCGACCGCCTCCGTGACGTTCGCACCCTGGAGAACGGCACCGGCGAACCCGAGCAGGCCAACGAGAAAACCGGCACGCATCACCGAGATGGCGTTGGCCCCGACGGCCGGTGCGAACGGCGTCGATCCGGATGAGCCGGCACCGATCGCCCACGCCATGAACAGACTGGCGGTCGCGGCGACAACGAGCGTCAACAGGGTGCCGGTGGCGACCATCAGTTCAGCCTCTTGGAGCGGGTGCGGCGAAGCGACACCGGGCGCGTGGGGCAACGGGGCGGGGTCACCACTACCACTACCGATAGCCCTCGTCGTACCCCTCACGGAGCGAGAGCAGCGTCCGGCGGACGAGCAGATACACGAAAAAGACCAGAAACAGCATCAGCCCGACCAGTCCGAGAAAGATCGGATCGCCAAGAAGGTCAGAAAGCTGGATCACAACGGCGGATGGCTGCATAATCGAGTGGTGAGTCGGGGCGCACAAAGCCGTTTCGCCGTGGATCGACGGACGGCCCTCTCCGAGGGTGTCGCCGGTACACCGATAAAAGAAACCGCACCGTGTGACCGCTCCCGGCGGTCAGTCGTTGTCGTTAGGTGTCGCGCCGCGTGGCCAGCAATGCAGCCGCCAACAGCGCGATGACCGCGATGACCGCACCGAAGCCGGGGCCGCCCTCCTCAGTGGGCGTTG
>NZ_JAQCNJ010000035.1 GCF_028275055.1 Haloplanus sp.
CAACGCCCACTGAGGAGGGCGGCCCCGGCTTCGGTGCGGTCATCGCGGTCATCGCGCTGTTGGCGGCTGCATTGCTGGCCACGCGGCGCGACACCTAACGACAACGACTGACCGCCGGGAGCGGTCACACGGTGCGGTTTCTTTTATCGACGTGGCGACCCATCTCCGGAGAACGGCTTCCAAACCGATATGACGCTCTATCCCAACGGGTGAGCCATGGCCGAAGACGAACGCGTCATGTCCGGGGAACCGACCGATCGCCCGTATGGCGGCACCTGTCCGGCGTGTAAACGCGACTACCGGCGCGCGATCACGCTCACTCCGGATGGTGTTCTTCGAGGAGACCTTTCGGGTGACGTCTGTATCACGCCGGACTACCTGTTCGCTCACTCCGAGATTACCGTTTCCGACCCCGACGGCGACTTTCCGACGAAGGAAGTCGGCGGGATGGGCAACCGGGTTGAGGTGCCGATTGACCGGACGGAGGTTTCCGGCGTTCGGATCTCCGGTGACGACACCGGTACAGCGGACGGTCCATTCGTGTTTCCCGACGATCATTAACCGGTCTCCCCGCGGGACGTCTCACAGACGAACCTCACGGCCGGTACACCCGCCGCCGAGTGCCCGACATCGGGCCTTCCCCTTCGACAAAACCGCCACAGAGGGTACAACAGGGTGCCGTATTGTCCGACAACTCGGTGAGGCGAACACCGTCGCCCGTGTTGACCACCTCCTCATACGTGTGTCGCTACCAAGTGGTGATTGGTGTCGAAAACCGACGAAAGCCGAGTGGGAACCCGTGAACTCGCTTCGCTCGGCCACGAGTTTCCCAACGGGAGTATGGGACCGCCGTGATTCGAACACGGGTCCAACGCACCCCATGCGCAGAGGATACCACTACCCCACGGTCCCGCGTCTCGATTCAGATTCGTATCCGGGTTAAGCGTGTCGCTTTACACCAACACGCGTTCGAGACCGACGACGAGTCCTTCCTCGGCGTCGGGGTCGCCGACCCGCCGACCGAGACACACCGCCGACCCGTCGGGCGTGTAGCAGGCCACCAGCGCGTCGGGGTCGCTCTCGTCGGCGCTGAGGACACCTGGGGCGTAGACGGGTGCGCCGGTCGCCACCTGCTCGGCGGCGCTCGGGGCCACCACGACCGCCGGCAGGTCGCGAAGCACGCGCTCGGCCGGGGCGACGACGCCACGGATCGGCCCTTTGTTGCCCGTCTCTGCGACCGCGAGGGCGTCGGCGAGGTCGTGGAGTGTCACGAGGTCGCGGTCGTCGAAGGGGTCGGTTGCCGTTCGCCGGAGGTGGCCCATGTGCGCGCCCGTCCCGAGTGCGAGTCCGAGGTCGTGACACAACTTCCGGATGTAGGTGCCGCTCGCACACTCGATCCGGATGAGAACCTGCCGATCGCGGGCTTCGAGAACGTCGATGGCGTGGATCGTCCGGGTTCGGAGGCGGCGGGACACGGCGCTTTTCCGGGGTGGTTTCTGATAGATTTCGCCTTCGAACGACGTGATCACGTCGTCGAGATCGGCCGGCCGCCGGTCGTGGAGTTCGAGAACGGCCACGTACTCCTTGCGGCCTTCGAGAAAGACGGGAGCGAGACGAGTCGCGTCACCGAGCATGACCGGCAGACAGCCGGTCACCTTCGGGTCGAGCGTCCCGGCGTGTGCGGCCCGGCCAACGCCGGCGAGGTCGCGGACCCAGCCGGCGACCTGGTGGGCCGAGGGCCCCGGTGGCTTGTCGAGGTTGACGACGCCGAAATTCAGACGAGCCGTCAGGTCACGGTCGCCCGGTGGAGCGCGCAGACTCATGTTAGGCGTCGAACTCGGCGACGGTATCGACGGGGTGGCGCCCCTCGTCGTCGGCGGCGTCGTACCGCTTGACGGCGTTCGTGAGCAACGCGAGAACGTCGCTGGCGGTCCACCGTGCGGTGTTCACGGTCAGGTCGTAGATAGAAAGGTCGTCGATGTCGATCCCGTAGTAGTCGGCGTAACGCTTTCGTTCGCTTTGCTCGCGCCGCTCCGTTTCCTCGCGGGCGCGCTCGACCGGCTTCTTCTCGCGGTCGGCGATCCGGGTCGCGCGCACGTCTCGTGGGGCGTCGAGCCAGAGACGAAAATCAGCGGTATCGCCGGCCAGCCACCCGGCGAGTCGGGATTCGAGGACGACCCCATCCCGATCCCGTGCGATCCGGTACAACCGGCGGTCGAGGTCCCGGTCGATCCGGTCGTCCTCCTCGGCGAGTTCGTTGAACTCGACCGGCGTGTACCCCCGTTCGTCGGCAAGGTCGCGAAAGATGTCACCGCCGCTTATATGCTCCAGATCGAGCGCCTCGGCGAGGCCCGCGGCAGTGGTGCTCTTTCCACTACCCGCCGGTCCGGATACGGTAAGTAGCATACCGACACCCACGGTGGCCGTCTAAAAGAGCGTGTTCACTCCGCGCTACGTGCCCGTCGGGCTGATGTCGATGTTCAGTCCCTTTCGGATGATCTGGGTGAACCCCATCGAGCAGAGGAAGTACCAGACGATCCACACCTGGATGGGGCCGACGACACCGTCGGTCCACGCTCGCTCGCCGACGAACGGCAGGATCAACGGCTGAAGATTGAACACCGCATCTGCCCCCCTGATCCCGACGCCCCAGTACATCCACAGGAATACCGGAATCGTGAGAAACATGATCCACACCATGGGACGGAACTGTTCTTTGAATATGCCCAACTGGTCGCCCATGGCGTCCATCTGTTCGTCTTGGATGCGTTCTAGCGCCTCGTCGTCGCCCCGTTCCTTCGCCTTCTTGCGTTTCTCCTGGATCTTCTGCATCTGTTCCTGGTACTCCCCCATCTTCTCGGAGTCCATGAGGTTTGCCTGCAGAATCGTCGAGTACAGCCCCGTCAGAACCGCGAGGATCATCACGACGGCGTAGAACGGAAGCGTCGATTCGAGCGGACCGAGAACGACGTTCATCGCCGATCCGATGACGTTCCGCATCGGTTCCCAGGAGTAGCCGGCGAAGAGGGCGACGCTGAAAACCGCCGCGCCCTTGTCCCACACCGACCACGAACTCTCGTCGCTCGTCCCGTCTTCGTTCTCGTCACCGGTTTCGGTGTCGACCGCCTCGCGGGTCGCTTCGGGGTCGGCCAGTCGGAAGCCGGCGTCGCCGTCGACCAACACGCCCTTCTCGATGAGGCGACCCCACTGGCCGCTGGATAAGTCCTCGCGGACGTCGACCCACTTGACCTCGCCGTCCTCCGCCCGGTCCAGTACCGTTTGGATCACCCCTTTCATCTCGGCGTCGGCCGCGATGAGGTCTCGCACCTTCTGCTCGATCCGTGCCATTGGGACCGAGTAACCACCCGGCCGTAATGAAGCTTTTACTCTTCGGGCGGCCGCCCGTGGCCGTGCCCGCCGGCACATGCCGTGCTGTCCGCCCTCGTGCCGCCGCCGGCAGCCCTACCCCACACGGACGAGCGTGACGAACAGGGCAACGGCTCCGTTCACCCCCGCCGGCCAGGACCAACGCGACCCGGACCGGAGCGTTCATGCGACCGACGAGACCGACGACCCGGGTGGCAACGAGTCCACCGAGACCACCACACGGCCGGGGGTGGGTGACCGACCGCGCTTGCGGTTCGTCGGTCGGCGAACGCACAACCGCGTCTCAGTTCGCGGCGTCGTCGACGACGTCGCTGATCCCTTCGAACACCTCGTCCGGTGCCCCCTCGCCGTCGACCTCCACGAGAACCCCCTTCTCGCGGTAGTGGTCGACGACCGGCGCGGTGTTTTCCTCGTACACCTCGAGTCGGTCGCGAACGGTGTCTTCGGTGTCGTCGTCGCGCTGGATCAACTCGCCGCCGCAGCCGTCACAGACCCCCTCGTTCTCGGGAGGGCTGAACTCGACGTGGTAGTTGGCCCCGCAGTCGTCACACACCCGCCGTCCGGTGAGGCGGTCGACGAGTTCGGCGTTACTCACGTCGAGAAAAACAACGGCGTCGAGGTCGGTGATCTCCGAGAGATACTCCGCCTGATCGAGATTCCGTGGGTAGCCGTCGAGAACGTAGCCGTCCGCGGACCGCAGGGCGGTCTTGACGATCTCGTTGACGACCGCGTCGGGAACGAGTTCGCCGGCTTCCATGTACGCCCGCGGCGTGTCGTACTCGGTGTCCATGTGGCCGATGTCCATATCCTTGTTCGACCGGAGCGCGTCTCCCGTCGTGACGTGTTCGATGCCGAACGCCTCGGCGAGGCGCTTGCTCTGCGTTCCTTTTCCCGCTCCCGGTGCACCGAGCAACAACACGTGTGGCTCGCCCATACCCCCACTCACCCCCTCCGGGTATAAATTAGTGAAGAAACATAGACGATACCGACGGCTCAGGACAGGCGCCTGATGTTCTCGACGACCGCGTCGGCGTACTCGCTGGTCGCGAGTTTCGTTCCGCCGTCGATCTGTCGGTGGAGGTCGTAGGTGACCTTCCCCGAGGAAATCGTCCTCTCGACGGCGTCACGGACGAGGTCGGCGGCGTCGTCCCAGCCGAGCTGTTCGAGCATGATCCGGCCCGAGAGGATTATGGCGGTGGGGTTGACCTTGTCCTCCCCGGCGTACTTGGGCGCGGAGCCGTGGACGGGTTCGGCGAGTACGCGTCCCTCGCCGAGGTTCGCGCCGGGGGCGATACCCAGACCGCCGATCTGTGCGCCCGCGGCGTCGGAAAGGTAGTCGCCGTTCAGGTTCGGCATCGCGAGCACGTCGTACTGCTCGGTCCGGGTCAGAAGCTGTTGGAGCATGTTGTCGGCGATCCGATCCTTGAGAACGACGGCTCCGTCGGGTGCCTCACCGTCGTACTCGTCCCAAAGGGTGTCTTCGGTGATGACCTCGTCACCGTACTCCTCCTCGGCGAGTTCGTAGCCCCAGTCGCGGAAGGCCGCCTCGGTGAACTTCATGATGTTGCCCTTATGAACGAGCGTCACCGACCCACAGTCGTTTTCGAGTGCGTAGTCGATGGCCTCACGGATCAGGCGCTTGCTCCCGAACTCGGAGATCGGCTTGACGCCGATACCGACGGGGCCGTCGTGGATGGTCGAATCGAAGCCCATCTCCTCCTCGACGAACTCGCGGACCCGCTCTGCCCCGTCGGTGCCGGCCTCCCATTCGATGCCGGCGTACACGTCCTCGGTGTTCTCACGGAAGTTGATCATGTCCATCGCCTCGGGTGTTTTCACCGGCGACGGGACACCGTCGAGGTGGTAGGTCGGGCGGACGTTTGCATAGAGGTCGAGTTTCTTCCGCAACGCGACGTTCAGCGAGCGGAAGCCGGAGCCGACGGGCGTCGTGAGCGGTCCCTTGATGGCGACACGGAACTCGCGGATCGCGTCGACGGTTTCCTCGGGGAGATTCTCGTCGTAGCGCTCGCGCGCGGACTCGCCGGCGTAGAGCCGCATCCAACTGATCGAGCGGCCGGTTTCCTCCGCGGCGGCGTCGAGTACCTGTTGGGCGGCCGGGCCGACGTCCGTGCCGATCCCGTCCCCGTAGATGATCGGGATGATCGGGGTCGACGGTACGTCGAGTTCGTCGGTCCCCTGGCCGACGGTGATCGCCTTTCCGTCGTCGGGAACTTCGACCTTGTCGTAGCTCATGTGATCGGCGGGTTTGCCGACCAGCGTAAAATGCCTGCCGTTATCGGGCATATGAGTTATTTTCCGGCCGTTCGATCGGGCCGTATGCGTCTCGTTGTCCACGGTGGCGCCGGATCGGGGGCGACTCTCGGCCGACCAACGCCCGAACGCCAAGGTGTTCTCGACGCCGCCGCGGCCGAGGGGGTCACCGAATCGACGCCGATGGACGCCGTCGAGACCGCGATCCGACGACTGGAGGCTGACGAGCGGTTCAACGCCGGTCGCGGCGGGGCGATCCAGTCCGACGGCGTCGCCCGCGTCGACGCGGGGGTGATGACAAGCGACCGGACCATCGGGGCCGTCGCTGGCGTCGCCGGCCTTCCCCACGCCGTCAGCGCCGCGCGGGTCGTCACAGAGGACACGCCCCACGTCTGTGTCGCCGGTGACCACGCCGCGGCGCTTGCCGCCGACTTCGGTGTCGAGACGGGCGCCGACCTGACAACCCAGCGGACCCGCGAGCGGTTCGCAAACACCGATCCGCCGGCCGGCGACGCCGAGCCAGAAAAGCATCTCGACTGGCTTCGCGAGCGATTCGGCGGACACGACACCGTCGGAGCCGTCGCGGGTGCTGACGGGCGGTTCGTCGCCGCTACGTCGACCGGGGGTCGCAGGTTCGCACTCGCCGGGCGCGTCGGCGACGTCCCGCAGGCCGGGTTGGGGTTCCTTTGTACGCCCGCCGGTGGCGCGAGTGCGACGGGCGCCGGCGAGGACATCACCCGCGTCACGCTCGCCCGACGGGTCGTCGAGTATCTCGACGACTGCGCGTCTGCCGACCGTGCGGCGTCGCTCGCCGTCGAGGGGTTCGAGACCCTGACCGGTTCGACCGCGGGTGTGAGTGTGATCGTCTGCGGTCCCGATGGCGTCGGATCGGCGCACAACGGCGCATCGATGCAGGTGGCCGTGGCGGAGCGGTAAGAGCGGCCCGCTCGTGTGATCGTCCGGCGTGACGTGTCGCTCACACCCGCCCGTCGTGTCGGTCACCGGTGTCACCACCGAACGCGCCGACATCGCCCGGCCGCGAGGGACACGGCACGGGTGGGTGCGTTTTCTTCACTGTCGAGTCCCCCGATAACCACTCGGGCGGCCGAGCGACGCGAGGGAGCCGAGACTGTTTTGCCCCCGGCGCGACGTTTCGTTCGTATGACCGTCCAGCCACACCTGCGAGTCGACGAGGGCGACGTCCGAGACGTGGCGCTGTTGCCGGGCGACCCCGGTCGCGTCGAACGCATCGCTGCGGCCTGTGACACCGCGACCGACCTCGCGCACAACCGGGAGTACCGCCTCGTCGACGCGGAGTACGAGGGTGTCCCCCTGACGATCTGTTCGACCGGCGTCGGGTCGCCCTCGGCGGCGATCGCGCTCGAAGAACTCGCGGCCGTCGGCGTCGAGACGGTGATCCGCCCGGGAACGATCGGCGCACTCCAGTCGGAAATCGACATCGGTGACATGGTTGTTGCGACGGCCGCCGCCAAGGAGGAGGGAACGACCAAGCGCTACGAGCGGGCCGAGTACCCCGCCGTCCCCGACTTCGAGGTGACACGGGCGTTGATCGACGCCGCCGAGGTTGCGGACGAGTCCGTCCACGTCGGCCCCGTCGTCACCGACGACGCGTTCTACGCCGAGACCGACGACTACGTCGACGACTGGGCGGCCGCCGGGCTTCTGGCCGTGGAGATGGAGGCCGCCGCCCTCTTTACCCTCGCGCGCCGGAAGGGGTTGCGTGCGGGCGCTGTCTGTACCGTCGACGGCAACCTCGTCGAGGGCACCCAGAAGGGAAGCGGCGATACGGCCGAGAACGAACTTCCGCCGAAGGCTCGAAACAACGTCGAGCGGATGATCGGGCTGGCTCTCGACGCCGCCGCGACGCTCGGGTAGCGGATGCTCGACCGGATCCTCGCCCGTAGCGCCAGCCTCGTCCGACGACTCCGTCGGTTTGAGCGGCGCGAACTCGCCTCGCTCGGTCGCTGGATCCAACACACCGGCAACCTGCTTCATCTGACGGTGCTGGTGGCGGTCCCCCTGCTCATCGCCGTTGTGACCATCGTTTCGAACGCACTGACCGAACTTTCATTTCTGCTCTTTCCACCCCTCGCCGCCGGCGCGTACACCCTCTTTTCCGATCCGGAGGGGCGGTACGCCTCCCCGCGGAAGTTCGTCGTCGGCCTCGTCGTCGGCGCGCTCTGTGGGTGGGCGGCGCTCGCGCTCCCGGTCGCCCCCGCGGAGCCGGTCGTCTCCCCGCTCAGCGCCGCGCTCTCGATTTTCCTCACCGGCGTCGTGACGTGGCTTCTCGACGTCGAGGAGCCGGCGGCTTTCTCGACGGCGTTGCTGGTGCTTGTGACCGACGACGCGTCCCCGGAGGCGTACGTCGCGAGCGTCGCCGCCTTCGGAACGCTCGTCGCCGCCGTCTTCGGCGTCTGGCGCTCCCGGTTCTACGAACGCCGCGCCCGGTATCTCTACGACACGGCCGGGAGCGACGACCACGTCCTCGTCCCGATGCGGGGCGACCCCGACGGTGCCGAAACGACGGCTGTCTTCGGCGCGACCCTCGCGGCCGCCCACGACGCGGGAAAGGTGGTGTTGCTGGCCATCCTCGACGAGGCCGGAAAGGATGGCACTCAGAACGCCGACGCGAACACGACGGTGACTGTGGACGTTTTCGCGGGCGCGCGGACGCGCACAGGCATGAGACCGCCGGACGGCGACGCCAACACCGACACCGACACCGACACCGACGCCGATGTCGTCGCCGGCCGGGCGGCCGAGCGACTGGAGTCGGTCGCGAAAACGGTCCGAACGCGGGCTGGCGTCCCGTGTGAGGTGGTCGTCGCTCGCGGACCGGCCGTGTCGACGACCATCGAGACGGCGGCGAACACGAACTGCGACCTCGTGGTTGCGCCGTACGAGGAGGACCGCGGCCTCCTCTCGCCGTACGTCCGTGGCGTGTTCGACAGCCGGTACGACACCGTCGCTGTCCGGACGACACCCGGCCGCCGCCGCTGGCGACGCGTCCTCGTGATGGTCGCGCGGCCGGGCGACAGCGCCCACGCGATGCTCGATTTCGGCTCCAGACTGACCGGTCCTGCCGGTGGCCTGAGCGTCTGTACCTGTATCGACGCCGAGGTGGAGCGCCGCGGTGCCGAAAAGCGCCTCGCCGACCTCGCGGAAACGGTCGGTGCTGAGGTGGAGACCCGTGTCGCCCGGAGCGACGTCACGGACTTCATCGCGGCGAACGCCGGCGCGTACGGCCTGTTGATCGTCGGGTCCTCGGGTGACCGGTCCCGGGCGTCCCGGCTTCTCTCGCCCCCGACGTTCGAGGGGCTCCGCGACGTTGACTGTGATGTCGCGGTCGTCGACCGTGGGAACGTGTAGGCAGTCAGTGAACTCCCGCCGACACCGTCTCCGCTCCCGGAGGTCACTGCCACCGTGGTCGGACCGTTGTTCCCCTCGAACCGCCGCCCGGTGTCTCGGCGTGTTCAGATGCCTCGTTTCGGCATCCGTCGACGATGGGACGATTGGACGATGGGACGATGGGACGATGGGACGAGTGGACGAGTGGACGAGTGGACGCCGCAGCGCCGGTCGCCCGTCGTGCCGAGGCGCACGACCGACCCAGCGCCCGGAGCCGGCCGCCCGAGACACAACCCATTTGACCCACCGGGATGGAAAGTACCCTATGGAGTGGAAGCTGTTCGCGGACCTCGCGGAGGTGGCCGACGACCGGGAGATATCCGTCGACGTCGATGTCGGTGACGGCGCGACGGTCGGCGACGCGCTCGACGCTCTATTCGAGGCACAGCCGTCGCTCCGGGACCGCGTTCTCGACGACTCCGGAGCCGTCGCGGATCACATCAACGTTCTCCGGAACGGCGAGAACGTCCACGCGGACGACGGACTGGAGACAACGGTCGACGTGGGCGACGAACTCGCGTTGTTCCCGCCGGTGAGCGGTGGGCGCGTAGCGGAGTAACGGACGCGACGAGCGGTCGTGCCGTCCCGATCACTCGGGACGGGGACGGGCGGTGAACAGGGTCTGGACGACCGAAAAGGGGTCGTACACCGACTGGTGGCACTGACAGTAGACACCGTTGGGGTTCCCGAACCGGGCGGCGTCTTCGGTCTGTTTGTAGCCGGGGACACAACAAAAGTGAGTACACTTGTTGAGCCATGCGATAAATCCCTGATCGGTGCTCGCCTGTAGCCACTCGTTGTTCTGAGCGGCCTGTTCGACGCGCCGGCTTCGAACCACCTGAATCGGAATCACGTTGTCGGCGCCCTCTGACCGCCACGTGCCCGTGGCGGGCTTGCCGGTCCCGGCGTCACCGATACCGTTGCCCCACTCGGTGTAGTCATCGAAATCGTCGACGTGAAACCGGTCGCCCTTTTCTTTGGCCTCGGACTGCCAGTCGTAGGCGGGACTGGACCCGGACCGGAAGTAGTTGTCACTCTCGTACCCCGGCTGGATGCCTTGATATCCCTCGACACCGCAGTATTGGAACCACTCCGAGGAGTAGGTCGTTCCGCCGAGATCCATCTCCGCCACCTCGACCTCGATGCCGCCTTGGAGTTGCGTTTCGACATCCGGCCAGAGCCCCCTAACGTAGCCCTCGTCGTCGACCTCGAGCGGGATCTGTGGCATCCCGCGAGGCGCGGGGCCGGCCGTGTTCTCGATGGCCCACGCCTGCGTGGCCCCGCCACCGGCGCCCGGCGAGGCAGTCGCGCTGTTGACGGTGACCGTCCCGAGTGCGCCGACGCCGGCGAGCGCCGATCCGCCCACGACGCCTTTGACGAACCGTCGTCGCCCGCTTTCTTTGGGGTATTTATCGTCCGCGCTCATGACATCAGCTTAGGGCGGGCGCTGAAAAGCATGACGAAGTGACCGGCCGGACGCGGTGTCGTCGCCCCGACCCGTTCGGGGCGGCGTCACCAATTCCACGACGCGCCGGACGGATCGACGATCCGTTTCTCTCCCCTGCTCCCATCGGTGCGAATCGTCTCCGCGTTTTCGTCGTCCGGAGCCGCGTTCAGCGTCCGGTCGGTCCCGGAGGTCCGCTCCGGGCACGCCCCGTGGCCGGGGCGGTCACGTCACACCCATGTCGTAAGACTCAGGTCGTCGCGGCCGACTGCGGTCGGAACGACGCTCTCACCGCCGACGGTGCTCGAACGGTCCCGGGGTCGGTCGACGTGTCCTGCCACCGAGTTCCGGGCGGTCAGTGCGGACGACAGCGGTCGCCTTCGCCTCGGAGCCGACGAGGTGGTCCCACGTGACCGGTCGCCACACGACCGGGCAGGCGAAACGATTTTGCCGTGGGCTTGCGCAGAGTCGTTATGCCGACCGAATCCGACACCGGATACGACCCGGAACTGGGTCGGAAGTTCGTTTTTGTGACCGGCGGGGTGATGTCCGGTCTCGGCAAGGGTATCACGGCCGCGAGCACCGGCCGCCTCCTGGCGAACGCGGGCTTCGACGTGACCGCGGTAAAGATCGACCCGTATCTCAACGTCGACGCGGGGACGATGAACCCCTACCAGCACGGTGAGGTGTACGTTCTGAAAGACGGGGGCGAGGTCGACCTTGACCTCGGAAACTACGAGCGCTTTCTCGGCACGGATATGACCTCCGACCACAACGTCACCACCGGAAAGACGTACCAACACGTCATCGAGAAGGAACGGGCGGGCGATTATCTGGGGAACACGGTTCAGATCATCCCTCACATCACCGACGACATCAAGCGCCGCATTCGCGAGGCCGCCGAGGGGACCGATATCTGTTTGGTCGAGGTTGGGGGGACCGTCGGTGATATCGAGGGGATGCCTTATCTCGAAGCGCTCCGGCAGTTCTCCCACGAGGAGGACGACGAGGACGTTCTCTTCGCCCACGTTACCCTTATCCCGTACTCACAGAACGGCGAACAGAAGACCAAACCCACCCAACACAGCGTGAAGGAACTGCGCTCGATCGGTCTCCAACCGGACGTGCTCGTCGGTCGTTGCGAGGACCACCTCGACGCCGAGACACGGGAGAAGATCGCGCTGTTCTGTGACGTGCCGACCGACGCGGTGTTCTCGAACCCGGATGTTGAGGACATCTATCACGTCCCGCTGATGGTTGAGGAGGAAGGTCTCGACGAGTACGTGATGGAGGAGCTACACGTCGCCGACGAGGCGCTCCCACGCGGGGAACGCGACAGCCGGTGGCGTGACCTCGTCACCCGCGAACGGACCGGCGAAATCGACATTGCACTGGTCGGCAAGTACGCCTTCGAAGACGCCTATATGTCGATCCACGAGGCGCTGAAACACGCGGGTATCCATCGGAACGTCGACGTGAACGCGTTGTGGGTCGACGCCGACGAGATGCGCGATCACCACACCGAACGCCTCCGCGAGGCCGATGCGGTCGTCGTCCCCGGCGGCTTCGGTTCCCGGGGGTCCGAGGGCAAGGTCGAGGCCATCCGCCACGCCCGCGAGAACGACGTTCCGTTTCTCGGCCTTTGTCTTGGCTTCCAGATGGCCGTCGTCGAGTACGCCCGGAACGTGCTCGGGTTGGAGGGTGCCCACTCCGCCGAAATCGACGAGGAGACGCCGTACCCGGTTATCGACCTCCTGCCCGAGCAGTACGATCTCGAAGACCTCGGCGGAACGATGCGACTCGGTGCACACACCACCGACATCGACTCCGGGACGCTCGCCCACGAGGTGTACGACGCTGACAGTTGCACCGAACGTCACCGCCACCGCTACGAGGTCAACCCGGAGTACATCGACGACCTCGAGGCCGGATCGCTCACCTTCTCGGGCCGTGCGAACAACCGGATGGAGATCGTCGAACTCGACGACCACCCCTACTTTCTGGGGACGCAGTTCCACCCCGAGTTCCGGTCGCGTCCCGACCGGGCGAGCCCACCCTTTGTCGGCCTTGTTGAGGCGGTGCTCGATCGCGCCGACATGACCGAACGGGAGGTGGAGGCCTGATGGTCGACACCGACGCGTTCATTCCGGAGGCGACAAAGGAGATAGCCGACGCGGTCGGCGAGAACGACAACGCCATCATCGCGCTCTCCGGCGGTGTCGACTCCTCGGTCGCCGCGGCGCTCGCTTACCGCGCCATCGGCGACCGCCTCACCCCCGTCTACGTCGACACCGGGCTGATGCGGAAAGGCGAGACGAAGGGCATCCGCGAGACGTTCGCGTTCATGGACAGCCTCCGGATCGTCGATGCACAGGATCGCTTTCTCGACGCGCTCGAAGGTGTCACCGATCCCGAGGAGAAGCGCCACGTCATCGGGGAGTCGTTCATCAGGGAGTTCGAACGCGAGGCCCGCGAGGCCAACGCCGACCACCTCGTTCAGGGGACGATCTACCCCGACCGCATCGAGAGCGAGGGCAACATCAAATCCCACCACAACGTCGGTGGACTCCCCGACGTGGTCGACTTCGAGGGGATCGTCGAACCCGTCCGTGACCTCTACAAGGACGAGGTTCGCGAGGTGGCCCGCGCACTCGACCTCGAAGCGGTGGTTTCCGAGCGGATGCCGTTCCCCGGTCCCGGCCTCGCGGTCCGTATCATCGGCGAGGTGACCGAGGAGAAACTCGGCGTCGCTCGGGAGGCGTGTCACGTCGTCGAGGAGGAGGTCGAGGCACACGACCCGTGGCAGGCCTTTGCGGCCGTTATCGGCAAGGCAACGGGTGTGAAAGGCGACAACCGCGTCCACGGTTGGATCGTCTCGGTCCGGTCGGTCGAGAGCAGGGACGGCATGACCGCCCGCGCACAGGAACTTCCGTGGGAGACGCTCCAACGAATCCAGAGTCGCATCACCGGCGAAAACGAGAACGTCGCGCGGGTCGTCTACGACGTCACGCATAAGCCGCCCGCGACCATCGAGTACGAGTGATGACCCAAGCGATACTGGCCGGCCCGGACCACGACGACCTGGGGCCGGCACTGGAAGGCGAGGGCATCGATGTCTCGTGTGTCGATGGGATCCTCACCGCATCCGTTCTCGACGACGCTGGTATCGCCGACGCCGATCTGTTCGTTCTCACGGATCTGGACGAGGCGACCGCCATCTCGGTGGTCAAGGATCGGAATCCCGATGTCCGGATCGTCGTCTACAGCCACGATTCGCTCCCCGAGTTCGTGCGCGGCCAGACCGACCTCGCGATGGACCCCGATCTGTTCGGCGTCGACATGGTGGCCGAGGAACTGGGTTGAGGCCTCGGTCACTCCGGATCGGGGGCACACGACCCGGACCTGAACCCGGACCCGCGGCTCCCCTGTCGGATCGATGGCCACACGTGCCATCGGGCGCGATGCCCGCTACGGCCCCGCCCGCGGTTCCGCCCATCGCGCCGGTGGCCACCGCCGGCTTTGGCGTGGTGAACGCGGTGAGCCGACAAACTCCGTTATCATCCCCGACCGCGTCCCGAACCTGTTCGGCTCCGGTTTCGATGACCGCGGGCCGCCGACGGGCCCCGACCCTTTCCCACACCACGGCCGTCACCCCCACCCGAGACGCTCCGCGCTTCCCCGGAAACGCACCGATTAAGACGCCGGCGGCCGATACGACTAGCATGACGCTCGACCGACTGGAGACGTTCGATCCGGCTCCCGACGAGGTGGTGACGGCCGAACTCGCCGTCAGCGACGACGTACTGGTGAAAGCCTTCGCTCTGGGTCAGGGTGCGCGACTGGAACCACACGAACACGCCGACAGCACGAACGTCTTTCACGTCCTCCGCGGGACGGTGACCGTGATCCAAGGCGACGACGAGGAGGCGATCAACGCTCCCGGCGTCGTCTACCACGACCGTGGCGTAGGCCACGGGGCGCGCAACGACACCGACGACGTCGCCGTGTTCACCGCCAGTCTCTGCCCGCTACCGGGGTCGGGCTGAGATGGCCCCGCATCGACCGGTTCACACATCGTCGGCCCGTTGTTCCCCGATGAGGTGAGCCATGTCATACGCCCGAGTCACCACACACGCCCGCCTCCACTTCGGCTTCTGTAACCTGAGTCTGGCCCGCGAGCGCCTTTACGGCAGTTTAGGCGTGGGTCTCGACCGCCCGCAGGTCAGTATCGCCGCGACCCCCGACGAGGGCGTGACCTGTGACAACCCGACCGTCCACGACTACACGACGCGGGCGGTCGAGCAGCTCGGCGTCGACGGCGCGGACGTGACCGTCGACGGCTCCTTTCCACGGCATGTCGGTCTCGGAAGCGGGACACAGTTGGCCCTCGCGACGCTCGCCGCCGTCGCACACGCCCACGACCGCCCGGTCGACGCCCGACGCCTCGCACCGGAGTTGGGCCGTGGCGGTCGTTCCGGTATCGGCGTCGCCACCTTCGAGAACGGCGGGTTCGTTCTCGATGCCGGCCATCCGACCACGCGGTTCACCACCGACCGTCCGGCGCTCGGTCGGTGGTCGGTGCCGCCGGTCGCCGCGCGACATCCGCTCCCCAAGGACTGGCGCTTTCTGGTCGTGGTGCCCGAGGGCCACGCCGGGCCGAGCGGCGACGCGGAGGACAGGAGTATGCGCTCGGCCGTCGAGTCCGCGCCCCCGTCACCGAGCGACCGCCTCGCCGGCGTCATCACCCGTCGTGTGCTCCCGGCGGTCACCGAGGGCTCTGCCGAGCGCTTCGGGGCGGCCGTCGCGGAGGTCGGCCGCCTCAACGGGACGTGGTACACGGACGAACAGGGCGGCGTTTATCGCCCGCCCGCCGGTGAACTCGTCGCCGCCCTCGACGAGGACCCGGCCGTCTACGGTGCGGGACAGTCCTCCTGGGGGCCGTCGGTGTACGGGATCACCGACGCCGACAGGTCGGCGGCGGCACGCGAGGCGGGACGCGCCGCTCTGGACGCCGCGGGTGTCGACGGCCGCGTCCTGATCGCCGAGGGGCGCAACCGCGGCGCGGCGGTCGACGGCGACCCGCGCCGCAACGACTAACTCGGCGACAGCCATACGCCATCCATGGCACGCATCCCCTTCGGTATCGCCCGTCTCGACTCCATCGTCGGCGGCGGGGCGCCACCGGGGAGTGTCGTTCTGTTGGTCGGCGAGGCCGGCGCGGGCGCCCGCGAGTTCGCGTACACGAGCGCCGCGATGAACGGCCTGTACCACGGCGACCGCGACGCGTTCACCCTCCACTACGGCGACGTGGAGTCGGGGGCAACGCCACCCGAGGAGATCCACTACGTTTCTTTCACGACCGGCCGCGACCACCTCGAACGCGAACTGGCGTACACGATGAACGAGGACCTGGCCGGCATGGCGGTCGATCACGTCCAGTTTCGCGACCTCTCGCCCGAGTATTTTCAGCTGAGTCCGATCCCTCGCGAGTGGTACGCGGGCGCAACCCGGACCGTCGAGGATCTGGCGACGCGCGAGCGTCGGGAGAGCGCACTGAGCGCTCTCGGCGACTACCTCGGCGAACACGCGGCGGGCAACCTCGTTGTTGTCGACTCGGTCACCGACCTCGTCGCCGCCATCAGCGACGACATGTCGTTGAGCGATATCGCCCTCGTGATGAAGGGCATCCAGAAGGTCGCCCACCAGTGGGGCGGGCTCATCCTCCTGTTGGTACAGGAGGAGACGCTCGACCCCACGGCACTCGGTCATCTGATGGATGCCACCTCGGGAACGTTTCAGTTCGAGTGGGAGACCGGCGGGTCCAAACGCGCCCGAACCATGTTCGTCAAGGAGTTTCGAGGCGTTCTCTCGCGGCTCGAAGCGGAGAACATCATCCGGTTCGAAACGGAGATTCACGAGGGCGGATTCGATGTAAGCGGCGTCCGGAAGATCCGGTAGGTCGGGCCGACCGATACTTAACGTGTGACGAGAAAGGGACACGGGATGGCAGGCGAACAGTCCGACGCCTTCCCCGAGGAGTTGCGGGAGTGGGTCGAACGCCGGGCCGCGGAGCACGACGCCGACCCGGGAGCGGTTCTGGCACGGGCCGTCTCGGTGTATCGATATCTCGACGCCGAGGCCGAGGCCAAGGCTGAGGCCGGTGCCGGCATCACCCCTGCCGATGTCGACCCGGGGCGTCTCGACGACATGGGCGACCGACTCGAAGCGTTGTCCGACCGTGTCGGCGGCGTTGAGGATGACCTCGACACGAAAATCGACGACGTCCGCGACCGTGTCATTCAGGTCAAGCGCGAGGCAGACGACAAAGCATCCCGAACCCACGACCACCCCGAACTGTCCGACCGCGTCGACGCCGCCGCCACCGCCGCCGAGAACGCCACGGCACAGGTCGATGCACTCGCCGATCGGTTAGACCGTGGCTTCGAAAACTACGAGGAGATTTTGGAGTATCTGACCGACACGACCGACGACCTCGAACGAACGGTCGATTCCATGGCCGACACCGTCGCCGACCTCCGTTCGACGCTCAGACACGTCGGCGCCGCCGAGGCCGACCGCCGGGCGGTCGACGACCTGCGGACGGTCGCGAACCGCCACGGCGACCGCACCGCCGCCTGTGGCGACTGTGGTTCGACGGTCGATGTCGGCTTGCTCTCCCGGCCCCGGTGTCCACACTGCGAAGCCACCTATACCCACTTCGAGCCCTCGACCGGATTCTTCGGGAGTGCAACACTCGTGACGGGAGACCGCCCGGCGTTGACCGACGGCGAGAACGGTGGCCGCGTCACCGACGAGGCGGGGTTCGGGGGGCCGACCGGTGACTGAAGACGGCGACGACGACCCCGATCCGTTCGCCGAGAGCGAGAGTCTCGACGACGAGACGGACGACGCCGACGCCGGCGACGACCCGGACGACGACGCTCCCCTCGCCGATCTCGCCCGTGAGGTGCGGAAACGGCGCGAGGCCGACGAGTCGGCGTCGACGTCGAAGTCGACGGGCACGGACCTCGATTCCGACCCGTTTGAGTCCGTCGACGTCGCCGAGGTCGACGACGAGGCCGTCTGGGAGTCGTTCGTCGAGGGTTCGGACGAACCGGAGGCGGGTGTGGGACTCGGTGCGGAGGTCCACAAGGCGTCCGAGGCGAACGAACACGTCGTCTCGAAGCGGGAGTTCTGCCAGCGATGTCCCCACTTTTCGGCCCCGCCGGCGACGGCCTGCACCCACGAGGGGACGACAATCGTCGAGGTTGTCGACGCCGACGACTTCCGCGTTCGTAACTGCCCCATCGTCGCCGAGCGCCGCGAGTCGAGCATCGACTGATCCCGGTGTGTCGAGTCATCTTTGTGCCTCGACGCGTTACGGCCGAGATATGCAGTTCTGCGATGACTGTGGGTCCATGATGGTCGCCCGCGACGGCGAGATGGCGTGTACCTCCTGTGGCGCGACCGACGCCCGCGATGAGGAACGCGCCGCCGAGTTCGTCTCCACCGAACGCCAGAGCGACGACGAACTCGTCGAAACCGAGGAGGGCGCGAACTTCGAAGGCAAACCCACGGCGACCGACGTGACCTGCGACGACTGCGGGGGCGGCGAGGCGTGGTACACGATCAAACAGACCGGTGCGGCCGACGAACCGCCGACACGGTTTTTCAAGTGCAAGGAGTGTGGCTACCGGTGGAGGGAGTACAGTTGAAACCCACCCGACACCGCTGCTTTCGGCAGACATAGATCTGTTCTCTACCAGAGCGGCTTGATTCGACTGCCCGACAACGTACCGACCCGAGACGACCCGTCTCTGTCGACGAACGCACCCTCCGTTCCGAGCGTGCCAACACGTCCTCTCTCGATCGATACGACCGCGTGACTTCCCTGAACGCCGTTCTGACCCGGACGTCGGCGGAGGTGATAGATTCAATCGGTGGCGTCTATACAGGCCGGCCGTCTGACTCGTCGACGCCGATGGATCCTGTCTGTTGCACACCGACTTGAACGTTCAACCGAGAAATTCCACGACCTCGCTGACGACCGTCGTTTTCAGCTTTTCTGTGGCCCGGGGGTGACCGTTCCCGTAGACGGTGTACACTCCCGATTCTTTCACGACCAGATACGCCTCGTTTTCCAGCATCCACGCGGTTTCTTTTTCTTCCAGTGTCACCTCGCCGTCCAGTTGGTCCCGAATCCGCTGGCGCTTCTCACTCACGTCCGCTCACGGGCGTTCAGCCCCGTGTGCCGGGTAGAACCGCCTCCCGCCCCGGCACCCTCGCGTTCTGACACATCCGGTCCGTTCAACGGCCCGGCCATCCGACGGGGGTATCGGTAGCCGAGTGCCACCCAGATTGGTCTGTGACCCGATCCTGTCGGGTTGGCCGGCCCGTTCGCCGGAGACAACGACCGTGCTGTCGTCCATACGTGATCGGTTTGTCCGTACGGGCTAAATGATTGTTCACACCGGCGCCGTCCGAGACACGTGGATGCGGTATCCGTTGACTCCGTGTGTGTGTAGTGAGAGCGTTCTTGAGGAGGGACGGACTCGTCTCGGCTACGGTATCGACCGTCCTTCAGCCGACCTCAGGTCTGCGGTCGGGTCAGCCCCCGAGGCATCAAACCCACCCTCGGCTCTGTGTCGGCACAGCACAGGCTACCCCCCCGCTCAGAGACTCGATCCGGCCCCGGATCCACCGACATAATCCCGCGGTGTGTACATTCGCCGTAAGGAGTGTGCCCACATGACACACCAGAAAGCAGAGACAACAGGTGGTGTAAACTACTACCGATCCGCCGAGATACGTTTTTTGCCGCTTGACGAACGGTATATGCGTCTGGAGTCCAACTATTAGGGGTGAGCGAAACAGCAGACAACGATCAGATGGATAAACTGGCGGACGAACTCGAATCATCGGGCCTCGGGCCGGCGGGACTGGCCGCCGTTGGCTCCGTCGCGCTGGCGTTGTACTACTACTACGTGCGCGGCGACAAACAGAAAGGGCAGTTCGTTGGCCTCTGGCCGGCGACCATCCTTGGACTCGCCTCGTACCTCAAGATCACCAGGCAAGAACGCGGCGACGAGTAGCGATCAACACGCACGGTCGGCGACCGACCGGCGCTCCGGCCCCTGCCGAACGGCGGTTTCGCCGCCGGTTTCGACGCGGACGAGCATCGCCTGGCCGCCGTAGTCGTGGGTCTGATCATGTCCGCGGACGACGACACAGGTGGTCCCCTCCGGAATCGACACCGTCGTCGACCGTGTGAACTCGCGGGTGCCGTGTGGATGGGCCAGTTCACGCCGGCCCAACCGCCCCCCTGCGAGCGTCTCGACCTGCCACCAGTCGGCGTACCCGTTCTCGCCGTCGTCGTCGTGGATGAGGGTCACCTCGAACCGGTAGTCACCGTTCCCGCCCTCGGTTTCGACGGTCACGGCCACGACGTTCGCCTCGCGGAGGTTGAGGTCGGCCGAGGCCGTGTCGCCGGCGCCCGTGGTCGCCGTGTCGGTCGTCGCCCTGTCGTCCGTTTCTGCACACCCGGCGAGTCCGGCAGCAACCGCCCCGACGCAGGCGAGGGTCCGGCGCCGGCTGAGCGGAGTGAACGTCATGCCGATCCGTACAGCACCGAGTGACAAAAGACGCGCGCCGTGTCACACCACGCTCGCGACGAAGGCCGCCACGCGTTCGCCAACGGCCACCTCCCGGCCGACGAAACGGTGGTCCGCGGGGAACGTCTCGACGGTCCCCTCCCGACCACGGACCGCCTCGCCGACCCGGTCGGCGTCGACAGTCTCGTCACGCGTCCCGTAGCCAACCCACAGGGGACCGCCGACCCGGTTGACGGCGGCGACCACGTCGCTCCCGTCCTCAAGACGGGGGACAGGAGAAAGCGCGGCGACGGGACCGCCAACGTCCACGGCTGTCAGGAGTGCGACGCCGCCGCCGAAACTGTAGCCGAACAACATGACGCTGTCGTAGCGGTCGGCCGCCCACTCGCACGCGGCCCGGGCGTCGGCGCGTTCGCCTCGTCCCTCGTCCCACGGGCCGTAGCCGACGCGAAGGCAGTCGGTCCATTCGGGAAGCGCGGCGCTCACCGCACGCAGGCGGTTGTCGTGGCGGTCGCCGCCGCGTTGTGGGTGTGGGGGACACGCGACGACGATGGCGCGGGCGTCCCGGCTGTCGTTATCGAGGCTGGCTCGGACCTTTCGGGCTCCCGGAATCCTGATGCGGTCGGTCGACACACCGTTGGCTACACGCCGATCCCTTACGATCCTGTCGCCGGGTGAGATTTTAAGGCTCGCGTCCCCAAGGGGAGGTATGGGAATACTCTCGCGGGCCTCCTACGTCGTTCGGTCGAAGCTCAACGGCCTCCTGAATCGGGCGGAGGACCCAACCGAGACGCTCGATTACTCCTACGAGCGGATGCGCGACGAACTCCAACAGGTCAAACAGGGGATCGCCGACCTGACGACACAAAAGAAACGACTCGAGATTCAGAAGCGACAACTCGAGGACAACGTCGACAAGCACAACGAACAGGCCCGCGAGGCCGTCAGTCAAGACCGCGAGGATCTGGCGCGGCGGGCGCTGGAAAAGAAAAAGGAGAAGATGAAACAGATCGAGGAACTGGAGAGTCAGATCGCAGATCTTCAGTCGACACAGGACGACCTCGTCGAGAAGAAAAACACCCTCCAGAACCGGATCGAGGAGTTCCGAACGAAAAAGGAGACGATGAAGGCACGCTACGAGGCCGCGGAGGCGTCGAACCGTGTCTCGGAGGCCATCAGCGGCGTCGGCGACGAGATGGGCGACGTTGGTCGCGCGCTCGAACGCGCCGAGGAGCGAACCGACGAGATGGAGGCGCGGTCGGCCGCAATGGATGAACTGCAGGAGTCGGGCGCGTTCGACGATGCGCTCTCGGATAAAGACGAGATCGACCGGCAGTTGGAGTCCGGGCGGACGTCGTCGGCGGTCGACGCGGAACTCGAGACGCTCAAATCGGAGATGGGGGAGTCGAGCGGTGACGCCGGCGGGCCGACGGTGTCCGTCGACGACGACGTTGCGGCCGAACTCGACGAACTGCGGGAGAGCGAAAGCGAAAGCGAAGGAGGGGCAGACGCCGACGGTGAGGAGTCGGCCTGATGGGTGACGTGCCGGATCTCGTCGCCGCCGTCGATCGGTCGACGGATCCCGAAATCCGTGCGGAGTTCGACCGTCGAGTCCGTACACAGGCCGAGCGGATCCGTGATGACATCGCCAGCGGTCGCCTCGACACCGGGGAGTTCGCCATCGGAATGGAGTTGGAGGCCTACGCGGTCGACCCCGCCGACGGTCGTCTCGCGTCCATTCCAAGCGCCGCCTTCGACCGCGGCGGATTCGCAAAGGAACTCGGCGTCCACAACTTGGAGGTCAACTCCGCGGCGACGCTGTTCGACGCCGACGGCCTCGCCGAACAGGCCGACCGCATCGCCGACGGTGTCGCCGCCGCGGCCGAGACACTTGACGAGGAGGGATTTGCCCCGGCCCTCGACGCCATGTGGACGATTCCGCCGATGGAGGGAACCGACGCGTACCTCGGGACCGTCGAGGAGCGGTCGGGGGTCGTTGTCGCGACGAACATGCGCCACCACCCCCGATACGTCGCACTGGACAACGAGATTCTCGACCGGAGCGACGGGACGATCACCGTCGACGCGCCGGGGGCTCACCTCTCCTATCCGACGATTCTCGTCGAGTCGCTCGCCACGTCGATCCAGCCACACCTCCAGATTCCCGAGGTTGAGGCGTTTCCGTCGTATTTCAACGCCGCGCTGCGAACGACCGGCCCGATTCTCTCGTTGTCGAGCAACTCCCCCTTTCTCCCTGCAGACTGCTACGATGCGGCCGCCGACCCCGGGGTCATCAAGGACACCCTCCACGAACACCGGATCCGGGTGTTCGAAGAGAGCATCAACGCCGACGCGCCCAGCGACGAGGGAAAGGTTCGGTTCCCGCGCGATGTCGACGATGCGACCGACGTGGTGGATCGGGTCGTTGCGGACGAGACGTACGCACCCGTTCTCTCGGATGGCAACGCCGATGCCGGCACCGATGCCGGGGCCGGTTCCTACCGGGCGACACTCCCAGAGTACGACCACAAGCGTGGCGTCCACTGGCGGTGGGTCCGGGGCGTCGTCGGCGGGCAACCGGTCGGCACGGCACGCGACGGGGCCTCCCTGCGCATCGAGTACCGTCCGCTTCCGACCCAGCCGACGGTCCGGGACACCGTTTCGTTGCAGGCGCTTGTTGTCGGTCTGCTTCGCGGACTCATCGCCGCCGACCACCCCGTTCTCAACCTGCCGTGGACGGCCGCTCGCGACTGCTTCTACGACGCCGTCGACCGGGGGCCGGACGCCGAGTTGGCGTGGGTGACCGCCGACGGCGACCGCACGGCCGACCCCCAGGCGGTCTACGACGACCTCTTCGCCCACGCCCGCCGGGGCCTCCGGGACGCCGGCCTCGGCGACGACGCCGTCGATGACTACCTCGCGCCTGTCGAACGCCGACGCGACGGCACCGTCCCGAGCGCTTGGAAGAAAGATCGGGTTCGGGCGGCCGTCGACGACGGCGCGACCCTCCCCGAGGCGGTCGAGCGGATGCAACGCACCTACCTCGACCATGCGGGTGGTGGGACCGTCTTTGCCGACTGGCCGGGAGCGTAGAACGACGCCCGGCGAGGCACCGATGTGTCACCCGATCGTATTTTATTACAGACCGAATAAACCGGGGGGTATAGGGTCTCGGGGACCGTTGTCACCGACGAACCTATATGCTTCCCCCCACTGACCCGACCGAGGCGGAGTCACAGGCCGGACGGTCACCTGTGGAACCGGCCGCCGGTGATCGGATCACGTTCGACGAGTCGACGAGCCAGCACCTCGAAGCGGCGCTCCGGGTCGACGACGCCGTCGAAAAGGACTACCACGTGCGTCTTGCCCTCCAACGGGTGGTGATCGCCGAGGAAAACCGACACGAGTGACCGGATCGACCGGGGCGAATCCCCCGGCCGGGCTACTCGGTCGGCCGGACACCGGTTCCCGGACGGTCCGGCATCGTCACCCGCCCGCCCTCGTAGGTCGGCCCGTCGTAGGCGTTCTCGGCGAGAAGGAGCGAGCCGTCCAGGTCGGCGTAGTCGGCGAGGGGCGCGAGGTGGATCGACGCGGCGATGGAGGCGGTCGACTCGACCATACACCCGATCATCACCTCCAACCCGTGTGCCCGGGCGGCGTGAACCATCCGGATCGCCTCGCGGATGCCGCCACACTTCATCAGTTTCAGGTTCACGATGTCTGCCCGGTCGGCCACCTCGGGCACGTCCGCGAGAACGCGACAGGACTCGTCGGCCGCGACCGGGAGGGCACCGTGTTCGTGGACGTAGCGGAGGCCCTCGGGGTCATCCGCCGGGACCGGCTGTTCGACGAACTCGACACCGTGATCGGCGAGCCACGCGCTCATCTCCACCGCCTCGTGGGGCGTCCACGCCTCGTTGGCGTCGACACGAATCGTCGTTTCGGGGGCTACGGCACGGACCGCCTCGACCAGTTCTCGGTCCCGGTCGGTGCCGAGTTTCACCTTCAGAATCGGGTAACCGTCGTCGATGGCCGCGGCGGCACGCTCCCGAACCATCTCCGGATCGTCGATCGGGACCGTATACGAGGTCGGTGGCGCATCCGCGGGGGCGAGTCCCAACTGGCGACAGAGCGGGACGCCGAGACGGCGAGCGGCGAGGTCGTGACAGGCGATACTGACCGCGGCACGGGCGGCCGGGTTGCCGTGGACAACGCCCCGGAGACGGCGGTCGATCCGATCGAGTGACAGGGGGTCGTCGACCGACTCGACCGCCGCGAGCAGGTCGGGAAGGACCGCGGTGACGGTGCCGATCGTCTCGCCGTAGCGGCTGTCGGGTGCGGCCGCGCCGGTCCCCGTCCGTGCCCCGTTCTCGATGCGGACGACGACCGTCTTGCTCTCTGTTTTCGACCCGCGGGCGATGGTGAACGCGCCGTCGATCGGGAGCCGGCGACGCTCGAAGTCGGTCGAGATCATAGCAGAGCGTCCAGAATTTCGTCGGCGTCGAAACGAACCGGGTCGGTCGCCGGCGCGCCGACCGCGTCGGCGTACGACTCGATCGCCTCCCGTGCCGCGTCGTCGCCGTCGATCGATCGGGTGTCGATGGTTCCCGCCGCGACGGGCGCGGGAGCGACGGCGGCCGCGAGGCTCTCGTAGAGGTCGGCGTACTCCCCGATCGGCCGGATCGGGAAGTCCTCGTAGCCGTGGATCGTCTCCCGGCCGGCGCTGTGGGTCAACACCAGCGAGTCGGGCATCGCGCCGTGGAGTAGGCTACACGTAACGCCGGAGTACGCCGGGTGAACGATCGCTCCCTGCCCCTCGACGAAAAGGACATCGTGATCGGGGGCGGCGTCGCGGAGCATCCGCTCGACGGCTCCGGCGGCGAAGTCGGCGATCACGCGGTCGACCGGAACCCCCCACCCGGCGATCATGATCCCCGTCTGCCCGGTCGGAACGAATCCGGCGTCGATCCCTCGCTCCCGGGCCGCGGCGACGAGTTCGAGTGTCGTCGTCATCTTTCCCGTCGAGCAGTCCGTGCCGACGGTCATCACCACCTCTACGTCGGCGTCGCCCGCTCGACCCTCACTCACCGTGAGGTCGTCGGGCGGGCGGCGCACGTCGATCAGGTCGACACCGTGGTCCGCCGCGAGCGTCGCGAACGCCTCGTCATCGGCGAGAAAGTAGTGGAGCCCGGCGATCACGTCACACCCGGACTCGATGGCGGCCCGCACGTCGGGTCGCCACGAGTCGTCGAAGCCGCCGCCGATGGGGGCGATGCCGATCAGCAGGGCGTCCGGGTCCCCGGTCGCGAGAGCGTCGGCCATCTCCCCGACGATGGGCGCGTCCGGCACGCCCGGAAGATGATCGGCGACCGATTCACCGGCGCGTGCCCGGTCGATCACCGCCGTCACGTCGTAGTCCGCGTACCGGAGCACGCCGACCGCGGTTTTCGCACGGTCGGGAAACCGGTCGTGGGCGAGAACGGCGACCGTGTCGTCGGAGTCGAGCGTCATCATACCCTCCGCAAGGCAGTCCCAGGAGCATGAATCCCCCGGTCGGCCTCGTCGCCGACACACCGCTGGCTAGCCCTCGACCGACACGGTCGAGTGTCGACACCCGACCGTTGCACGAGGTCGTGATCGACACGAACCACAGGTCGATGGCGGTGGCCGTGCCGGTTATCGACGTGTCGGGATCGGCCCCGATCCGGATCGATCGTGCCCATCGCGCTTATCCGCCGTTCGTCCATAGCTGTCGTATGGCTGTGTACCAGCGACGGACGCGTGTCGACGCTCCGCTCGATGCCGTGTGGGACTTCCACTCCCGCGCGAGCGGACTGGAGGCCCTGACACCCGGGTGGATGAATCTCCAGGTCGAATCGATAACCGGTCCAGACGGCGAGCCTGACCCGGAGATACTGGAGACCGGGTCGCGGATCCGGGCGTCGCTCCGGCCGTTCGGCGTCGCCCCGCGACAACGGTGGACCTCCGTTATCACCGACCGCGGCCGGGACGAGGGATCGGCCTTCTTTCGTGACGAGATGGAGGGCGGGCTCTTCCCACGGTGGGAACACACCCACCGATTTTTCGCCGACGGCTCCGCGACAATCGTCGATGATCGTGTCGTCTACGACCTGCCGCTTGGTCCCCTCGGCGACGCCGCCGGCCCGTTTGCCCGCGTCGGCTTCGAACCGATGTTTCGATTCCGCCACCGGCGGACGCGGGAACTGCTCGGTGGCGAGTCCTGACGGACCACACCTACCACACGCGACGGCCGTACGGTTTTGAGCCTCCGCTCCCAAGACGACAGCATGGACGTCGTCGACATTGACCACGTCGCCCTTCGGATCACCGACCTCGACCGGTCGCTCGCCTTTTATCGCGACCTGCTCGGGATGGCCGTCCGGGACCGAGACCGCTACGACGCGGGCGAGGTACCGTACGTCGCGGTCGTAGCCGGCGGTCGCCACCTTCATCTCGTCCCGACCGACGGGCCGATCGACGTCGGGGGGGAACACGTCTGTCTCCTCGTTCGTTCCTCCGGGACCGGCACGCGGGCGGAACTCGACGCTCTGGTGGCCGACCTCCGGGAGGCCGGCGTCGAAATCGAGGCCGGCGAACCCCACGAACGCTACGGCGCGTACGGCCGCGACTGGGCGGCGTACGTGCGCGATCCGGACGGTCGTCGGGTCGAACTCAAGCTTCACTGACCGGGTCGCCCGGACACCGTGAGGTAGATGCCTGCGAGAACGACCGCCCCCCCGAGCAGCGTGCCGGCCGTCGGCAGTTCAGCGAGGAGAACGGCCGCGAGTACCGCGCTTCCGAGCGGTTCGCCGAGCAGCGTGACGCTGACGACGTGGGTTTTCACGTGGCCAAGCGCCCAGTTAATAACGGTGTGTCCGAGAACACCCGGCCCGACCGCCATCGCGACAAACAGCACCCACTCGTGGAGGGCGTACTCGGCGAGAGCGTACCCTCGGCCGACGGCCACCACAAGCAGAACGACGGCACAGGCGGCATAAACGACGGTCACGTACGGCACCATCGGTAGCCGACGCCGGAGCGACCGGCCGGCGAGGTAGTAGGCCGCGACGGCGACCGCACCGAGGAGCGCGAGCGCATTTCCGTACCCCGTCCCCGCGTCGACGCCCGCGGCGCCGACCGTCGGACCGATTGCCGCGAGAAGCGGCGTCCCAAACGACAGCACCGCCATGCCGACGACGGCGACGGCCACGCCCGCGACGCTCCGACGGCCCGCCCGTTCGCCGAGAAGGAGCCATGCCCCCAGAACGACAAAGACCGGTTGCGCCTGAACGAGCGTGACACTCGCCGCGACGGTGGTGTGATCGAGGCTCTCGAACCAGACCACGAAGTGAACGGCGAGTGCCGCCCCCGCCGCGATAGCGACCCCGCCATCGCGACGCCCGATCCGTGCCACGGCCGCCCGACTTCCGCGGCGGAGAACGGCCGGGAGCAGCGCCCCGACGGTAAACGTCACGCGGTACAGCGCCTTGACCACGTTCGGCGCGTCGCTCCAGCGGACGAGGATCGCGCTCGTACTGATCGCCACCACCGCGACCGCGAGGGCGATGAAAGGCGGAACGACGGCATCGCTCGTGGACACACGACGCCGGTCGGCCGGCCCGGGCTTATCCCTGTCGACGCGTCTGAAATTAGATAGCCGATCCGACGTCAATATCGAAGAAGAAATTTCTTCGAAGATGCGAACGAAGAATTATTTGGCACCATTTACGTGATCGGAGAAAATACATAACTATGATGTCGCACTGCATGCGAGATTGGCTCTGGATAGTGGCGTTCGCGACCCTTCTCACCTTCTCGGTCCCGTGGTTCCTGTGGGGGACCTCGACGGTCGTCGCCGGCCTCCCCGTCTGGCTCTGGTGGCATATCGGCTGGCTGGGGGCTGCGGCGGCCGTGTTCGCCCTGTTTACACGAACCGATTGGGATCGGATGATGGGTGTCGACGACGGCGTCGGTGTCGGCCGGGGTGAGAAGCCGTGACGCTCCAACCGCTCGGTATCGTCGTCGCGTACCTCCTGTTTGCGCTCGGAATCGGACTGGTCGCCTACCGTGTCGGCGGCGACGACGCGGAGGACTTCTACCTCGCCAGCCGGACGCTTGGCAGCTTGGTCCTGTTGTTTACGACCTTCGCAACGCTTCTTTCGGCTTTCACCTTTTTCGGGGGACCGAACCTCGCGTACAGCGCCGGTCCCGAGTGGATCCTCGTTATGGGGGTGATGGACGGCGTGCTCTTTGCCGTTCTCTGGTACGTCATCGGCTACCGGCAGTGGCTCATCGGCCGTGCACGCAACTACGTCACGCTGGGTGAGATGCTCGGCGACCGCTTCGCCTCGCCCGCGTTGCGGGGGTTGGTCGCGGGTGTCAGCCTTCTCTGGTTGTTTCCCTACATCATGCTCCAGCAGATGGGCGCCGGTGAGGCGCTCCGTGGGCTAACCGGCGGGGTCGTCCCCTACTGGGGCGGGGCCGCGCTCATCACGGCGTTTATGATCGTCTACGTGATGCTTGCGGGCCTCCGGGGTGTCGCGTGGACCGACACGCTCCAAGGGCTGTTCATGCTCTCGGTTCTGTGGGTCGCGGTCGTCTGGGTCGTCGGCGCGATCGGAGGTGTCGGCCCCGCAACCCGCGGGATGATCAACGCCAACCCCGACTTCGCCGCCCTCGGTGGTGGGCTCTACACCCCACAGTTCATCATCTCCTCGGCGGTCACCATCGCCTTCGGCGTCACCATGTTCCCACAGATCAACCAGCGCTTCTTTGTCGCCCGCTCGGCGACGGTGTTGAAGCGATCCTTCGCCCTCTGGCCGGTGCTTGTCCTCCTGCTTTTCGTGCCGGCGTTTATGCTTGGTGCGTGGGCGTCGGGCCTCCCGATCGAGGTGCCCGAGGGGGCGAACGTTCTGTCGGTTCTGCTCGCCGAGTACACGCCAGGGTGGTTCGCCGCCCTCGTCGTCGCCGGCGCGATGGCCGCGATGATGTCCTCGTCGGACTCGATGCTGCTCTCCGGGTCGTCGTACTTCACCCGCGACCTCTACCGGCCGTTCGTCAGCCCCGACGCGAGCGACAGCCGCGAGGCCTGGGTCGCCCGCATCGGTGTTGCCGTTTTCGCCATGCTCGCCTTCCTCGCCAGTCTCTCCCGCCCCGGCACGCTCATCGAGGTCGGTGACACCGCCTTCTCCGGGTTCGCCCTCCTCGCACCGCCGGTCATGATCGCACTCTACTGGGAGGCGACCACCGCCGACGGGATGCTCGTCGGCGTCGGCGTCCCCCAACTCCTGTATCTCGTCCACGTCCTCGTCCCTGCGGTGCCCGTTGACGTGGCCGGAACGACCGTCTCCCTTCTCGCCAGAAGCTACGGCGGGTGGGACGTTGCACTCGGCTTCATGTTGTTTGGGGCCGTCCTCACCGCCGGGGTTTCCCTCGTTTCGACGCCAACGGTCGACGAGGACGCGACGGCCTTTGCCGTCGGCGGCGACTGACGACTCCGGAACACATACCTTCCGAGCGCTCCCGACGTTAGGTCATGAGCGAGATACTCGACGCCGAAACCGCCGCGAAGATCATCAAAAACATCCGCGAGAGCGAGCAAGAAAGCCCGCACTTTCAGGCGACCATGATCAACTTCGTCTGGTCGCTCCACCGGAGCGACGGTGGCTTGGACGACGTGACCCTTGATGCCGACGAGGTCGACGAGATTCTGTCAGACCTGCCGACCGACCCGGAGCGGGAACTGGCGTTTCTGGAGTGATCGAGGCGGCTCCGTGCCGACCACGGCACGAGACTTCCCACTAGCCGACGCGGTTGTTGAACCGGGGCAACCGGCTGTGTCGTCGCTGGAACTTCCGCTGCTCGCGGCGCTCCATCTGTCCGGCGCGTCGTCGGTCGTTGGTGATTTGACAGCGATACACGCTGAAGCGCTTGTCCGGGTCGCGCCGGTGGGCACACAGACGGGCGCGGATCACGCCCGCGCCGATGTAGACGACCGATCCGTCGCGCCAACCCAGTTCGTACACCCCGATGACGTCCGGCGGACGCGAGCGTTCGAACTCGTAGAACCGTGTCTGGAGTGGCATGATCAGCGGGTCCAAAACCGTCCCCGGAGTTATCCGAGGATGTCCTCGAAGGCCGTTTCGAACATCGCGTTCGTGATCCCCTTCTCGCCCGTTTCGATGTAGTGGTCGCGGGCGATGCGTGCCGACTCGTTGCAGACCCCCTCGAGATCGGCGGGCGCACACCCCTCGGTGACGTCGACCACGCGGTCGAGGTCCCACTCGGGTGCGAGCGGGCGGTCGGTCATGAACTCGCCGATGAGCTTCCGGCGGAAGCCCGCGTCGGGGATGCCGACCTCGAACGTGTCCGTGAACCGGCCGGAGCGGGTGACGGCGTTGTCGAGTTCGCCGGGCTTGTTCGTCGTCCCGACGATGATCGTCCGGCTGTCTTGGAGCGTCTCGACCTCGGTCAGGAGCTTGTTGATGACCCTCTGGTCGCTCGCCGTCATGTCCGCGTCACGCGACTTCGCGACGGCGTCGAGTTCGTTGATACAGATCATCATCGGACCGTGTTCGCGGACCTCCTCGAACACCTCACCGACGAGTTGGGCGGACTCGTTGACGTACTTCGACGTCATCTCGGTGATATCTATCTCCACGAACGGCATGTCGACTTCGCCGGCCATGCACCTGACGAAGTGCGTCTTCCCGGTTCCCGGTGGCCCGTAGAGGACGAACCCGTTCGCCGGATCGATGTCGAACTCCTCGTCGAGTTCCGGGTTCTCGGCGTGGGAGAAGACCTTCCGGTCCATCGTCTCCTTGAGCTCTTCCCGCCCGACGTAGTCGTCGAGGTCGACCCCGACGTCCGTCGTGATCATGTCCGCGACGGGACCGTCGGTCTCTCCGGCGTCGTCGTCCTCGTTGAGGATGTCCTCGGCCAAGTGGGAGAGCTCGCTCCGTCGGCGGGTCGTCTCCCCCGACTTCTCCTCGATGACCTCCATGTCCTTGTCGACGCTCAGGTCATCCGTCCGTCGCATGTCGTCGAGCCGCCTGTCGATCTTACCGAGACTGCGATCCTTGCTGATCGACTCGCGCTCGTACCCGCTGAGCACGGTCTCGATCTCGTCGACGTTCTCCTCGATGTCCAGGTTCTGGTCGGTCTGACTCGTGAGCTCCTTCTGGACCGCCTCCCCGAGGAGGCTCACCTTACGCTCCAGCCGGTTGCGGACCTTCTTGAACGCCTCGAGCTTGGCCGTGTACATCAGCCGCTCCTTGTTGGCCCGCACCGCCAGGAGTTCGCGCGCGGTCACGCTCTCGGCCTCGGGAGCGTCGACGATCCGGCCGTACTCGTTTTCCTGCACCTCGAGTTCGTCGCCGAGCGTCTCGAGGAAGTCCTCGAGCACATCGACGTCCTCGACGACCGTGGCTACCTCCAGTCAACCCCGATCTTCGCTCACACCACACACCAGCCCGGCATCGGGGCGGAGATGGCGCTGAAGTTCTCCGAGTTCGCGCACGTCCACGCGGACTCCACCCACGTCGCCGACGTTCGGGACCGAGTGCTCAACCTCCTCAACCACAACAAGGCGTACCTCGTCGGAATCGTTCCGGCGCTCGACGCCCCGTTGGGCTGGGCGAACATCGTTTATGTGGACGACGAATCCATCGACGAACAACTCGGCGGTGGGACGACCGACGCCGCACTCCCGATCATCGCCTTCTCGTTCGGACGACCTCCCATCGACGACGACATCCGCAAGCGATCGAGATACGGCCGGTGGAGCGTGATCCCCATCGAGGTGTACGCACCCGGCTGGAAGTTTCGGAGCCTGATCGACTTCGCCGCCGTCCAACTGCTCGCGTTCGGCGTCCTGAGCGAACTGTGGGGGGAAGCGAACAACCGACTGGACGAACACATCATTGAGGACGTGTATGCGCGCGACCTGATCGAGTGGAGTGAGCTGTGATGCCGATGGACAATCCAAAGGCGTACTTCGAGTCGAAGTTCGAGTGTGCCGACCCATGGAACTTCGCGACCAGCGAGTACGAACTGAAAAAGTACGAACGTCAGGTGGCGCTGATCGAGGACCGAACAGAGACGGTCGACCGGATTCTCGAAATCGGCTGTGCCGAGGGCGTCCACTCCCGGATGTTGCTGGAGGCGTTCCCGCAGGCGACGCTGCTTGGGATCGAACTCTCCGACACCGCAGCCGAAACCGCACGTTCTCGTCTTCCGAACGACCGGGCCGAAATCGTCTCCGCCGACGCCATCGACTACCTGTCCGATGTCACCGGCGACTTCGACACCGTCGTCTGGAGCGAAACGATATACTACATGGCCGACCGGATGACCGGACCGGACCTGTACGAGTACGTTGAGACACTCTTCGGTCTGCTCCGACCCGACGGCGTCTTGGTCATGGCAAATTTCCCCGACCAGACCGACGCTCCGGAGAAACGGCTCACGAGACCCGCGCTGATGGACGCGTATCGCCGCGTGCTGTCCGGAGTCGGAACGCAGGTGCACCGTTCTCAACACACAGCCCAGAAAGTCGAGTCGAACGCGACGTACACGTACGAAATCCGGGCGTTCGAACCCTGACCTCCCGTCGACGACTCCCGAGCCAGCAACAGCGTGTCACTGATGCGACACTCGTTTCTAACCCACCACGGCGCTCAGCGGTAGCTATCTTCCCCCCGTCGGTGGCCGCCGGACTCGTCTCGAACATGGTCCCGGGACCGCTGACACCACCTCTGTCAACCGTGAAGTCGCTCAGGAGCGTTTGAAGCCGCTCGGCCTGCGAGGACAGTGACCCCGTTTGGGTGCTTACCTCGGCCATTGTCGTGTGTTGCTCCCTTGCGGTGTCGACGACCTCGTCCGCCTCCGCCGCCGTCCGCTTGCTGATATCGGCCACCTCTTCGACCACCGAAACCGTTTCTTCCGTGCTGGCGGCTTGCTCGTCGGCCGCATCGCTGATCTCCCTGATCCCCTCGTCCGTCTCTGCCGCGTGGTTCGCGACGGTGCTGAACGCCTCTAGAGCCTCCCGGACGACCTCTACGCTTTCACTCATGTTTGCCTCCGCTTCCCGAGCCGTATCGACCGTCTGGGTCGTCTCGGTCTGTGTCGCTGTGATGAGTTCCTCTATCTCTTGGGCGGCCTCCTGGGTTTCCTCGGCCAACTGTTTCACCTCGTTTGCGACGACGGCGAACCCGTCCCCGGATGTCGTTCCATCCTCGGATCCGGTTCGTGCTGCCTCGATGTTTGCGTTCAGTGCCAAGATGTTCGTCTGTTCGGCAATGTCACTGATCAGATCGACGATCTCACCGATATCGTCCATCCGGTCGTCGAGCGACTGAACCTTCGACGCGGTCGTCGCAATGGCGTCCTGTGAGTCGTCGACCCGGTCGATCACATCCTCCGCGACGTCTTTGCCCTTCTGAGCGACCGTTGCCGTTTCCTCGGCCGCACTCGCGACGGTCTCCGTCGAGGATGCCACCTCCTCGATCGTCGCCGACAGGTTGCTCATCTCGCCCGACACCTCGTTTAGCATAACCCGCTGTTCGTCGGCATCCTCGGCGATGCCGGACACCGAGTTTGCCACCGACTCGCTCATCGACTCGGCGGTCCCCGCGTCGTCTTGAACCGCAGTACTCTCCCGCGATACGTCCTCGGCGAACGTCTGAATCTCGCCCATCGTCGATTCGATCTCATCGAGCATCTCGTTGAACGAGGCGCCGATCCGTTCCATCGCCTCGCTGTCGCTCTCGACATCGAGTCGCACCGTCAGGTCACCCTCCGCGGCACGGGTCATCGCCGTGCTGTAATCATCGGCCTTCGATTCGAGATGCGTGTTGAGCGACTCGACCTCCTGTTTGCGCTGTTCGGCGGTCGCTTTCGCCGCCTCGGCGTCCTCTACCTCCTTTTGCTTTCGTTCCGCGAGTGCTAGTTTCTCCTCGGCTCGCTCACGGGATTTCGCCGCCTCCTCGCGGGACTTCTCGATGGAGTACCAGTTGATCATCAACGCCCCGGCGAGAAACGAAATAAACAGCGCGTGGACGCCCCCCCACGCGATCGGATTCTGGATGGCGGCCGAATGGTTGTACACGAGGCTCGAATCGATCAGACTGAACGCTCCGTGCCCGACTCCGACGTACCCCATTCCGACGACAAACGGCAACCAGTCCTCGTACAGCGCCAGTACCGCGATAAAGACGAAAAAGTGAAAATGGGCTTCGATGTATCCGCCCGAGAACTTTACAAGCGCCATCGAGACCGTCATTCCGCTGAACGCCACCGCGGTTGTCCGTTTGCGACGTCCCAGCTGTGGAAGCGCGCCGATCATCGCTGGCACGCCGATTCCTCCCGCGGACAGCAACAGCATCCACACGGGTATCGTTGGAATCTCGGCCTCGATGACCGGCATCGTCCCTTGATATAGACCAAGCCCAAGCAGCAACGGAACTTGGAGTCCGATAAGAATCAGAATGTTTCGATGCCGGGTCTCCCACATCTCCTCCGGAATCGACATTCCGTTGGGGATGTAGTTCACGAACTCGCGAAGCGAACTCCCCAACCCCGATCCTGAAGCGTCGCTCACAGCGTCGGTGCGTGTTTCCACCATCTCGCCACCATCTCCGGAATCGGTATACAAATATGACGGCTTCCAGTTTTCATCGCTGATTTTTTCACCGAACGTGTGGGGTGTCGAGGAGACGCAGGTCCACGCGGTGTGGGACACGGAGTCCCGACCGAGGCAGGGTCCTGTGCAACATTCAGCGTAACCAGAGCACGTGTTCGGGTCCCCCGTGCTGTTCTGTCGTTCTCTGATCCCCCACACTACCCTGTGACGGTCAGGCGGGTTCCACGATGCTATTTGTCGATGGAATCCTACGACTGTGTGGCACCGTTCGGCCCCGAATCGTTTGATGAGAAAGTCCGCCCTCCCCGATTTGAACGGGGGACTGCGGCGCGATAACAGGGCGGTATCGGGCAATCTGCTCGGCTTCCCCGGCCGCTGGCGTGGGTTCGCGGAGATGACAACCGATGACCCAAAACCTCGAACCCATCGCACCACAGAAAGCAGTAGACCTCTACCTCGCACAACGGGAAGACGACGCTTCTGAGAGAACCGTACAGGCTCACAGATACCGTCTCAAGCACTTCGTGCGCTGGTGTGGGCAGGAAGACCTCACCAACCTCAAC
>NZ_JAQCNJ010000027.1 GCF_028275055.1 Haloplanus sp.
TTTTTCGAGATGACCAGGGACTTTCTCGACGACCTGCCCGAGGCTCTCGAGGAGTATCACGACATGATCTCGGCCAACGAGATCCTACAGGTCCGCACCGTCGATACGGGCGTCCTCCCCCCGGAGGTCGCCAAAAGTTACGGGGCCACGGGGCCGGTGGCCCGTGGGTCGGGCGTCGACTACGACCTGCGTCGCGACGATCCCTACGGCTACTACGACGAACTCGACTGGGACGTCGTCACCGAGGACGGCTGTGACAACTACAGTCGCCTGCTCGTTCGCCTCCGCGAGGTCGAGGAGTCGGCGAAGATCATCGAGCAGTGTGTCGACCTGCTCGAGGGCTGGCCCGAGGAGGAGCGTACGATCCAGTCGAACGTGCCCCGGACGATCCGCCCCGACGACGACACCGAGGTCTACCGCGCCGTCGAGGGCGCGAAGGGCGAACTCGGGATCTACGTTCGCGCCGACGGGACCGAAAAGCCGGCCCGGTTCAAGATCCGGAGCCCGTGCTTCTCGAACCTCCAGACGCTTCCGGAGATGTCAAACGGCGAGTACATTCCCGACCTGATCGCGTCGCTCGGTAGCCTCGACATCGTCCTCGGCGAGGTGGACCGCTGATGGATGGGGTCTTTCTCCAGTCGGGGACGACCACCTCGACGGCGAACGCGAGTGCGTCCGGCGGCGCCGGTGCTGGCCCGATGCTCCCCGAAACCATCTCCGGGGCGCTCGGACTGAGCGGGATGCTCGGCGACGTGGTCGGCGGCCTGATCGGCGCGTTCGTCATTGCCAACATCATGCTGGGCATGACGGCGGTTGCCGGTCCGTGGGCCAAACGAAAGATCACGGCCGCGTTCACCAACCGGATCGCCGTCAATCGGATCGGTCCGTTCGGCCTGCTCATCATCGTGGCCGATGCCGTGCGCCTGTTGTCAAAGGAACTGATCGTTCCCGACGGCGTCGACCGGCCGGCATGGGACCTCGCACCCATCATCCTGCCGTTCTCGGCGCTGCTTGGCTTCGCGGTCATCCCGCTAGGCAGTGGGTTGCAGTTGGCCGACCCCGAAACCGGCATCGTCTTTGCGTTCGCCGCGGCCTCCATCGCGTCGCTCGGTCTCGTGATGGCAGGCTATGCCTCGAACAACAAGTACTCGCTTCTGGGTGCGTTGCGATCGATCGCACAGAATCTCGCCTACGAGATTCCGCTGGTCGTCACGGCGGCCTCTGTGATCCTTTTCGCCGGGAGCTTCCAGACCAGCCAGATCGTCGCCGCACAGTCCGAGACGCTGCTGACCGTTGCCGGCGTGTCGATCCCGGGCTGGTACGCCTTTGTCAACCCGTTCGGGTTCGTCCTGTTCGTCGCGGCGAACCTGGCGGAGATCGGCCGCAACCCCTTCGACATTCCGGAGGCACCGACCGAGATCGTCGCCGGCTATCAGACCGAGTATTCGAGCGTCTACTTCGTGTTGTTCTATTTGGGCGAGTTTATCCACATCTTCCTGGGCGGCGCGCTGATCGCCGTTCTCTTTCTCGGCGGCCCGGCCGGACCGGTTCTGCCTGGGTTCGTCTGGATGGTTATCAAGATGTGGGCGTTTTTCCTGTTCACGCAGTGGGCCCGGTCGGCAGTCCCGCGCGTGCGAATCGATCAGTTGATCGAGATGGGCTGGAAGGGGATGCTCGTGCTCTCCTTCGCCAACCTGGTTCTCACGGCAGTGATCGTGGGAGTGATCGCATAATGATTGGAATACTGAAAGGCATGGCGGTGACGATGAAACACGCGCTGGACGGCAAGACGTTCACGGTCGAGTACCCGGACGTTGCGCCCGAGGTCAGCCCGCGATTCCGCGGCGTCCACAAGTTCAGCCAAGAACGGTGCATCTGGTGTCGGCAGTGTGAGAACGTCTGCCCGAACGACACGATCCAGATCGTACAGGACGACCAGCGCAACGGCGAACAGTACAACCTCCACATCGGGCAGTGTATCTACTGCCGGCTCTGCGAGGAGGTGTGTCCGGTGGACGCGATTCTGTTGACGCAGAACTTCGAGTTCACCGCCGACACGAAAGACGACTTCGTCTACAACAAAGAACAGTTGAAGAACGTCCCGTGGTACAAGGGGATCGACCCGCTCGAATCCCGCAACCCGGACCGTAGCGCGTGGATCGGCGAGGGTGAGGGAGAGATCGACTACCAGTAAGGTCGGACGCTCGGCGCCGGGTCGGCGCTGAGCCGTCTCGAAACGTTCAAAGGATTACCTCAAGCAAAGTCAAGCAATGGTGTATGAAACGATCGCGTTCGCGCTGTTTGCCCTCGTGACAGTGGGGTGCAGCATGGGCGTTGTTCTCGTCAGGGACGTGTGGCACTCCGCACTCCTGTTGGGCGGTGCCCTGTTGAGCGTCGCGGTACATTACGTAATGTTGCAGGCGGAGTTTCTGGCCGCCATGCAGGTTCTCGTTTACGTGGGCGGGGTGTTGATCCTCATCACGTTCGCCGTGATGCTCACGAGATCGACAGCCGAATCGGAGGCGAGCGGGACATGACAACGAGACCAGAGCTAAACACGACGGGAAGTCTGCTCCCCGGACTGGCAGCCGTCGCGTTGTTCGTCGTGATGGCGGTGGCGATCCTGCGGGCCTCCTTTGGCGACCCGCAAGGGTTCGCCGCCGACGCGGGTATCACCGCGAGTATCGGCTACGCGATGTTCGACCTCGAGATGGGGTCGGTTCCGGGTGAGAGCTTCCTCGCCGCTCTCATCGTCGTTGCCGTCGCACTCGACGCGGCCCTCGATGGCTCGCTCCTGTTGGCGAAACGCGAGGAGGACGGGAGTCCGGTCGCGCTCCTAGCAGACGGTGGCCGGCGCGTTCGGGACCGACTCCGCGACGGCGAGGCGTCGTCGGACACGGAGGGTGGCGCCGACGCCGACGCCGACAGTGGGGGTGACGCCTGATGGTGCCGGTCGAGTGGTACCTGCTTCTCGCCGCGGCCGTCTTCTGCATCGGCCTGTTCGGCATTCTCACACGGTCGAACGCGCTGTTGTTCCTGATGTCGGTCGAACTCATGCTGAACGCGGCCAACATCAACCTCGTCGCCTTCTCGGCGTACTGGGGGAACGTGACCGGCCAGACGTTCGGCCTGTTCACGATGGCGCTCGCCGCCGCGGAGGTGGCGGTCGGTATCGGCATCATCCTCGTGTTGTACCGCAACTTCGACGATGTGGACGTGACACTGGCCAAAGGGATGAGGCGGTAAGATGGTCGGAGCCTTCGACTACGCGCCCGCCATCGTCCTGCTGCCGTTTTTATCGTTTGTCCTGTCGCTCACGGCCGGGAAGTACCTCCCCAAAGGCGGTGCGTTCGGCGGTATCGCCGCCACCGCCGGCTCGCTGATTCTGTCGGCGTGGGTCTTTCTGACCGTCAGCGCCGGCAACGCCTACAACGAGACGCTCTACACCTGGGCCGCGGGCGTCGGCGAGGGGACGACGACGCTCACGTTCGGCTTGTTACTCGACCCGCTGGCGGCGATGATGCTGCTCATCGTCTCACTGGTCGCGTTGCTGGTCCACGTGTTCAGCCTCGGGTATATGAACGACGAGGGCGAGACGGGCCTGCCGCGTTACTACGCCGGCCTCGGTCTCTTTACCGCCTCCATGCTCGGGTTCGTCGTCGCCGACAACCTGCTCATGGCGTTCATGTTCTTCGAACTCGTCGGCCTTTGTTCGTACCTCCTGATCGGCTTCTGGTTCCGCGAGGAGGGCCCGCCGAGCGCAGCCAAAAAGGCGTTTCTCGTCACCCGCTTCGGTGACTACTTTTTCCTCGTCGGCGTTGTCGGCGTCTTCGCAACCTTCGGCACCGCGAAGTTCGCAGGCGAGGCGGCGTTTCCCGTTATCGCCGAGGAGGCGCTAGCGGGCGGTGCAGAGGTGACCACCTTCGGCTTCGCGCCGGAGACGTGGTTCACGATCCTTGGCCTCCTCATTCTAGGCGGTGTCATCGGAAAGTCCGCACAGTTC
Source organism: Haloplanus sp. (assembly GCF_028275055.1). Lineage (GTDB taxonomy): Archaea > Halobacteriota > Halobacteria > Halobacteriales > Haloferacaceae > Haloplanus. The sequence goes on from NZ_JAQCNJ010000027.1 coordinate 4,004, forward strand.
CCGTTGCACACGTGGCTGCCTGACGCGATGGAGGGGCCAACGCCCGTCTCCGCGCTCATCCACGCCGCGACGATGGTCGCGGCGGGCGTCTACCTCGTCGCCCGGATGTACGGCTTCTATGCCCTCTCGCCGACGGCGCTTGGCATCGTTGCGCTGGTGGGCGGGTTCACCGCCCTGTTCGCCGCGACGATGGGCGTCGTCAAACGGGACATAAAGCAGGTGCTCGCCTACTCGACCATCTCGCAGTACGGCTACATGATGCTCGGACTGGGTGCGGGCGGCTACGTCGCCGCGACCTTCCACCTGCTGACCCACGCCTTTTTCAAGGCGCTGCTCTTTCTCGGTGCCGGTGCGGTCATCATCGCCATGCACCACGACGAGGATATGTGGAACATGGGCGGTCTCAAGAATCGGATGCCCGTCACCTACTACACGTTTCTCTCGGGGTCGCTGGCGCTTGCCGGTATCGTCCCCTTTGCCGGCTTCTGGTCGAAAGACGAGGTGTTGTACGAGGCGCTGATCCACGGCCTCGCCGGGTCGCCGCTCCTGCTTGCCGGCTATGCGATGGGGCTGGTGGCTGTCTTTTTCACCGGGTTCTACACCTTCCGCATGGTCTTTCTCACCTTCCACGGTGAGCCACGGACCGAGACCGCTCGGAATCCTCACGGGGTTCGCTGGAACGTGAAGGGACCGCTGGTGGTGCTCGGGGTGCTGGCCGCGACGGTGGGGGTTGTCAACATGGTGCCGTTGCACGACCTGACCGGCGGCTTCCCGCCGGAGTACCTCCACGACTGGTTGGCCCACGGCGAACTGTCGGCGCTTACGAGCGAGCATTACGGTGAACTCCTCCATGACTACGCCGGCTACACCTCGGCCGACGTGGCCTCCTACGTCGCCGGCGCGGTGTCGCTTGCGCTCGCGCTGGCGGGTGTCCTCACCGCACACGTTCTCTACAACGTCGCCGACCCCGACGAGCACACGGCGAAACTCGGCGCGGTCAAGACCCTCTGGTACAACAACTACTACCAGGACGAGTACCAGATCTGGATCGCCGAGTCGTTCGTTCTGCCGCTCGCTCGGTTGGCCGATAAGTTCGATCAGGGCATCGTCGACGGCGTCGTCAACGGTGTCTCCAGTGTTAGCCTGTTCGCCGGGAATCGGATCCGACGCATCCAGACGGGCGTCGTGAGCAACTACGCCGTGCTTCTCACCCTCGGGTTGACGGCGTTGCTTGTCGTGTTCGGCGTTCTCGGAGGGTGGTTCGTATGATTATCGAAGGGTTGATCGCCGCGACGTTTGCCGCCTCGATGGTCGTCCTGCTCGCCCCCGACCGGGTGGCCGGGCGTCTCGCGGCGGCGTTGAGTCTGCTCCCCGTCGTGGGGAGTCTCTACATGTGGAGTCGATTCGACGCGACGGGCAACGCCCTCACGGGCGGCGACCCCGCGTTCGAGACCATAGTGCCGTGGCTGGAACTCGGCGGCTACACGCTCAACTGGCATGTCGGTGTCGACGGTATCGGCCTCCCGCTGGTCGTGCTGACGACGATTCTGTCGACGCTCGCCATCGTGAGCGCGTGGGCCTCCATCGACGACCGCCAGTCCCAGTTCTACGGGCTGATGTTGTTTATGGAGGCGAACCTGCTCGGTGTCTTCACCGCGCTTGACTTTTTCGTCTGGTTTGTCTTCTGGGAGGCCGTTCTCCTGCCGATGTACTTCCTCATCGGCGTCTGGGGCGGCCCGCGGCGGAAGTACGCCGCGATCAAGTTCTTTGTCTACACGAACATCGCGTCGCTGGCGATGTTTATCGGCTTTATCGCGCTACTCTTCGGCCTCGGTGACTCGGTGTCGTCACTGGATATGCCGGCCATCGCGGGCGCGCTTCGGGCTGGTGAACTCGGGTCGTTGTACGGCATCTCCGCCGGGACGCTCCGGGCCGTTGCCTTTGTGGCGATGTTTCTCGGCTTTGCGGTGAAGGTGCCCGTCGTCCCGTTCCACACGTGGCTCCCGGACGCCCACGTCGAGGCCCCTTCGCCCGTGTCGGTGATGCTGGCTGGCGTTCTCCTGAAGATGGGGACCTACGCTCTGCTCCGATTCAACTTCACGATGCTGCCCGAGACGGCGACGCGGTTCGCGGTGCCCATCGCGTTGGTCGCCGTGGTGAGCGTCGTCTACGGAGCACTGCTTGCGCTTGCTCAACAGGACCTCAAGCGCATCGTCGCGTACTCCTCTGTCTCCTCGATGGGGTATGTCATCCTCGGGTTGATCGCCTACACGACCTACGGGGTCGGCGGGGCGACCTTCCAGATGATCGCCCACGGTCTCATCTCGGGACTGATGTTCATGTCGGTCGGCGTCATGTACAACACCACCCACACGCGGATGGTCGGCGACATGTCCGGCATGGCCGACCGGATGCCGGTCACCGCCGGCATCTTCGTCGCCGGGGCCTTTGGCTACATGGGACTCCCCCTGATGGCCGGGTTCGCCGGCGAGTTCTTCATCTTCAAGGGTGCGTTCGAATCGACGGTCCACGCCGCCATGCCGTTGTTCACCGCGGCGGCCATGTTCGGCATCGTGATCGTTGCCGGCTACCTGCTACTCGCGATGCAACGGACGCTTTTCGGCTCGTTCCGACTCGAAACCGACTACGAGGTCGGCCCCGCCCCGCTCCACGAGACGGTTCCGCTCGCGGTGTTGCTCGTGACGATCATCGTTCTCGGAGTCGCTCCCGACCTCTTTTTCGGGATGATCCAAGACGCGGTCGATCCGCTCCTCGACTTCGGAGGTGAGCTCTCGTGATGCCACTACAAACCCAACTCCCGACGTGGACGGCCATCGCACCGACGGTACTGCTCGGGCTGACGGCACTCGTCTTGCTGTTGGTCGACAGTGTCGACCCCGACTCGACGCGACCGACCGCGCTTGCGGCCGTCTCGGTCGGTGGCTCCGTTGCAACACTCGCCGTCGCCGGCTGGTATCTGCTCGCGGGCACCGGCCAGGTCGGCGGCGCGATCCGACTGTACGGTGGCTCGCTCGTTATCGACGGGTTGAGCCTCTTTTTCACCGTTATCGTCGCCAGCGTCGTCGCCATGGTGTCGCTGGCCAGCCACGACTATCTGCAGGATCGTACCTACCAGGCGGAGTTCTACTCGCTCGTGTTGCTGGCGGCGACGGGGATGAGCCTCATGGCCTCCGCAGGCTCACTGGCGACGGTGTTCGTCAGCCTCGAACTCGCCTCGCTGCCTTCGTATGCCCTCGTCGCCTTTCTGAAGAAGAACCGCGGGAGCGTCGAGGCGGGGCTGAAATACTTTCTCGTTGGGGCGGTCTCCTCGGGCGTTCTCGTCTTTGGCATCTCGCTCGTATACGCCGTCACGGGATCGCTGCTCCTCTCGGACGTGGCGACCGCCATCGGCGACGCGGGTGACTTCGTCGGTGTCGCGGGGATCGGTGTCGTGATGATCGCCGGCGGGTTCGCGTTCAAGACCGCCTCCGTCCCCTTCCACTTCTGGGCCCCCGAGGCCTACGAGGGTGCGCCTGCGCCGATCAGTGCCTTTCTCTCGTCGGCGTCGAAGGCCGCCGGCTTCGCGGTCGCATTCCGCGTGTTCGCGGTCGCGTTCCCGCTGGACGCCGTCGTGCCGATGGGGATCGACTGGCCGCTGCTCTTTGCCGTTCTCGCCGTCGTCACGATGACACTGGGCAACTTCGCCGCGGCGACACAGGAAAACGTCAAGCGGATGTTGGCGTACTCCTCGGTCGGACACGCCGGCTACGCGCTGATCGGCCTCGCGGCGCTTTCCGGTGGCGGTCCGAACGGCGACGTGATGGGCGCGAGCATGGCTCATCTCCTCGTGTACGGCTTTATGAACACCGGGGCGTTCCTATTTATCGCGATGGTCGAACGCTGGGGCCTCGGCCGGACCTTCGAGGACTACAACGGCCTTGCGACGCGAGCGCCGGTCGCCTGTCTGGCGATGACGGTGTTTATGTTCTCTCTCGCGGGGCTGCCGCCCTTCGGTGGCTTCCTCTCGAAGTACGCCCTCTTCTACGGTGCGATCCAGGGTGGCTTCTGGTGGCTCGCCGCCGTCGGTGCGATCAACAGCGCGTTGTCGTTGTTCTACTACTCCAGAGTGGTGCGGGCGATGTGGATCGAGGATCCGGTCGACGGGGACGGGGTCGACCTCGGAGCGACGCCGCTTGGCCTCTACGTGGCGGTGTTGATTGCGGCCGTTGGCACGCTCGCGCTCCTGCCGGCGTTCGGGCCGGTCGTTGAGACGGCACAGAGCGCGGCCACGGCGCTGTTCGCGTAGGCCGCGCTCACCCCAGTTCCAGTGTCGAGCGAAGCGCTTCCGTCACCTCCCGCGACCGCCGAACGGTGATACCGTCGGTCGTCACGAACACGCCGTGGTCACCCGTGATCACGCGTGTGACGAAACCGTTCTCGAACACCCGAAGCGTGTACTGGTACTCGCCGAGTTCGCTCCCGTCGTAGGCCAGCTGGGTACGAAAGCCCGCGGCCTCGTGTCCGACGAGCGCTCCGAGATCGGTGTCGGCTTCCAGATCCGATCGGAGATATATCTGCTCGTACTCGTCGGGCGTGAAGTAGGTGATGCTCCGAAGGCTATCACCGACGGCGGTTCGACAGGCACTCACCAGCCGCTCTTCGAGCAACGGATCGACGAGGTCACGATGCTCGCTCATGGCACATGGTATCACGACACACAGAGTGTTAACTCCATCGCCACCGTAGGACGGTAGGGTTTTCACCACTCGACATAAGAATCCGATATGGTCAGGCGGCTGGTGCTCGGCTGTGGTCACGCCGGCGAGGTCGTCCTCGGCGTCGTGTCGACGTGGGGGGGAGAGCTGTGGGCGGTCGTCCCCGACGACCGTGCTGTCGACGGAACCGCCGGCGCGACGACGGTCGTTCATGGCGATCCGGCTGATCCCGAGACGTACCCCGAGACGGCCGAGACGGTGCTCGTGCTTGGTGACGACGCCGCCGACAACCTCGCGGCCGCCCGCCGGGCGCGGGAGGTGTTTCCTGACGCCCTGTTCGTCGCGTGTACGGGTCGGGACGGCGACCGCTCCGACTTCGAACCGTTCGCCGACCGGGTGCTCGACACCCACCAGGTCGTCTCCGAACGGGTTCTCGACTCGGTCACCGGCGGCGCCGCCGAGCGGACCCGTCGGTTGTTGGACGTACTCCGTGGAATCGACGGCCGGCTTGCGGTCGTAACCCACGACAACCCCGATCCCGACGCCATCGCGTCGGCCGTCGCGCTCGTGGACATCGCGCGATCGGTCGGCGTCAAAGCGGAGCCCTGTTACTACGGCGGGATCTCCCATCAAGAGAACCGGGCGCTGGTGAATCTGCTGGAACTCGACCTGCGACATCTCGACGGCTCCGGTGAGATCGAGGCGTACGCGGGCGTCGCGTTGGTGGACCACTCACGACCCGGGGTGAACGACGGTCTCGACCCGGAGACGCCGATAGACGTGGTGATCGACCACCACCCGCCGCGTGCGCCGGTCAAAGCGGAGTTTGTCGACCTCCGAAGCGCCGTCGGTGCGACCAGTACGCTCCTCACCGAGTATCTACAACGGCTGGGCGTCGACCTAAACCGAGAGATCGCGACCGCGTTGTTGTACGGCATCCGGGTGGATACGCGTGATTTCACCCGCGAGGCCGTGAACTCCGATCTCGAGGCGGCGGCCTTTCTCAGTCAGTACGCCGATGCGTCGGTGCTCGAGCGCGTGAAGTCGCCACAGATGAGTCCCGACGTGCTCGCAACGCTCGCGGCCGCGATCCGTAACCGCGAGGTCCGCGGCGACGTGCTCACCTCCAGCATCGGCTCGATCCGCGACCGCGACGCACTCGCACAGGCCGCCGACAAACTCCTGGGCATGGAGGGCGTCTGCGTTTCGGTGATCTATGGCTTTCGCGACGAGACGGTGTACCTTTCGGCGCGTTCCCGTGGCGCCGGGATCGATCTCGGGGAGGTGCTACGGGATGCGCTCGGGCCCATCGGGAGCGCCGGAGGCCACGCCGACATGGCCGGCGCACAGATCCCGCTCGGCATTCTCGGCACGGTCGACGAGGAGTCGTCGGAGTCGCTGTCGGACATCGTCGATGAGGTGATCACGGAACGGATCTTCGAGGTGTTGGAGGATCCGCCGATTTCGCCGCCGTTCGATCCGACCGCCACGGATGTGGCCTTTGAGTTCCCCTTGGCCGACGAATGACCGGCCGACGACCACGCTTTTCAGCGTCGGCCGCGTACGAATCGTCGATGGCCGCCAACGCGACAGTCGAAGAATACATGACCTGTGACGTGGCGACGGTCGCACCCGACGACGACGTCGCCGAGGTGTCGCGTCGGATCGTCGAAAGCGACGACTACACCGGCTTTCCGGTGACGGACGGTCGCAAGGTTGAGGGATTCGTCAGCGCCCGTGATCTTCTGCTTGCCGACGACAATGCGCTCATTTTCACCGTGATGTCCGAGGACATCGTCGTTGCCCACCCCGATATGAAGATCAACGACGCCGCTCGGGTGATCCTCCGCTCCGGGATTCAGAAACTCCCGGTCGTTGACGACACCGGCACCCTTGCCGGTATCATCTCCAACACCGACGTGATTCGGAGTCAGATCGAGCGTGCGACCCCCGAGAAGGTCGGAAAACTCATGAGCACGCTTGAGGAGATTCATGACATCGAGGTAACAGAAGAGCGTCGGCAGGTCGAACTGGCCGAACTCACGCCGACACAAAGCCGTGTGTACGCCGACGAACTGCAGGGACGCAGTTACGAACTCGAACACGGACTCGCCGAACCCCTCGTCGTTATCGATAACGGTGGCACGCTTCTCCTCGCCGACGGTCACCACCGCGTTATGGCCGCCAGCCGCCACGGGATCGAGGAGATGGACGCCTACCTGATCGTTATCGACCCCGACCTCAAGGTCGAACTCGGGATGGAACAGACCGCCGACAAGGAGGGTCTCGACACCATCGACGACATCGAGGTTGTCGACTACGCGCGCCATCCGCTGATCGAGACGACCGAACGACTGCAGGACCGGTAGTTCACCCGGCCGACGCCGTCCCGTCCCCGTCGGTGTCCGTGCCACCTCCGTTCGTGCTCACGTTCTCCGTGTCGGTTCCGCCGGACCCGTTCTCCGGCCGGTCGACGCCAACCAGATCCACCTCGGGGACCAACATTCCAAGCACCGACAGCGAGTAGTAGCGGACGAAGGTCAGCGCGGGCACCTGGACGAGCAGTCCCACAGCGATCACCACGAGGACGAACAACGCGACCGACAGGCCGATAACGACACCGCCGGCCGCGCCGACACCGGCCAAAGCCGGCGCCACGAGTCGAGAACCCCCCGGTCCTCGACGAGCATCGTCGGCACCACGAAATCCGTCGTCAGGCCGAGGACCACACTTCCAACGAGCGAGAACAGTCCGAAAAGAACGATCAGCGGGACGAGCAACACGAGCGAGAACGGCGAAAAGCTCACACCGAGACCGACCACGGCGGCGAACGGGACGGCGATCAACAGGAGGCTCCCGAGGCCAACGGCGAGTTTGAAGCCGAACAACCGGAGCCCCCGACCGAGGTTGTCGCCGAGCGGTCCCCGGATCCTGATCTCGCGGTCGCGGAGGCCGGCGACCAGAACGAACTCCATCACGGCACCGACGGCGCTCCACAAAAGCCCCAACAGGAGGAGTATCGCGACGACGCCGATCAGGACCACGATGGTCCCGTCCAGTTCCGGGATCGTCTGTGTGGGGAGGTCGCCCGACACGTCGCTACCCCCGGACAGGGTATCGATGTTGCCGCTCCCGGTCGGTGCACCCCCGCCGACACCCACGAACAGGGCGATCAACGCGAGGCGGAGCCACCGGCTCTTCTCGAGCGGTCGAAGAAGGGTTTCGGTCGCGCTACGTGCGTCTCGGAGGGCCGCGAGTGCGTACCAGCGGGACATGGCCGCAGTCTCACGGCAGGACGGCAAAAAAGCGTGGATCCGTTTCAACCCCGGAGACGCGACGGGACTTTGATGCCGGAGGTCGAAGAAACTGTATGACGCCGTTCGAACGCCGGACGAGACGCGCCCAATCGCGTCTCGGCGCCGTCGGTGCCGACGCGCTCGTTCTCACGCCCGGCCCGAACCTGTACTACCTCTCGGGTGTCGACGCCGAGCAAAGCGAGCGGCTCACCTGCCTGATCGTCCCCGCAGACGACGATCCGACGCTCGTCGTCCCATCGCTCGAAGCCCCGACCGTCCGGACCGCGACGTGGGTCGAAGACGTGCAGCCGTGGGACGACGACACCGGGCCGGAGCCTGTTCTCGATGAGGTGTGGGACGCGGCACCGTCACGTCTCCTCCTTGCCGACCGGATGTGGACGCGGTTCTCGTTCGAGCTACAGCGTCGGTTCCCGAACGCCTCGTTCGGCCTCGCAAGCGAGGCCGTGGGACCGTTGCGTCGACGCAAAGACGACTTGGAACGCGATGCCCTTCGAGCGGCGGCGCGAGCCGCGGACGCGACGATGCGGGACGTCCGCGCACTGGGTGACGAGGCCATTGGCCACACGGAGGCCAACCTCGCGGCGTTCATCGAGGAGCGTCTCGACGCCCACGGTGGCACGGGCGTCGCCTTCGAGCCTATCGTCGCCGCCGGGCCGAACGGCGCGGATCCTCACCACGAGAACGGCGACCGGGAGATCCGTGCAGGCGACCCCGTCGTTCTCGACTTCGGGACACGGATCGACCGCTACCCCAGCGACACGACACGGACGGTCGTCTTCGGCGGCGAGCCGCCTACGGGGTTCGAGGCGGTGTACACGGCCGTCCGTGAGGCACAGGCGGCGGGCGTGGCGGCCGCGGAACCGGGGGTGACAACAGGGGCCGTCGACCGCGCCGCTCGGTCGGTCATCGAGGAGGCGGGCTACGGCGACCGCTTCGTCCACCGGACCGGCCACGGCGTTGGCCTTGATGTCCACGAGGAACCGTACGTCGTCGCCGGCGGCGACGTCGAACTCGAAGCCGGAATGGTCTTTAGCGTCGAACCGGGTGTTTACCTCCCCGACCGGTTCGGTGTCCGGATCGAGGACCTCGTGGTCATCAGCGACGATGGCGCGGAGCGACTCAACGACACCGATCACGGCTGGAACGTCGACGACGCCACCTGAGACTCGGCGTGGCTTTGGACACACCGAACGTACCAGATCAAAGACAATAGTTACCCGGCCGGCGGTCCGACGGTCGGACCGTGGCACCGCTCGAATCGGTCGGTCTGGTGTTCGCCGCCGGCCTCGTGACGGCGCTGGCGACCGGGTTGGGAGCGGTTCCCTTCTTTTTCGTCGCCGACGTGGGTGACCGCTGGAACGTGGTGTTGTGGGGACTGGCCTCTGGGGTCATGCTTGCCGCGTCGGTGTTCGGTTTGATTCTTGAGGGGCTAGCCGAGGCCGCCTCGCCGGTCGAACTCGTCCCCGGACTCGTCGCGGGCGTCGTTCTGGTCGTCGTCGCACACGAGGTCATCGCGGGCCACGAGGTGCAACCGAAGGAGTACGAGGAGGCCGACTATCGAAAACTCCTCCTCATCTTGGGCGTGTTGACCGTCCACAGCCTCCCCGAGGGCGTCGCCGTCGGTGTCTCCTTTGCCGACCTCGGGCTACAGGGAGCGGCGGCGACCGTCGGGATATTCGGCGTCGCCGTTCCCGTCCTCGCGGTGTTTATGACCGTTGCCATCTCCGTTCACAACGTTCCCGAGGGTGTGGCCATCTCCATCCCGTTGCGCACACTTGGCGTCTCGGAGCGGAGAATGATCTGGTGGGCGGTGTTCTCCAGTCTCCCACAACCGGTCGGCGCGGTGCTTGCGTATCTGTTCGTCCGAACCGCCCGCGATTTGCTCCCCGGCGGCTTCGGCTTCGCCGCCGGGGCGATGTGTTATCTCGTTCTCACGGAGTTCCTCCCGGAGGCCCTCGACATCGGTGCCGATCTGCCCGGCGGTGGCCGACGCGAACTCGCGGTCGGTCTCGCGGTCGGTGTCTCGGCGATGGTGCCGCTCCTGGTTGTTTAGTGGTCGTGACCCGTCGCCTCGGCGAAGCTCATCCCGAACCGTTCCTCGAACAGTTCCTCGGCCTTTTGATTGATCGCCTCGAGATCACCGGGCACCTCGCCGTCGGCGTGGTGGACCATGGCGTGGGATCGCTGGACAAAGGCCAACAGCGTGATTTCGGCGACGACGGTCGACGGACGCTCGCCCTGTTCGGCGAGGATATCGACCAATCCCTCCGGAAGTTCGAACTCGTCGGTTTCGTCGCCCGGTCCCATAACGGTGTACGTCTCGGTATCGACCATAGCGCTATCTGGGGCCGGCGGTATAAGGACGTGTGGGAAGGCGGCCCGCCGGCCGACCGGTCGCTCAGTCGTCGCTTCCGGCGGCCGCGGGTTCCCCTTCGCCCTCGGTTTCGCCGCCGGCCGCCGCTCGCTCGCGGCTCAGGTCCTCGAGGTAGTCGTCGGCGTCCATAGCCGCCTTACAGCCCATGCCGCCCGCGGTGATCGCCTGTTGGTAGTGGTGGTCGACAACGTCGCCCGCGCCGAACAGGCCGGGGACACCCGTGGCCGTCTGCCCCCCGCCGTCGCCGCCGGCGGTGTCGAGGTAGCCCTCGTTGTCCATCTCCACGTCCAGGCCCTCCAGATACGACGTGTTCGGTGTGTGGCCGATGGCGGAGAACACCGCGCCGGCGTCGAACTCGAACTCGTCGGTGTCGGGGTCGTCGGGCTTGTCGGTCGGGTGCCCTTCGGGGTGGTGGACCATGGTCACGTTGTCGATTCCATTCTCCCGAGAGCCGTGAAGCTCCGTCACCTCCGTGTTCAGTTTGAGTTCGATGTCGCCGTCCTCGACGCCCTCCATCACGCGGTCGATCCAGTAGTCCTCGGCGCGGAACTCCTCGCGGCGGTGGACCAAATAAACCGTCGACGCAAACTTCGTCAGAAAGACTGCCTCCTCGCAGGCCGCATCGCCGCCGCCCACGACGACGATCTTCTCGTCGCGGAAGAACGCGCCGTCACAGGTTGCACACGTCGACAGGCCATAGCCCATGAGTTCGTCCTCACCAGGGATCCCGAGGGTCCGGGCGCTCGCGCCCGACGCCACGATAAACGCGTCGGCGGTGTAGACATCGCCCGACACCGTGACGCGGAACCGGTGGCCGACGCCGGGGTCGTTCTCGACGTCGACCGCCTCGATGACGCCGTTCTCGACCTCGGCGCCGAACCTGCGGGCCTGTTCGCGCATGTTGCTGACGAGGTCCGGTCCGCTGATTCCCTCGGTAAAGCCCGGGTAGTTGTCCACTTCCGTCGTCAGCGTTAGCTGCCCCCCCGGCTCGTCGCCCTCCAGCACCAGCGGGTCGTTGTTCGACCGGCCGGCGTAGATGGCGGCCGTGAGCCCAGCGATCCCACTCCCGGCGATGATGAGACGCCGGTGCTCGACGCCGTCGCTTTCGCTCATACCCTACGTTGTCGGGTGAGACTCATTTAGTTTGCGTTGTCGTGTCTGGCCACTATTACGGCCACGGCCACACGCCCCCCTGCCCTACCCCCACACCTTCTTACCGCCGGCCCACGCACCCACGGCCATGCCCGCGGACCTCGAAGAGAAGACCGACCGCTACGAGGGGATGCTCGCCGACGCCCTCGACGCCGCCGAACTGTGTCCTCCGGCCGACACACCGCTCGGGACCGCCGCCACCGAGTGTCGGGAGATGGCCGCATCGTATCTCGACGATGGCCGTCATTTCCGTGCGATTGACGACCCCGTGAACGCGCTCGCCGCCTTCTCGTACGGCTACGGCTGGCTGGACGCTGGCGTCAGGTTGGGGCTCTTTGCCGTTCCGGAGGGGACGGACCTGTTTACGATGTAGGAAACTATACGTATCGATCCACAAGATGCCAACACCGCCCCCGACCGGCGACTCGGGGACCGCGGCTACAACCCATGACGACCGACGACACGCGGACGGACAACGGCATCGAGGTCGAAGCCGAAGCGTACGCCCGTTTCGACGACCGGGCCGGCAACCCGGCGATGACGCCGGATGGCCGGCTACTCGTCAGTAACCACCCGTTTCCCTACGGCGACCCGCCGGAGTACCGGGTCGTTGAGTACGTCGACGACGGGACGGTCCGGCCGTTCCCGAACGAGGCGTGGAGCACACCCCCCGGCGACGACGGGGTCGGTATCCGCTCTCTCATCGGCTTGCGGGCCGCTCCGGATGGGACCGTCCGCATCCTCGATATCGGCGATCCGGCGGAAGGCCACCCCCCGAAACTCGTCTCGTGGGACACGACGACCGATTGTCTGAAACGTGTCGACCATATTCCGGGACACGCGACGACCGACCGTTCGTTCATGCAGGATTTCGCGTACGACGCGGTGCGGAACGCGATATACATCGCGGACCTGGGGTTGAGCGACGAGCCGGGCGACCCGGGCGCGCCGGCCCTCGTCGCGCTCGATTTGGACACCGGACGGACCCGCCGCGTGATCGAGGCTCATCCGAGCGTCATGCCCGATGACAGCGTATCGGCCGTGATCGAGAACGAACCGGTCGTTCAAGAAAACGCCGACGGCGAGTTCGAACCGATCAGTGCCGGACTCGACGGCATCACCATCGACCCGTCGTTCGAGTGGGTCTACTACTGTGGCATCACGACCGAGAGCATCTATCGGATTCGCGCCGCGGACCTCCTCGACGAGTCGCTCGACCGCGACGGCCTCGACGCGCGCATCGAACGTTACGGCGACGCGGCGGTCTGTGACGGCATCACGGTCGATACGGCGGGCAACGTCTATGTCACCGACATAACGAACAACGCCATCGGCGTGACACGCCCATCGGGCGAGTACGAGATTATTGCCCGCGACGACCGGCGGTTTCTGTGGCCCGACGGCTTCTGTTGTGGTCCGGACGGCCACATCTACTTCACCGTGACCCAACTCCACCGGGCACCACCGTTCAACCGCGGTGAGGAGGAATCGTACCACCCGTTCGAACTGTTCCGGCTCGAAAGCCTCGCGCCCGTCACCGTCGGCCGCTGACCGTCAGTACCGATACGTCGTCCCTTCGTCGCCGTCCTCAACGGTGACGCCGAGGGCCTCTAAGTCGTCACGCAGGGCGTCGGCCCGGTCGTAGTTTTCGGCCGTCCGTTCTGTCTCGCGTATGTCCAGAACGAG
>NZ_JAQCNJ010000045.1 GCF_028275055.1 Haloplanus sp.
AGAAGAGGAGTTAGATAGACTCGGGGTGTACGCGTCGAGGCAACGAGACGTTGAGCCCGCGAGCACTAACAGTCCAAGCCACATTCATCAGATGTCGCACTGTGACCCGATTTGATTGTCGGGTCCAGGCGCTAGCTGGATCGCACGTACGTACGGTAGAGTTTACCGACACTGGATGGTCGGCGGTTCGATTCCGTCGGTCGGCATGAAGGCGGCCAGAGCGGCGGGGGCACACCCGTACCCATCCCGAACACGGACGTTAAGCCCGCCTGCGTATCGGGCAGTACTGGAGTGGGCGACCCTCTGGGAGTTCTGATTCGCCGCCTCACCACTCATACCTATGCCCGTCGGGTCGCTGTCTGACGGGTGCTTTTCATATCGATTCATCAGTGGCGACATCGCCGCCGAACCGGTTCCGTCCAGCGAATTAAACCGGACTTAATGGAAATAAAATGGGCCGAACCCGGGTTCAGCGCGTTCCCGATTTAACGCGGTGGGTGTCCACGGACCGGACGTGATGAACACGAAACGGCTCGGCACGATACTGCTCGTCGCCGCGATGCTGGTGTCGGCGGTCGCACCGGCCGCGGTGACAGCACAGACGACATCGCTCTCCGTGAACGTAGCACAGGACGACGGGACGGGTGACGTGACGATCACCGTCGCCGACAACGGGACGGCTGTCGAGAACGCGACGGTGAACGTGACCACCGGTGGGAACGACACGTACCCTGGCACGGGCGAGTACACGACCGACGAGAACGGCACGGTCACGCTCGCAAACCCCGATGAGCCGGTCGAACTCACGATCACCGCGATTGACGACGGCGACACCGCGGCGACGACAGTCGCCGTCGAATCGGTCGAGACGCTCGCCGTAGGCGCCGAACAGGCGGATGACGGTTCGGTGACCGTCTCGGTCGGACGACTCGGCGAACCGGTCGCCAACGCCACGGTCGAAGTGACCGCGGAGGGGAACGACTCGTACACGGGCACGGGAACGTACGAGACGGGCGATGGCGGAACGGTTGTCCTCCCCGCGCCGTCCGAGAACACCACGGTGACCGTCGAAGCGCGCGACGACGGCGGGACGGCAACGACGACAGCAGACCTGACGCCACCCGAGCCGACCGGTCCGTTCGGCCGGATCGTTTCGACGTTCGCCGAGACGCTGAAAAACGCCGGCTTCAGCGGCCCACTCGGTCAACAGGTCTCCGAATTCGTGACCAGCAACAACCCGTCGAACGAAAACACCAGCGCGAACGCGTCGGAGCGTGGCCCGCCTGAGGACGCGGGTCCGAGCAACGACGGGAACGAGACCCGTGTCGTCCCGAGTACGCCGCCCACCGAGCAGCCGGGCAACTCCGACGACGCGCCGGGCCAATCCGATGCGGACGGCAACGAATCCGAGGACTCGCCGGGCAACTCCGGTGACGACGATGGCGACTCCGACGACGAGGACGACTCACCGGGTAACTCCGGCGACGCACCGGGCCAGCCCGGCGACTCCGAGGAGGACGAGACGGACGAAGAAGACGAGACGGACGAGGAAGACGAGTCCAGCGACAACGGCGACGACGGAGGCAACGGAGACAACAACGGCGGCGGCAACGGTAGCGCCAACGACAACGGCCGGTAGCTGAGACGCTCTCCCTGTTCTTTTCACCGCCGTTGCCGTTCGACGACGGATTCGAGTGTCGACGGCGAGCAGTCGGCGAGGGCGGCTGCGTGGTCAAGAGATACGTTCCGACGCCGGACGGCGACGGCCGCGCCCGCGAGAACGGCGCCGTCGGTGCGGTCGGTCGGCTGCCACGCCCCGTCGTCGAGTGGGGTGTTTCGGTCTCTCCCGACACAGCCCACGGCGAGCATCGCGGCCGCGAGGGGGCTGTCGGCTCCGCCGTCGGTGTCGGCGGCGTCGGCGACGCCCGCGAGGGCGAGGGCGGTTGTGGGGTCGTCACCGACCAGCGCCCGGTCAAGCGCCGCCGCACGGACGTCGGCGAACGTCACGGCTCCGGCGCGGTGAGCGTGTGTTCGACGACGGTCCCCTCCGGCGTTAGCGTCACCGTCCCGAGTTCGACGCGCTCGCCGGCCGTGGCGGCGGTCCCGACGGCATGGAGCGTCGACTCGCGGTCGAGTCGCTCCCAGACGGCCGCCTCGACGAGTCGCTGGAACGTGTCCCGGTCGCTCCAAGCCGCCTCCAGGTCGGACGGGACGTGGACGAGAAACCGGAACGCGTCGTCGTCGACGCCGATGCTGACGCCGAAGGTGTCCGCGGGCGGCGTCCCCTCGGTATCGGTCATATCTTTGTTCGGCTCGGTGACGGCATAAGCGGGGCGGTCGTCGCGTGCGAGAGCGTGTCATTCACACGCCACCGGGATGGCGGCGTTTTTTCTCCCCGCTCCGGACCGAGGGTATGAGCTACTCCATCGGACTCGTCGGTAAGCCCTCCGTTGGCAAGTCGACGTTTTTCAATGCGGTCGTCGGAGCGGAGCTCTGACGGGCCTGCGACGGCGACGATGAACGAGGCTCCCGAGGGTTCGTCCCCGTTCACGACCACCTCACGTTCGTCCCGACGAGCGCACACGCCGAACGGGCGTCGAAAGCCGGTGACGAGGAGGGCGTTCTCGACAACACACCCGGCAACGACGCGTTCGAAATCGTCGGCGATGTCGGCGGCAGACGGGCGGCCAGGTTGGAACGGATCGGGTCGCTGCTCGACACGTACGGTCGGACGGGCGTCCGGTCGTCGCTGGAGGCGGCATTGTTCGATGTGTTGAAGCTTATCGCGGTGTTCCCGGGCAGCGACAACGAGTCGACCTGTGAAGCGGGACGCTTTCGTGACCAGTTCGTTTTTCCCGAGGGACCGCCGACTCCGGCGACCACATCCACACCGGTCTGGGCGACGGGGTGCTCCACGGCACCGACTGCCGGTCCTCACGCCAGATCGGCGGTGGTCGCGAACTCGACGACCGCGACGTGATCGAACTCGTGACGACGACCTAAATCGCATCGAGCAGAGCCGAGAGGGCCCGCCGCGCGCTTTCGGCTTTGACCGTCCAGCGGTCGCCGTCGAGAACGTGTCGCTTTGCACGGAGAAAAGAGTCGTCGCTCCCCCACGGGGCGGCGTGGGCAACGCCGACGAAGACGAGTCCAACGGGTTTCTCATCGGTGCCACCGGAGGGCCCGGCGACGCCCGTGGTGGAGACGCCCCACGTCGTCCCTGATCGGTCCCGGATACCCTGTGCCATCTCGCGGGCGACGGCGGCCGAGACGGCGCCGTGGGCGTCCAGCGACTCCCGTGAGACGCCGAGATCCGCCAGTTTCGCGTCGTTGGAGTAGGCGATCACCCCGCGGTCGAAGTAGTCGCTCGATCCAGGCACGTCGGTGAGCATCGACCCGACGAGTCCGCCGGTCAGCGATTCGGCGACAGAGACGGTGTCACCCCGGTCGCACAGGCGTCGACCGAGGACGCGTTCGACAGCCCCCTCGTCGCCCGGCCCGGCCGTGAGCGTCCGCGTCTCGTTGTCGGTCATGGCCCGCGGTTGTCCCCCGAGACGTATCAAACGGGTGGCCGCGGAGCTACCCGCATCCGACTCATTTATACTGTGTGAGTGGAGTAGGATGGGTATGACGGACGAAACCATCGCTTTCGTCGGACTCGGCATCATGGGTGGACCGATGGCGGAGAACCTGCTCGATGCGGGCTACACCGTGGTCGGTCACAACCGCTCACAGGGACCGGTTGACGACCACGTCGCCGCCGGCGGTGAGGCGGCCGAGACGCCGAAGGAAGCCGCCGAACGCGCCGACGTGACGATCATGTGCCTCCCCGACCACGAGGTGGTAGCGGAGGTCATGCGAGCGGACGAGGGTGTTCTCGCCGGCCTGAGCGAGGGTGACGTGGTCATCGACAATTCGACGATCTCGCCGATGGTGACCGAGACCCTCGCCGAGGAGGTCCGTGACCGTGGCGCACGGATGCTCGACGCGCCGATCAGCGGCGGCGAGGAGGGCGCCATCGATGGCTCGCTCTCGATAATGGTCGGTGGCGACGAGGACGTTCTGACGGAGTGTCGTCCGATCCTCGAGGTGATGGGCGAGACGATCACGTACTGTGGCGACAACGGTGCCGGCCAGGTCACGAAGGCCTGCAACCAGATCGTCGTCGCGGGGACGATGGAGGCCGTCAGCGAGGCTCTCGTCTTCGCTTACAAGGCTGATGCGGACCTCGAAGCGGTCGTCGACGCCATCAGCGGCGGTGCGGCCGGGTGCTGGACGCTCGACAACCGCGCGCCGAGCATGATCCACGGCGACTTCGAACCCGGGTTCTTCGCCGACTACCAGTACAAGGACCTTCGCATCGCGACCGACGCCGGCGAGGCGTACGGGTCGCCGATGCCACAGACGGAACTCGTCCACGAGATGTACAAGTCTATGGTGGAGACCGGCCGCGGCAAGGACGACAACTCCGGCGTGATGCAGGTGATCGAGGATCTAGCCGGGGTTGAGGCGCGGGTAGAGGACGAGTGAGTTGGCCCCGGACATAATCGCCGCCACGACCGGGGTAACGCTCGTTGTCGATCTCCCTCGGACCGACTCCGTGGCGTCCTGCCCTGCCCCGTCGCTTCGGTGACTCGCGGGCGTTACTCGACGTCGTCGTGGTCCAGAAGCCGCCGCGATCGATCCGCAGGCGCGGGGTCGTACGTGACGACCTCCAGTAGGTTCCCGGAGGGATCGACGAAGTAGAACCCCTCGAACTCCCCCCAGTCGTACGGCCCCTGCTTCGGGAACTGGTCGTCGAGACCGTCCATCACCGACTGGTACGTGGCGCGGTCAGTTTCGAAGGCGACGTGGGCCTTATCGAGCGGGTGGTCCAGTCCCCGTTCGTCCCACCGCTCGCCTCGCCCCGTCTCCACGAGCGTGACGACGGTTCCCCCGTCGGTTTCGAACATCACGTGATCGCCTTGGAAATCCTCCGGCGGGCGCAACAGGGTCAGGTCGAGCACATCGCGATAGAACTCGTGTGCTGCGCTGAGGTCGTCCACGTCGATGTTGATGTGATCGAGAGCGTCCATAGCACCAGTGACAAGCGACGACAGATATAGGTTTTCCCACCCCGGATCCACGGAACTATATGCGTCCCGTCCCGCCATGTGTGTGATGCGACGCGCTCGTGGGTCCCTGCTTTCGATCGACGTGGGCGAGCGAACGTGGCGGACGGAACGCGTCGACGACGCACTCAGGCGGTTCGTCGGCGGTCGGGGCCTCGGGACGCGGCTGGCGTACGAACGCGTTCCGTTCGACGCCGATCCGCTCGGTCCGGCGAACCGGCTGTACTTCGCCGCCGGTCCGCTCCAGACGACGACGACCAGCTTTGCCGGCCGGCTCTCGTGTACAGGCCTCTCCCCGCTGACGGACGGCCTGTTATCGTCGAACGCCGGCGGGTTTTTGCCGGGGAACTTCGTCGCCACCGGCTACCCCGCCGTCGAACTCACGGGCGAGAGCGCCGACCCGCTCGCCGTCCATATCCGGGAGGGCGGCGTCGACTTCGAGCCCGTCCCGCAACTCGCCGGTGCGGAGGTGTCGACGGTGACCGAGTGGGCCCGCAACACTCATGCCCTCGACGGCGACCACGTCGCCTGCACCGGGCCGGCGGGCGACAACGCCGTCCGCTTTGCCGCCATCATGACGACCGACCACCGGGCGTTCGCCCGCGGCGGTCTCGGGGCGGTTTTGGGTTCGAAAGGCGTCAAGGCGATCACGTTCGACGGCGACGCCGACCCGGGACCGGCCCTCGATGGGGCCGCAAGCGAGGTGGCGAGTGAAATCCACCGTGAGGCCGCCGAAACCGAACACGTCATGAAACGACAGGGGACGGCCAGCCTCACGTCGTTCGCGAACGAGGTGGGTGCGTTGCCGACGCGGTACTTTTCCGAACTGTCGTTCGAGGGTGCCGACGCGGTCAGTGGCGAGCGGGTGGCCGAAAAGAAGACCGGTCGCGGCACCTGCTCGCGGTGTGCCTTCGCCTGCAAGCTTCCCACGGCCGACGAGAAGCGGGGTATCGAAACGGAGGGGCCGGAGTTCGAGACGATCATGGCCTTCGGGAGCAACACCGGCGTCGACGACCTGCCGTCGGTGATGCACGCCAACGACCGGTGTGACGAACTCGGCCTCGACACCATCTCGTGTGGCGATGTCGTCTCGGCGTATCTCGCCGCCGAGAACGCCTTTGGCGACGAGAAACTGGTCCATGACTTGATCGAGAAGATCGCTCACCGCGAGGGTGTCGGCGATCTGCTTGCCGAGGGGATCGCCCGTTGTCACGACGACCTCGGCGTTGCCGACTGGACGATGAAGGGGATGGAGTTTGCCGCCCACGACGGCCGGGCGCTCGCCGGACAGGGACTCGCTTTCGCCACCTCGAACCGCGGCGCCGACCACCTCTACGGCAGTATGTACGTCTACGAGTATCCGCTGGTGGATACGGAGGCGGCGCTCCCCGCCGACGGACTCGACGGCAAGGCCGAACGCTTGGTCGCGTCCGAGAACCGAAACGCCGTCTTGGACTCGGCCATCGCCTGCCGGTTCTCCCGTGGGACACTCACCGACGACCGCCTAGCGACGCTTCTTGATGCATCCACAGGGGAACTGAACGCACTGGGCTCGCGGGTGGTGGATCTGGAACGTGGTTTCAACAACCGCCGCGGCCGAGACCGGAACGACGACAACGACCTTCCCTTCGCGCTTGACGGCCTGTCGACGGCGCTTGACTCGTACTACGACCGGCGGGACTGGACCTCCGATGGGACGGTGCCGCAGGCGCGGTGTGACCGACACCTCGGCCGGGAGTGATCACGGCTGTTTCCAGTCGGGATCGGACCGCGGCGGCGAGAGGACACCGATGCCGACCGCCGGCTCCTCGCCCCGGTTCTCGGCACCGTGTAACTCGTTGCTCTCGAACAGGTAGGAGTCGCCGGGACGAAGCGTGATCTCCTCGTCTTCGGTGATCGCCGTCAACGTCCCCTGGATCATGTAGCCGATCTGCTCGTTGTCGTGGCGGTGAACGGGGAGCGTCGCTCCCGGTTCGACCCGCCAGTGCTTCATCGACGCCTGCTCGCCGGCCGCGAGATCAGCGAGATAGACGCCGTTTGCGACCTCGTCGCCGTCCGCTCGCTCGTCGTTGATCCGCCTCATTCGATATATCCTTATGATACGATGGGTAATTCATAAAGGTTCCTGAGGAACTTTTATCTATGAGCGGTTATACGGATGCGGTATGCCAGCGACCGAGACGATCAAGCTGTTCCACCTGCCCTACTCGTTCATGCTTCCCCAGCGTGTCGCTGCGGAGCGTGGGTACTTCGCCGACGAGGGGCTCGACGTCGAACTGGTCGAACGGGACCGGACCTGCGTGACGGACAAGTACATTCCGTCCGAGGAGACGCTGACCAACGACAACGACGTGGACCTCTACCCCATCTGCAAGTGGGAGAGCCTGAAGCGGACGTGGGAGTTCGACGACGGTCGTATCGTTGCCGAGGGGACCTTTGCGGACCAGCCCTACGCGGTGTTCGTCCGTCCCGACTCCGACATCGAGGACCCGGCGGATCTGGCGAACGTTCCGGTCGGTGTCAACCTGCGAACCGGACAGGAGTACACGGCTATCCGGGCGCTCGAGGCGCACATGGACGAAGACGAGGTGACCATCGAAGGACACGGGATGCCGACCGACCGGCTTCGTGCCCTCAGAGACGGCGAGGTGGACGCCGTCACCCTGCTGGACCCGCAGATCACGCTCGCAGAACATCTCGGCTTCGAGAAAATACTGGAGTTCGAGAATCATATGGGTATCGTCGGTGTCGAGGCGTTGGAGGGCGAGACGCTCGACGCCTTTATGCGCGCCTACCGCCGCGCGGTCGAGGCGATCAACGCCGACCCGTCGGCGTACCGCGACCAGTATCTCGACATGCTCTGGAAGGACGAGGAGGTCGCCCCCGAACTCTTCGAGGACGTCGACACCGAGGCCGTCCGCGCCGCCCTCGACGTGCCGGAGTACGAGGTGCCCGAGTTGGCCGACCGCGATGACCTCGATTACCACCTCGACTGGATGAAACAACGACAGTTGATCGACGCCGACGCCGACATCAACGCCATCGTTTCCCCGATCCGGCTACCGTGAGCGGCGTCGCCACGGACGGTGCGTCCCGTTTCGGCCGCTCCGGTCGGTCCGTCGGCCCGGTATGAGTCGACGCCACATCGACGCCCAGCAGGCCGCTCTCGACGAGTACCACGACGACCCGGGGGACCTGCCGGAGATGCGGGCGCGCTTCGAACACAACGGGAGCCCGCGCTACCTGCTCTACACGATCAAGCGGTTCGGCTACGACCACGATCACGGCGTCCATCTGGACGTCCGACTCGTCTCCGACGAACTCGAAAGCGGCATGGAGACGATCAGATCCCGACTGCACGAGGGGGAGACGGATCTCGTCGACACCGACTTCATTTCGGTCGCCCGGGAACGCGCCGAAGGGGCGGCCATCGTCGCCTTTCACCCGTACGGGCGGACGGTCGGGGGGTTGGTCGCGCCGGAGGACACCGACATCTCGGGACTGGAGGATCTGTCGGGCAAGCGCATCGGGGTGACCCGCCGCCTCGACAAAAACTGGATTCTGACACGGGCGGCCTGTCGGGAGTACCACGGCTTCGATCCCGACGAGACGGCGACCCTCGTTGCGGCCGAGTCCCGCGACGACCTCACGCGGCTGATCCGCGACGGCGAGGTCGACGCCGGCTTCCAGTTCTGGCCGCTCGTCCCCGAACTCACCCGGACCGGTCCCTACCGAGAGGTGTTTCCCGTCTCGGATCTGGTCCAGCGACTCTCCGGCACCGACCGGAAACTCCCCGTCGCGACGTTTCTCACCGGCGAGTCCTACATCGAGAAACACCCGGACGCGGTTCGGGGGTTCGCGGACGCCGCCCGGGACGCGGTCGACCGCCTCGCCGAGGACGACGACCTCTGGGTGCGGATCGGCGAGGTGCTCATGCCCGAGGACGACCCGACGGTGACCCGTGCCGTCCGGGATGGCTGGCGCGAGATGGTCGTTCGCGACTGGGACGAGAAGCGGGTTGACGGGATGTATCGGTTGTTCGATCACCTGCGGGCCGTCGCCGGCGCCGACGCGCTCGGCGTCGAGACCATCCCCGATGGGACTCTCGACCCCGACCCGTAATCTCCATCGACTACACAGGCATAAACGTTCCCGAGGAAATTTTATCAGGATACAGTCACACCCTGCGGGTATGCAGACCGACGAGCCGACCGCGTCGCGTCGCCGGGGCGACGGCCCACCCGGTGATTCCGCGGGTACGGGCACCGAATCGACACACAAGCGACCGGCTCCCGACCGGGCGGCCAGATGAACCGAGACCAGATCGACGCCCAGCAGGCCGCTCTCGACGAGTACCACGACGACCCGGGGGACCTGCCGGAGATGCGGGCGCGCTTCGAACACAACGGGAGCCCGCGCTACCTGCTCTACACGATCAAGCGGTTCGGCTACGACCACGACCACGGCTTCCATCTCGATGTCCAACTCGTCTCCGACGCACTGGAGGACGGCATCGAGACCGTCGAGGCACAACTGCAGGAAGGGCACGCCGATCTGATCGATATCGACTACATTTCCATCGTCCGGGAACGTGCCGGCGGGGCGAATATCGTCGCCTTTCACCCGTACGGGCGGACGGTCGGGGGGTTGGTCGCGCCGGAGGACACCGACATCTCGGGACTGGAGGATCTGTCGGGCAAGCGAATCGGGGTGACCCGCCGCCTCGACAAAAACTGGATTCTGACACGGGCGGCCTGCCGGGAGTACCACGGCTTCGATCCCGACGAGACGGCGACACCCGTCGAGGCCGGCTCGAAGGTCGAACTCACGCGGCTGATCCGCGACGGCGAGGTCGACGCCGGCTTCCAGTTCTGGCAGATCATCCCGGAGATCACCGAGACCGGTCCCTACGAGAACGTTCTCCCCGTTTCGGAGCTGGTTCAACGACTCTCGGAGACGGACAACAAACTCCCCATCGCCGCGTTTCTCACCAGCGAGTCCTACCTCAACGAACAACGCGGGACGGTGCGGGGGTTCGCGGACGCCTACCGCGACGCGGTCGACCGCCTCGCCGAGGACGACGACCTCTGGGCGGAGATCAGCGAGCGGTTGATGACCTACGACGACCCCGACGTGATGCGTGCGGTGCGTGATGGCTGGCGAGACATGGTCGTTCGCGACTGGGACGAGGAGAGCGTCGACGGGATGTATCGGTTGTTCGACCACCTGAAATCGGTCGCCGGCGCGGACGCGCTCGGTGTTGAAGAGATTCCCGACGGCACCTTCGAAATCGACCCATGACGGAGACAGAGACAGTTACCTTCCAGTTGAACTGGGAACCGAACGGCTTCCAAGCACCGTACTTTCTCGCGCGTCGCGAGGGCTTCTACGACGAGGCGGGCCTCGACGTTGAGTTCGTCGAGGGCCACGGCTCCCCTTTCGCCGCCGAACAGACGGCGAAAGGGCGGAGCGACCTCGGCTTGGCCGGGGGAAGCGCCGTGCTTTCGGTTCGGAGTCAGGGGCTCAATCCATTGGCCGTCGCCGCGGTCAGCCAGAAGACGCCCGCGACAATTTATAGCCTCCAAGACGTGTTTGGCGAGCCGTTCACCGACCCCGAACAGCTTCGGGGACGGACGGTCGCGCCCTCCGCAACAAAGACCCGTATCCTCGCGTTGCAGTTGCTGGAGGACCGTGGTATCCGCGACGAGGTGGAGGTCCACGATGTCCAGAAACACACCCACCACCGGGTCGAACATCAACTGCTCGACGGTGACGTCGACGCCGCCGTCGGCGTCGTCACCAACGGCAAGGAACTCGAACGCGAGTACGACCGGCTGGCCGACGAACTCCTCATCGGGAACTACCTTGACGTCTACGGGATGACGGTCGTCACGAATCCCGAGTTCGCCGAGTCGAACCCGGAGACCATCCGCTCGTTCCTGCGTGCGACCGCACGCGGATGGGAGGCGGCGACGAACGACCCCGAGCGTGCGGTCGAGACACTCATCGACCGCAACGCTCAGTTGGAACACAACCGCGCGGTCGAGCGGATGAAGTTTCTCGCCTCCGCCGAGGACCTCCAGTTCACCGAATTCGTCCGCGGGGCTGGTTGGGGCCACTTCGATGCCGAGCGCTGGGAGAATCTGGGCGAGATGCTCGCCGAGACGGACCTGCTAGAGTCGCCGGTCGACCCTGCCGAGGCGTGGACCAACGAGTACGTCGACGACTCGGACCCGGTCATCGCGAACTACGCCGAGCGGATCGGCCGTTAGTTCGGTCCGTCGTCACCCTGTTGCCAGAGCGCGCGGTACACCGTCCAGCGGTCACGGTCCACCCGGTCCGCAACCGCTCCGACGGCGTCGAGATACCGCCCGTACGCCGCGGTCGTCACCGGGTCGGGAGAGGGAGCGGACAGTTCGCCGGCCGCGTGGAGTGTGTCCCACTCTCGCGCCCCGACAGCCACGTGTCGAGCCGGCCGTATAAAGGCCAGAAACGCCGACGCGACGGCGACATCGACGCCGGCGAGATCGGTCAGCCGACCACACTGCTCGACGAGGTCGGTCGCCGACGCGGCCCCCTGTATCGACTCGACGACGGCGTCGTAGTCGTTTTTCAAAAACCGCTCCTCGCCGTCGCGTCGTTCGGCGTCGGTGATGGCGCCGATCCGACGACGACGGCGGTAGTACCACTGGACGACCCACTCGGCGTCACGCCGCCCGAACTCGCCGGAGGCGAAAGCCGGGGGAAGCGTCTCGATGTGTTCCCGTTCGACCATGTCGAACGGCTCCTCCCGCCCGTACGCCTCGGCCGAATCGTCGACGACTGCCCGGGTGAGCGCCGCCGTGTCGGCCGTCTCGTCCCCGTCGGTCATACCCTTTCATCCGGGTCCTAACGGGAGAAAGTTCCGTCTCGACGGGCGGTTCACGTCCGGACTGTCCGGTTTTGCCACGACACCGTATGACAACATTGATATTCTCCCACTAGGTCTATACACGTATAATGTCATCCGACTCAAGCACCGAATCGGACGGCCCCGTAAAAACGATCTGCCCGTACTGCGGTGTAGGCTGTGGTATCAAAATCGCACAGGACGACGAGGGCGAGGTCACCTTCCGGCCGTGGGGTGACGCCCCGGTCAACGACGGAAGCATCTGTATCAAGGGTGGTGCGGCGACGCAGTCGGTCAACCACGAGGACCGTCTGACCGATCCGCTGATCCGTGACGACGACGGTGACCTCCGCGAGGCGTCCTGGGACGAAGCCTACGACGTGATCGTCGAGAACATGGAGCGCATCCGCGAGAACCACTCCGCTCAGGGGATGGGGTTCTACGGGTGTTCGAAGGCGATGAACGAGGAGAACTACCTCATCCAGAAACTGGCCCGACGCTACGGCACCAACAGCGTCGACACCTGCACCCGGATGTGCCACTCCTCGACGGTGTACGCCCTCAAAAACAGCCTCGGCGAGGGTGCGATGACAAACAGTATGGCCGATCTCGAGGAGGCGGCGGACGTGTTCTGGATTCAAGGGGCCAACCCCGGCGAACAACACCCAATCGCCAACAGCCAGTACTTCCGGCAGGCGGTACTGGAGGGGGCGACCGTCATCCAGATCGACCCCCACGCCAACAAGACGACGCGGTCGTTCGAAATCGACGAGACCGACCGCCATATGCACCTCCAACCCGAGCCTGGGACCGACATCCCTCTTCTCAACGTCGTTCTCAAAACGGTTCTCGAGAACGACTGGATCGACGAGGAGTTTATCGCCGAGCGCACGGAGGGGTTCGAGGATCTGAAAGACACCCTCGACGGCTTCGACACGGAAGCGGCGGCCGAGGAGTGTGGCGTTCCACTCGAAGATATCGAACGCGCCGCAGAAAAGTACGCCATGGCGAACAACGCGGCCATCTTCACCGGGATGGGGATGAGCCAGCACACCTGTGGCGTCGACAACGTCCAAAACGAGATCAACCTCGCCTTGATCACGGGCAACCTCGGCCGACCGGGGACGGGTGTCAACCCGTTGCGCGGCCAGAACAACGTCCAAGGAGCGTCGGACGTCGGTACGATGCCGAACGTGCTTCCGGGCTATCGTGACGTCTCCGACCCCGAGGTTCGAGCGGATGTCGAGGCGGTGTGGGACTTCGAGATTCCGTCCGAACCCGGCCTGACGAACGTCGAGGTGTCCCACGAGATCGGCGACACCGTCCACGGGCTCTACATCATGGGGGAGAACCCCGTGATGAGCGAACCCGACACCAATCAGGTCGAGAAGCGCCTCGACGAACTCGACTTCATGGTGGTCCAAGACATCTACAAGACCGAGACCGCCGAGTACGCCGACGTGATTCTCCCCGCGACGTCGTGGGCCGAACGCGACGGGACGGTCGTCAACACCGACCGCCGGACCCAACGGATGCGCGGCGTCGACAAGGTCCACCCGAACACCAAAGACGACCTCGAAATCCTGTGTGACGTGGGCAACCGACTGTTTGGCGACGGTTCTTTCGACTTCGACGGGCCCGAGGAGGTCTTCGAGGAACTCCGGCAGGTCGCACCCATCTTCCACGGCATGACCTACGACCGTCTCGGCGAGGA
The DNA here is from genome assembly GCF_028275055.1 of Haloplanus sp. Lineage (GTDB taxonomy): Archaea > Halobacteriota > Halobacteria > Halobacteriales > Haloferacaceae > Haloplanus. The sequence goes on from NZ_JAQCNJ010000045.1 coordinate 13,715, forward strand.
GGGCATCCACTGGCCCTGTTATGAACCCGGCGATCAGGGTGATGACTACCTTTACGCCGACGGCTTTACGACCGAGAGTGGCCTCGGCCAGATCGAGGGTGTCAGCCACCAGCCGCCGAAGGAGACTCCCGACGAGGAGTATCCGCTCATCCTCACGACGGGCCGCATCATCGAACACTACAACACGGGAACGATGAGTCGACGCTCCGAGACGCTCAACCGCGTCGAACCGGAGAACTTCGTCGACGTGCATCCGAACGACGCCGAGCGCTACGGCATTGAGGACGGCGACTACGTAACGCTCAAATCCCGGCGCGGCGAGATCGAGGTCGAAGCGCGGGTCACGGCGGACACGAAGGAGGGCACCGTGTGGACGACACCCCACTTTGCCGACTCCGCGGGCAACCGCCTCACCAACGACGTGCTCGACGAACGGGCGAAGATCCCGGAGTACAAGGCCGCCGCCGCGGAGATTGAGGTCACGGTCGAGTCCGACGCCGACACCGCGGACACCCCGGCCGACGACTGACGACTAGCGGTCGTCCAAGTCCTCGATCAACCGGACGCCGCAGTCGGCACACGTCGCCATCAACACGCGTTCGGACTCGGTACAACAGGTCTCGACGGTTTCGGTTTCCTCGTTGTCGAGTGCACCGTCACAGCGCGGGCAGTAGGTCAGGTATTTTCGGAGGTCGCGAAGCGTCGCCACACGCGAGTCCGGGTCAAGCGACGCCCACGCCGCGCCGCCATCCGTTTCGAGCACCGCCGCGGCCGCGGCGTCGGCGAGCAACGCCGATTCCGAGAGCCACCGTCTGAGACCGCCGTCGACGACGTACGCCACGTCGCCGGGGACACTTGACGTCTCGGGGACGCCGAGGAGTCGCGCCACGTCATCCTCCGTGACGCCCGCCTCACGCATCCGCTCGATCCGGTTGTCCCACGCGGTCTCGAACGAGTCGACGAGTCGGCCGCCCTCCGGGGTCGCCCGAACGGCCGTTCCCTCGACCGGTTCCAACGTCTTCCGGAGGTCGACCTCCTTGCCGAACAGTTCGAGAAGCCACGGCGGAAAGTAGCGCACGGTGAGCATCGGCGTCCCCGGGACGAGATACCCACGGAAGTAGATGGCTCCGACCGCGCCCACGAGAACGACGACGCCCCCGACCGGGCCGAGACCGACCGAGACGACCGCCGCGGCGGCGACGGCGAGACACAGGTTCACGACCGTACACGGCATACACCGATTCTCACCGGTGTACTCCGGCCGCCGCAGGCGATCCCCGATGCCGCTGAGTTGGGTACGCATCGCTCCTTGATACGGATCGGCCCTCGAAAAAAGCTGTGTGCCGTGTCGACTACTCGTCGCTGCTGCCACGACGGAGCGCGCCGTACGCACCCGCACCGATCGCGGTCAGAGCCGCACCGATGCCGAAGCCGGGTCCGTTGCCGGACGTTTCCTCGCCGCCGTCGCCGCCGTCGCCGCCGTCACCGCCGTCGCCGCCGTCGCCGCCGTCGCCACCGCTCATTGGCGTGTCGGTCGCGTCGCCGTTGTCCATATCGCCGCCGTCGCCACCGTCGCCGCTGTCCATGTCGCCGCCGGAGACGTCGAACTGACCCCCCTCGGCCGGGTAGTCTTCAAACGACGCCTCGATTTCGCCCTCGAACACGTAGGAGTGTTCCTCACAGCCCCACGTGGTGAGGTTGCTCGTCGCCTCGAAACTGACACTCTGGGAGTTCCCTTCATCGAAGACGTAGTTGCTCCGGGTGAGGGTTCCGTCCTCTGTCCGGAGCGTCATGTTGTGTCGTCCCGGCAGCCCCTGGAGTTCCGGTACGTAACTCACCGTGTAATCGATGGTGTACTGGCTGCCAGCCTCGACCGCCAAGGTCGGGTTGGTCGTGCCTTCGATGCCGGAGGGCGCTTGACCGACGAACCCTTGATCGGTCAATTCGAGTTCGAACGTCTGTGCTTGGGCGCTCGCGGATCCGGTCGTTGCGGCCAGACCGGTCGTCGCCGCGGCGGCACCGATCAGGAACTTTCTTCGTGTCGCCATACCCTCACGGTGAACCCCATGTTAGATAAAATTACGGGATACACCCGTGAGTCCTATACTCATGGTAACGGCCGCGACGCTGCCGGCGGTGAAAAAACGAGGAAGGCGGGTGGGGTCGCTACTCGCTGAGGCCGAAGACGGCGACGGTGGAGCCACGACGGCCGCCGTGGAGCCAACCGGAGCCACCGACCTGGACCGCGACGTACTGCTTGCCCTCGCCGGGGTCGTACCAACTGGACAACGAGGAACAGATCGGCGCGCCGAGCTGGAACTGCCAGAGGCGGTCGCCGTTCTCGCCGTCGTAGGCGACGATGTTCCCGTTCTGTGTGCCGGTGAACATCAGGCCGGTCGAGGTCGTGATGGAGCCGCCCCAGAGGTAATTGCTCGTCGTCTCTTGGGAGATCCAGTCACGCCAGACACGCTCGCCGGTGGACGGATCGACCGCGACGATGGCGCTGAGGTTGCCGTTCCAGCCCTCCGGCGCGTCGACGTCGGGCCAGTCGTTGAGCCCGCCGCCCCAGTAGGTCTGGCCGGCCTCGTACTGCGCCTCTTCCCAGAAGATTTCGTGTGGCGCGTTGTTCTGGTTCATGTACATCAGGCCGGTTTCCTGGCTGTACGACGGCGGCTGCCAGTCGTTGCCACCGTGTGCGCCCGGCACGAAGGCGACCCGACGGTCCTCGTCCGTGTGCGGGACCATCTTCCACATGTTGATGTGCTGGGTCGTCTCCTCGGACCGCTCGAGAAGCTGACCGTTCTCGGCGTCCATGGTGTACTCCCAGGCCGTCTTGCCCGGGCTGAGAACGACGTCGCGCGTCTCGCCGTCCATCTCCATGTCGTTGACACGGATCTTGGTCGCCGAGGAGTCGTAGTCCCACACGTCGTGGGGGCTCTCGCCGTAGTGCCAGTTGATGGAGCCGTCGTTGGCGTCGAGGGTCAGCGTGCCGATGGTGAATCGGTTCGGACCGGGACGGACCGTGCCGTCGAAGTCCGGACCGGGGTTACCGACCGGCGCGTGGATCTTCCCGCTGTCGGGATCGAGCGTCGGCGTCATCCAGACGGTGCCGGCGCCGTGTTCTTGCGAGTCACCGGCCCACTCCTCTGCGGGCGTGGTGTTCGTCTTCCACATCTCGTCACCGCTCTCGGGGTCGAGCGCGGCGACGAAGCCACTGACACCGTACTCGCCACCGGCGGAGCCGGTGATGACCTGCCCGTCGTAGACGATGGGCGCCCAGGTCGCGGAGTACCCGATCTCGTGGTCGCCGGTCGAGGCGTACCACTCCTCTTCGCCGGTGTAGCGGTCGAGCGCCACGATACCGGAGTCGAGGGTGGTCATGTACACCTTGTCACCGTGGACGGCGGCACCACGGTTGTTCGCGTCACAACAGAGAAGGAGTCCCTGCGGGTTCGCGTACGTGTAACTCCACAGGGTCTCACCGGTCCGGGCGTTGATCGCCTTCATGTGGTTCGGACCGTTCGTCTGGTACATGACCGGCGGATCGCCGGACACAACGATCGGCACACCCTCCATGCTGGAGGACACACCGCTCTGGACCAGATACTCCAGTTCGAGACCGTCGACGTTGTCCGGCGTGATGACGTCGGCGGACGTGTATCGCTGCTGCTGATAGCCGCCACCGTACATCAGCCAGTTCGTCGGATCCTCCTTTGCGGAGGCGGTCAGATCCTCCTGGGTAACGTCACGCTCGGGGATCTGATCGATGTCGAACTGCTGGGTGATGGATTCGTCGGGCAGGTTCGTCAGCGTATACCCGTCCTCAACCTCCACCATCTCGATGTTCTGTGCCGCTTTTACCGCTTCGTCGCGTTCGTGAATACTAGCCATACGTTATCACCTCAGAGCAGATGGAGCGCGCATTTCGTCCGTGATGCGCATCACGTCGTTCGTCAGGTCTTCCTGTCCAACGATCATCATCGCCGCACCCGCAGAGAGGGCGGCGGTGAGCTGTGCGTCGGAGAGTTCCTGAGCGCCGGCGAGGTCCTCGGCAGCGCTGGCCAACAGGTGCAGGCCGGCGTACATCTGCTTGAGGTCGCCGTAGTTGTTGTCGAGAATCGTCTCGGTCAGAAGCACCTCGTTCTGCCAGAGGTACGTGTCGAGGTAGTCCGTCCACAGGAGCACACCGGCGGCCGCTCGTTGTTGGAGCGGGGCGATGTTTCCTGGGTCGAACCCTTCGACGCCGGCCGGGATCTCCGTGGTGGGAACCCACATGGCCAGCCGTTCTTTGTTGTTGACGACGTTGACGACCGTCGAGGTCAGTTCCGCCTCGCTGTACCCGAGTTCGCTGAGCGCGCCGGCGAGCACGCCCGTGTTGATGAACTCACGCGCCGTAGCCCCGATATGCTCGGGGGTGAACTCCGGTAGGTGTTCCTCGGCGCTCTCGAAGAAGCCAACCTCGATGAGATGCTCGTGGATAGCCAAACCGGGCTCGGCGAGTTGCTGGTACTCTGTGCTGTCCTCGGCAGGGACACCCATCGCCCGAAGTTCGGGCAGGCGCTCGATCTGTCCCTCGAGGGCGGCGAGTTCGTTCCCGAGGAGACCGGCGCTGAGTTCGCCGGCAAGGTCCTCACGAATGGCCTCGCCCATCGCGGCGAGTTCCCCCGCCGCTTCGCCTTCTACTTCGCCCCTGAGATCGCTCAGGGTGAACTCACTACCTGCTGCCACTGCGCCGGTCAACCCGACGACCTTGAGGAACTGCCGTCGATCCTCTTGATCGATCTCGGGCATTCCGTCATTTACATATTGCGACATGCCATACCACTCCATCAGTATCAAGGGGGTTGTCTATATTTAACTTGTCGCTATGTTTCACGAATTAAGACGTTGATTAAATATGAGTGTATAAGATACAACGCGGCTGGGTCCGAAAACGGCGTTCACACGCCGCTTGCGAACGTCGCCTTTACCTGACGGTTATCGTTCCGACCATCCCGGACGCGGCGTGTGGAACACAGACGTACGTGTACTCACCGGTCGTCTCGAAGGTGTGTTGGTAGGTCGTTCCGGCTTCGTTGAGCGAAACGTGGTTGATGTCGTCACCGGAGATGTCGTAGCTTGCGAACGGCTCCGCACCGTCCGGGATCGACACATCGCTCGCCGCGTCGGGGTGGCCCGCGACGTTGTGACCGCCGGATTCGAAAACGAACTCGACGGTGTCTCCCTGTGAGACCGCGGTCGTTGCCGGTTCGAACTGGAGGCTGCCGCCCGGCCCCACGGCGATCGACGCGTCCGCCTCGCTTGTTTCCATCGCCGTCGGCTCCTCGGTCGCCGTCTCCGTTGCGGTCGGTTCGTCGGTTGCCGTCTCCGTCGGATCGTCGCCGCCGTCGCCGCCGTCGCCACCACCGCCGCCACCGGAACAGCCCGCAAGGCCGGTGACCGCGACGCCGCCGAGTGCCGCTGCGAATTTCCGCCGGGACAGGACTTCTTTCGGCTCTTTTGAAACCATCAACATGATCTTTGACCTGAATCGGTTAAAGCTGATGCATTCAAGTCAGTGACTTCCACGCACGGACCGCGTGCGCGAAAGGGCACCGACGGGTCACCGCCACGCGTAGTTTATATACTCCGGACGACAATCTGTTGCCGTGCAGGTGAGAGAGTTCCCGGTTCTCGGCGACGAGGACGAACGAACCGTCGAGGCGTTCGCCATGGGATTCGACCGCGAGGCAGCACGCGTACTCGCCTACCTGGTCGGGCGCGAGGGCTCCGACCGCTTCTCGGGTGAGGTCGCCTCCCGTCTCGCCGTCCGCGTCGGCGTCGACTCGGGCCGGGGACGGGTTTCCGACGTGTTGTCGACGCTCACCGACCTCGGTCTCGTCGAGGAGACGACCGTCGACAGCGAGGCCCCCGGTCGGCCGCCCAAGGGCTGGCGTGCCAGCGCCGACTGCGACCAAACGCTCGCTCGGGTCAGACGTCTCCACGCAGAGGCCTTGCTCGAACAGGCGGCAACCGTCGCCGCCACGCTCGGCGACAACATCGACATCGATGTCGACGTCGACCCCACCGAGTCGACCGAACACACCCACCCGATCGAGGTGGGGCTCAACTGGAACCCCAACGGCCTCCACGCACCCTTGTTTGCGTCGACGTACGCCGACCACGGGGTCGACGTGACCTTCACCGGCTGTCGGGGCTCCCGTGCGGCCCTGTCGGCCGTGGCTGACGGGGACGTGGACATCGGTCTCACCGGCGCGGCCACGCTCCTCCGGGGACACGCCGCCGGTCACGAGCTGGTGCCGCTGGCGCTGTACTACCAGCGTGCGATGGTCGTGCTGTACACCACACGGTCGGCCTTCGACGGGCCGCTCCGTAGCATTGAGGACGTCCGTGGCCGTCGGGTCATCATGCCCGACGGCTCGGAAACCGGCACGCTCGGTCGACTCTTTCTCTCACAGGCCGGCGTTGTCGACGATGTGACCGTCGTCCCGGCGAAAGGCGAGGAACGGACGGCGCTGCTCAACGGCGGCGCTGACGTGGCGACCGGCGTGTTCACCGACCCGCTGGAACTCGAAGCGGAGGGCCACGACGTGGACTCGGTGCTGGTGGCCGACCAGTTCCCGGTTCCCGGCCCCGCGCTGGTCGTTCGCCGAGAAACGCTCCGTGACCGTCCGGCCGCGCTCCGAGGGTTTCTGCAGGGAACGATGGGCGGGTGGACCGACGCGACGGTTGACCCCGAGGCCGCCGTCAAGGCACTCGACGGGCGCGCCGACGACTCGCCGGCCGCGGAGCAGTACAAACTGGAGCAGGCGCTTGACCGCTTCACCGGTGGCGACGCCGTCGAGAAACACGGCTGGGGATGGCACTCCCAGGAAACGTGGCAACGGTTCCGGGTCGCACTCGGTCAGGCGGGCGTGTTGGAACCATGACCATGATCAGCGTCGAGAACCTGTCGGTCACCTACGGCGACCTGGTCGCTCTCGACGACGTCTCGCTCGACATCGACGACGGCGAGTTCGTCACGGTCGTCGGCCCGTCCGGTTGTGGCAAAACCACGCTGTTGCGGGCCATCGGCGGTCTCGAATCGCCGACGACCGGGCGTGTCAGTGTCGACGGCGACACCCCGGAGGCCGCACAGTCGGCCGCCCGCCTCGGCTTCGTGTTTCAGGATCACACCCTTCTACCGTGGAAGACGGCGCTCGAGAACATCACGTTTCTCCGGAAGATGGCGGGGAAAGACCCCGATCCGGAGGGCGCACGCGACCTGCTGGCGACGACCGGACTCGACGGCTTCGAGGACGCCCGCCCGTCGGAGCTCTCCGGCGGGATGAAACAACGGGTCGCCATCGCCCGTGCCATCCACCTCGGTGCCGACGTGTTGCTCATGGACGAACCGTTCGGCGAACTCGACGAGATCACCCGCGACGAGATGGGCGTCGAGATTCTGCGTCTGTGGCGTGAGAACCGCAAGACCGTGGTGTTCGTCACCCACAGCGTGCCCGAGGCGGTCTTTCTCGCCGACCGTTGCCTCGTCGTGTCGGGCACGACCCCGACCGCCGGCGCGACCACCGACGACGGGGTGGGCCGGATCGTCGGCGAGTTCGATATCGACCTGCCCCGTCCTCGGGACGAATCGGTGTTTGGCTCCGAAGCCTTCGGAACACAGGTGGCACGGGTGCGTCAAGCGCTCCACGGTGACGAATGAGCGTCGCCAGCCGGGTTCCCTTTCCCGATGTCGTTCTCCCCGTGTCGGGACTCGTTGCCGCCGTTGCCTGCTGGTGGGGACTGACCGCCGTTCTCGCGCTCCCGCCGTACGTTCTTCCCTCACCCGTCGCGGTGGGGACTCGCCTCGCCGAGAACCCCGGGCTGTACCTCTCCAACGCCGTCGAGACCCTGCGGAAGATCACCATCGGCGGGGCCACCGGTATCGCGACCGGTTTCGTTCTCGCCCTCGTCATCAGCGAGGTGTCGCTGCTCAGGCGGGCGATCTACCCGTACCTCGTCGCCGCTCGCGTTCTCCCGAAGATAGCAATCGCCCCCATCCTCCTCATCTATCTCGGCGTCGGCTTCGGCACGGCGGTCCTGTTTGTCGCGTTGATCGTCTTTTTCCCCGTCGTTGTCGGCACCGCGGCGGGGTTGAACCGAGCGCCCGACTCGCATCTCGATCTGCTCCGGTCGGTCGACGCCGACCCCATCCGGACCTTTCTTTCGGTCCGCCTCCCCCACGCCCTCCCGGACGTGTTCGCGGGCGTGAAACAGTCGGTCACGCTCGCCGTCGTCGGCGCCGTCGTCGCCGAGTGGATCCTCTCGAACGACGGCCTCGGCTCGCTCATCCTCGTGGCCTCCGAGAACGTTCAGGTGGACGTGATGCTGGCGTCGCTCGCCGTTCTCCTCCCGATGGGGCTTCTGTTGTACGGCGGTGTCTCGTTGTGTTATCGCGCCGTCGCGTGGCGGTAGTCAGCCCCAGTCGAACCGCCGCTCGACCGCCGCGGGGACGAGATAGAAGGTGAGACCGAGACCGACAAGCGTCGCGAGCGCCGCGAAGGTGGTGCTCGTATCGAGGTACTCCGCGCTGTCGAACAGTTGGTAACCGATCCCGGACTGGAGAGTGAGAAACTCCGCGACGACGGTGCCGACGACGGCGAGCGCCGCCGCGAGTTTCACGCCAGCGAACACGCTCGGTGCGGCCGCGGGGATCCGGATCCTGAGAAAGGTTCGGATCGGCGGTGCGTCGACCGACCGGGCCAGATCGGTGTACTCCCGGGGGACCGCCCGGAGACCGTCGACAGACGCCACGGCGACGGGAAACACCGTCATCGTCGACACGAGAAGCGCCCGCGAGAGAAGGCCGTCGCCGATCCAGAGAAAGACAAGCGGTGCGATGGCGATCAGTGGCGCGATGCGGAGCGCGACCAGATAGGGGTGGAACACGGCGCTTGCGGTCCGTGACCCGACCATCGCGAACGCGAGCCCGAGGCCGACGACGACCCCGCCGCCGAGTCCGAGTCCGGCCGTTAGCGCCGTGGTCGCCGCGGCCGAGAACAACGTCGCCCGGCCCGCGATACCCGCCGCCACCACGTCGGCGGGCGATGGCAGGATCACCGACGGAACGCCGCTCACCGCCACGTACCACTGCCAGCAGGCGAGGATAACGCCGAGAACGAGAACGGGCGGCCAGACCCGCGTCAGGAGCCGCCGGAGACGGCCGCCGCTCACCGCCGGTGTCTCGACGCCCGGAAGCTGCTCATCGGAGGTCGCCATCAGACTGTGTCGGTGTACGACCCGATGTATTCGTACCCCGTGTCCAGATACTCGTTGGTCCAGACCGAGGCCGGGTCGACCTCGCCGTCGAGGGCGGCGGTGTCGGCGAGCGCGTCGTGGACCACCTGCCACGGTTCGTTCTCGCTCCATCCCCAGCCGTGTTCGGCCACCACGTCGCCGGTCATGAACTCCGTGGCCATGGTCTCCCACTTCTGTCGTTGCTGGCCCCGCGACTCCTCGAGAACACCGTTGGCGTCGATCAGCGCGTCGGTCGCATCGCCCGGGTTCGACTGCGCCCACGCGGCCCCGCGAGCGGTCGCCCGGAGAAACGCCCGGACCGCCTCGGCGTTCCCGGCCGCCCAGTCACGCTCGGCCGCCACCACGTGACCGTAGGAGGGGACGGTGTCGCCGACGGCGATGCTGTCGACCGTGTACCCCTGTGCTTCCGCGCTGATCGCGTCGCCGAAGACGCCGCCGGCGGCGTCGATTTCCCCCGAGAGCAGTTGCTGGACTGTGTCGTAGCCGGTATCGACCATCTCCACCTCGCCGCGGATCCCCGCGTCCTCCAACAGCAGGGTCGTGAGCACCCTGACCATCCCCGGTCCGGTGCCGACGGTCTTGCCCGCGAGTTGGTCCACGCTCGTCAGTTCGCCGCCGAACGTCTCTCGGGTCGAGAACACCACCGCCGGGCTCTTTTGCATCACGACGCCCACGGACTGTGGCGAGAGGCCGCGGCTGTTGATGTTGACCACCTGATCGCTGCTACTGATCGCAAACTCGACGTTGCTCAGTCCCGCCTGCTTTGCCGAAAACGTCGACCCCTCACCGGTCTCGATCGCGGCCAGCGACAAGCCCTCCTCGTCGTAGAACCCGTTTGCCTTCGCGGCGAAGTAGGGGGCGTGGAGACCGCTCGGCTTCCAGTTGAGGAGCAGCGAGTAGTCGCCCGGGATGGGCGTTCCCGTCGTCGTTCCGGTCGGCTCTCCCGTCCCGGCCTCGGTGTCGGTGTCGGTGTCGGTGCCGCCGGCATCGGCACCGGTCCCGCCGCCCCCGAGACAGCCGGCAAGCCCCGCCGCCCCGGTCGCACCGGCCGCCACGAGGAACCGTCGTCTCGTCGCTGTCCGTCTCATGAGCAGACGTGGGGACACGACCGGAATAAGAATTCCGGTAAAACGTTTATTAACTAATGTCGATCTTGTCCTCCGGCGGCGACCACTCGAACTCGAGTTCGAGTTCCAGTTGGCGGTGGGTCTCGCCGACGAACTCGACCTCGACCTCGATCGGTTCGTCGAACTCGAAGGGGATCTCCCACTCGTCGGTGGAGATGGTGAGTCGCGGTTCGTTCTCTATTTGGTCGGCCAGGTCGCGGAGAAACGCCGCGGTCGACGTTCTGGAGAGGCGCACCTCTCGCTCGAAGTAGCCGTCGGTAACGGTTCTGGTGCCGTTGTTTGCGTCCGGCAGGTCGGCCATGGAGTGTGTAATGTGGTACGGAGTATAAGAGTGTGCGTCTCGAACGGACCCGTAATCGATGTCTTTGTTCGACGTTCTCGGGAGTAAGGCACGACTGCAGATCATCCGCGAACTGGCGACCGAACCCCGGTATGTCTCCGAACTCGCCGACCGCGTCGGTATGGACGGTAAAACGGCCGTCCACCACCTCTCGACGCTCGAGGAGGCGGGTATCGTCGAGAGCTACCGGACCAGCCGACGGAAGTACTACCGGCTGACGAAACGGATCGAACTCCGGGCATCGCCCGAACCCGATCCCATGTTTCTGCTCCACGCGGACGACGTCGACGGGGCCGAATCGTCCTCAGACTGACGACCGGCACGTCGAACCCGTCTGCGTGTATAATAATTCAACGTACACCGATACCCGCGTACAAACCTACATAATAGTCCACTCCTTTCGCCGTTCTATGGTTCGAATGCTGATGGTTGTCGGTATCGTGTTGTTACTGTCGCTTGCCGTCGCTTCTCCGGCGGTGTCCGCCGTTGGGGACGACCTCGGTGTGAGCGGTCCGGTTGATCTCGTCGGCGCTCAAGAGGGTGGCGGTGAAGAAGGCGAAGCGGGTGAAGAAGGCGAAGCGGGTGAAGAAGGCGAAGCGGGTGAAGAAGGCGAAGCGGGTGAAGAAGACGAAGAGGAGGAAGGCGGTATCGAGGGCGCGATCGAGGGATTCATCGAGGCACAGGGGACGATCGGTGCCGTCTTCGTGTTGCTCGGCGGCATCGCGTTACTGACCGTCTCGACGGAGAAACTCATCAGCTACCTCGCCCGCGCGTCGATCAACATGAAGCTGTCGTTGTTTGCACTCGCCATCGTGTTCACCGGCTTCGAGTTCGACGACACGATTCTCGCACTCGTGCTCTCGGGCGGTGGACTGGAGGAGGCGGCCCTCGGGACGGCGCTCGGGACCGGACTGGCGATCATCGGCATCACGCTCGCCGTGGCCGCCATCGTCAAGCCGTTCCCGGTCGATCTCCCGACCGACTACGTTGTCATCTTCGCGCTCGCGCCGTTGATTCTCGTTCCGTTCGTGTTGCTCGGAACGCTCACGTTCATCCACGGAATCATTCTGACCACCTTCTTCGTGCTCGCCTTCGGCTACTTTGTCGTCCGGGAGCGCCAACGGGAGGTGCCGGTGTTCCGTGACACGGAACTCGGGAAGGAACTGCAACCGGACGGCGGTATGGCCAGACCGGAGTCGATGGAGGACATCCCGGAGGACCGCATCCTCGGCGATCTCGCCGACTCCGGGATCGTGTGGGTCGTCCTTTCTATCGTCGCACTCGTCGGCATCGTCTTCGCCGCCATGCTGCTTGAAGGTGGCTCCGAGGTCGTTATCGAGGGCTTTGGCATCTCAGGGACGGTCTTTGGCGCGACCTTTCTCACCCTGTTGCTGACCGGTGAGGACCTCCTGCTCACCATCGAACCGGTCCGCCGTGGCTTCCCCGAGATCGGCGTGGGTAACGTTATCGGAAGCGTGCTGTTCTCGGTCACGGGCAACATCGGCGTCATCATGTTTCTCAGCGAGGTGAGCATCTCGCCGTCCGTGCTGACATTCCACCTCCCGGCGATGATTCTCGTCACCACGCTGGCAGCCTACTTTTTCTGGGAGGGCGAGGTGAAGCGCTGGCACGGCTACCTCCTCGGGGGTTGTTACGTCGCCTACTGGGTCATCGCGCTCGTCATGTTCAGCGGCGTGCCGATCGGGGAGTAACCGCCGCCGCAGTTCGGCGGGTCGACCCTTTCACAACAAAAAGTTTCCACCCCAGTACGCGACGTACGCGCCGAGGAGAACGACCCCCGTCGGCCGACCGACCTTTCCACGGAGAAAGGCGACGGTCACGACACCGAGCGCCAGGAAAAAGAACGGCCAGTGGACGGTCAGCACCGTCCCCGTCGTGTCGAGGGGGCGGACCATCGCGATCAGCCCGACGTTCGCGCTGACGAAAAAGAGCATACTCCCGACGACGTTGCCGACGCCGATCTCGGGTCGCCCCCGCCGGACGGGTTCGACGGTCAGAAACAGTTCCTCCAGCGACGCGATGAAACTCATCACCGTCGCGCCGAAGGCGAGTCCGGTCACGCCAAGCAACGCCAGCAGATCCTCCGCGCCCGAGACGGCGAGTTCGGAGCCGACCGTCATACCGACGGCCGCGACGACGGCGATTCCGACAAAGGCCGGCCCCTCGTACCGCTCCGGAACCCGTTCCTCCACGAAATCATCCACGTCCAGATCCATGTCGAACTCGAACCACTCGTCCTCCTCCTCGACGCCTCGCTCCCCCCGTTCTCGCTCCCCCCGTTCTCGCTCCCGTTCCCTGATTTCGACGTCCTCGGCCGAGAGATACTGTGTCTCGCTCGACCGTTCCAGCAGGTAGACGATCACGAGGTACGGAACGAACGTCGCGGTGAGAACGACCCCGTCGAAACGCGAAAGGGTTCCATCGAGCGCGAGACCGAAAAAAAGGAACGGGGCGAGGGTCATCAGCCCGAGATAGTTTCGGGGTACCGTTGTCTCGAAGGGGACGAGAACGCCGGCGATGCCGACGGCGGCCCCGAGAATAAACAACGCCTCCCCGAAGACGGTGCCGAGTGCGAGGTCCGGCAGGTCGTCGGCCGCCGCCACGATACCGAGCACCACGTTTTCGAGGTCGGTTCCCGCGAGAACGACGGTGAGAAAAAAGCCCGACACCCCGAGTGCCAGCGCTCCCTCGGCGACGGCTTCGATAAACGCCTCGACGCTCACGACGACGATGGCGACGCCGACGAGAAACAACACGACCGACACCAGTTCGCCCGACAGTCCTAATATCATGCCGTCTCCGGTGGGAAACCACCACCGCAACATAAAGTTCCCGTCCCCGGTTCAGAGATTCGAGGCGTGGGCGCCGCCATCGACCGGGATGGCGGCCCCGTTGACGTAACTCGCCCGGTCCGAACACAGAAAGGCGACCACGTCGCCGAACTCTTCGGGTTGGCCGATCCGTCCCATCGGGGTGCCGGCGCTCCACTCCGCGATTCCGGCCTCGTAGTCGGGGTAGTCGCCGCGGTCGACCCCTTGTTCGACGAGTTCCTCGATCCGGGGGGTCTCGTGGCTCCCCGGCAACACCGTGTTGGCCCGTACCTCGGGGGCGAGTTCCGCCGAGAGCGTCTTCTCCAGTCCGACGACGCTCATCCGGACCGAGTTCGACAACACGAGCGAGTCGATAGCCTCCTTGACGCTTCCGGAGGTGACGGTGGTGACCGTCCCTCCGCCGTCGCGCAGGTGTGGCGTCGCCTCCCGGACCAACCGCACGACGCTCATCACCAGCAGGTCGAAGGCGTCGTACCAGTCCTCGTCGTCGGTGTCGAGAAAGGGACCGCTCGGCGGGCCGCCGGCGCTTGTCACGAGGTGGTCGAGGCCGCCGAACTCCTCGACGGCCCGGTCGACAAGCCGCGTCGTGTCGTCGGGGTCGGTGATGTCTCCCGGGACGCCGACCACCTCGCCGGTCGCTGCCTCGCGGATGTCCGCGAGAGCGGCGTTGAGCCGATCCGGGTCGCGACCGTTGATGACCACGTCCGCGCCCTCGGCCGCGAGCGCAGTCGCCGATGCTTTCCCCAGTCCACTGCTTGACGCCGACACCAGTGCCGCGTCGCCGTCGAGTCCGAGATCCATACCCCGACGTGTCGTTGCACCCCCAAAAGAGCCACCGGAGGCGGAAAAGCCGTCGTCCGCACCTCCAGAACGGTTAAGGGCGGTCCGTTCTCCCATCATGGACATGGACGAGGACGTCACGGTCGTGGAACGCTCGGTCGGTCTTTCGACCGCGTGCCGTCCCCAACGGAGGGCTCGATGAGCCTTATCGCCGCGCTGGAGATCGACCACCCCGACCTCGCGTTGACGCCGTCGATCCGGTCGACCGACGCGTCCGTACAGGTCGTCTCCCACACCGCGACCGACCCCGAGACGGGGATGTTCTTTTTTCTCGTCGAGACCGACGACTTTCCCGCGTTCGAAGCGGCGCTAGAACGGGATCACACCGTCGAGGCCTCACTGCTCGTCGCCGAGGCGGCCACGACGCGGATCTACCGCCTCCGGCACGCCCCGGACACGAAGTTGATTTCACCGATCACCACCGAGATGGGTGGACTCATGCTCGAAGCCGAGGGCACCGACACGGGGTGGTCGGTTCGGGTGCAACTCCCCGACCGCGAGGCGCTCGGCGACCTCTGGGAGTACTGCGACCGGGTGGGCATCGAGTTCCACATCGACCATATCTACAGCCTCGATGATGTCTCCGTCGACGGCGTTGGCCTGACCGACGCCCAGCGTGACGCGCTCCTCGCCGCCTACGAGGCGGGTTACTTCGAGGAGCCGCGGGGCACATCGCTTGAGGAACTGGCTTCGGAACTCGACATCTCGCCTACTGCCGTCGGTGGCCGCATCCGACGGGGCACGTCGCGGCTCGTCGAGCGCACACTCATCGAGGAGTCGTGACCGTCACGGGTGAGACCCGCGTCGACGGTGGCGCCCCCCGATACACCGGGCCCTCACCGATTTCGCCCCCCTCGCCCGGTGTTCCACGTTCATGATCGCGACCGAACTCCCACCCGACAGCGGTTCGTGACGATCCGCTTTCGATCAAACGACGCCGACGTGATCGTCCCGCGGCTCCCAGAGTTCGCCGGCCAGTCGATGGTCGTGGACCGCCGAGAGCGTCTCACCCACGGTCCAACCGCGTCGGCTCATGGCGGCGCTGACAGCGCACAAGGGCGCGCCGCCCGTGTCGGTGGCGAGTCGGTCGGTGGTGTCCGTGAGTTCTGCCGTCGCCGGAACGTCGGCGGTGTCGGGGGACCGCTCCCACGCCACGTCGTGGCCCGTGACCGCGTGGTGGCATCGGTAAAACGCCACGACATCGTTGGGAGCGTTCGTAACGACCTGTTCGGCACAGTCCGGACACCCGGCGACGGACGCGTTCTCGGGAGTCGTCATGCGTTGTATGCCTCCTGTGCCAGCCGGTGGAACCGGTGGAGTATATGTTCGTTGGAGCCCAGTTGGCCCTGTGCGAGCGCACCGGACCGCAGTGCTTCGTACTGACGCTCGACCAGTTCGAACTCCTCCTCCTGGAGTCGCCGGCTGGTGCGGATGAACTCCGCGTCGGTCTCGCTGAGGTCCGGGTCCGCGAAGTGGTAGTCGGCGATCAACTGGAACCGACTCTCGTCGATCGGGTCGATGATGTACGTGCCGTAGCCGTCGGCCGTCCCGTACGTGTTGAGGGTGGAGTGCCAGAAGTACTGGAACTGTGCCTCGTGTTCGTCGTGGATTCGGAGTTCGTCCTCAACGTCCGCCTCGTCGGTGTAGTGGAGTACCCGGTGGTAGTCGTTGACCTCCAGTTCCGACTCGTCGAGTTGAATCCCCGTGATCCACTCCCGGTGGGCCGCCTCGAAGTGGTCACACTTGGAGTAGTTTCCCCCGAACGTCTTCGAGTTGCACTCGACCTCCGAGACGTACCGTCGCGCGTGTTCGTACTCCGCGGACGGGAGCGACTCCAGCCTGGATTGCAGCGTCCCGGCCCGTTCGGCGAGTGACAACGGCGGGTCGTCGGCGAAGTTGAGAAAGGTCAGCGGCCCGATGGTGTCGGTGGTGACCTCCATCAGTCCGTTCTCGTCGGGATCGACCCCCGAGACGCTCGAATCGTCGAGGTTCGGGTTGAGGTTTGTCTCCTCGAAGCTCCGCGGCGTGCTCTGCAGGTCGCCGTTGAGGTTGCACGTCCAGAGGTGGGACGGACACCGGATCCGCCCCATGTTGCCCGGATCGGTCACCGGCGTGTCGTCGACCATCCTCGACCCGCGGTGGGCACAGACGTCGTAGAACGCGCGAACCGCACCATCCTCGTCCCGTGCGACGATCACCTGCTTGTCCCCGACGGCCCGGGTGAAGTAGTCCCCGGGGTCGGGAACGCAGTTCGCGTGACCCGCGTACACCCAGTACCGCGAAAAGATCTTTTCCTTTTCCATCTTCACGTCCGGGTCGGTGAGGTATCTCGCCGGGAGGGCGTTTGTCTCGTCCGTGATGTCGGGGCTCACGGTGGGTACGCGATCAGTGCCGTTGTTCCACCGGGTCATGTACGGTCACGTCGGTAATCGGGGCTCAAAATCTCTGACCTGTCTCACGTGTGGGGGTTAATCTGTCGTTATCATCCGTTCGGTTATACGGACTGAAGACGACGAAAACATCCGGCTGTCGACAAACGCCGGCAGTTCGGTCGGCTTCGAGGCTTGAAGCCGGCTATCCGTCCAGACGGGACCGACGCCACGACTCGGTGTCGGCCGCCTGGTTGAACGTGTAGACGTGGAGCCCCCGGATCGCGTACTCGGGGTCATCCGCGTAGGGAGCCAGTCCGTCGACGAGGTCGTCGGGTGTGTACTTCCCACGCGACCCGACCAGTTGTCGAACGAACCCGAGGATCCCGCTCGTTTTCCGCAGGAATCGAACCGAGTCACCAACACCCACCTTTTGTGAGATGTTCAGTAACTTTTGATACTTCATGACGCCCGGAACCCCAACCTCGACGGGGAGGTCGATCCCGCGGTCGCGGAGCCGCTTGATCCACTCACGGATCGCCGCTGGATCGTAACAGAGCTGTGTCGTGATGTAGGTCGCGTATGGTGCTTTTTTTTCCATCGCGTCGGCGAGTTCCCGGTCGTCGAGAAAGGCGTGGCCCTCGGGATAGCCGGTGATGCCCACCTCGTCGAACGCGTAGCCGAGGTCGTCGAGCGCAACGAGCAGGTCGTGGGCCGACTCGAACTCACCGATGGGATCCTCGCGGTCGCCGCCCGGAACGAAGATGTCGGTGACTCCCGCGTCGACGAGTCGGCCGGCGACCTCGTCGAGATGGTCGTTGTCCCGGACGTACCGCGCGGCGACGTGTGGGACCGGCGTGTACCCGCGATCGGCGGCCCGCTCCGACCACTCGACGGTCGCATCGAGGCCGAGCTGTGGGGAGGCCGTGATGGCGATTTCGGCTCCCTCGGGGAGCCGTTCCATCTGCCCGTCGAAGCTGTCGAAGGGCATCAGTTCGTACCGGGGGTCGCTGAGTAGAGTCGATGCGCCATCGGCTGGTTTCGGTGTAGTGAGAGACATATCGGTGATCCGGAATTGTTGGTGGTTAGGTCGCGCGACCGTTATGACTGTCGGGGAGTCACTCTCCCGCGTCCGGTCGCGCGTTCAGTTTCGCCTGTTCGCGGGCGCTCGGGTTTACCGACTCCTTGAACGGCACCTCTGCGACCGTCGCGAAGGCCGGTTCGTTCGACTCCTCCGCGTACTCGTCGGGGAGATGGACCGCAAACTCCAGATCCAGATCCTCCTCGTAGACCTCGTCGTTCAGGTCCGCGTCCGTCTCGGCTTGCAGTTTCTCCGCCGGCACGAAGCCGAGACCGATGTTTGTCTCGAGGTCCGGGTTCCACCACGGCGAGGTCATGTAGCCACACTCCTCGCCGGTGTCCGGGTCCGAGACGATCCAGAAGTCCGGCGCGTAGTCCCGGATCGGCTCCCCGGCGATCTTCAGCCCGACCAGTTTGAGGTTGAATGGGTACTCCCCGTTCTCGATCAGCTCCTGCTGGCGTTCGAGTTCCTTCTTGCCGATGTAGTCGGCCTCCTTGTCGTCGGGCACCTGGTACCCAAGGTTCACCTGGAACGGCGAGGTCTCGTGGTCCATATCTTGGCCCCACGAGAGGATCCCGGCCGCGATCCGGCGGTGGTGCCCCGGCGCGATCTGTCGGCCGCCGTGGTCTTTGACCGTCTCCATAACCGGGTCCCAGACCTGCTCCGCGTTTTCGGTCGCGTCCTCGACGTAGATCTCGAACCCCTTCTCGCCGGAGAAGCCGGTCTGGCTCACCAACACCGGGCAGCCGTTGATCTCGGCCTCCATCAGGCCATAATACGGGATGTCGCTCACTTCCTCGCCCACGACCTCGACCATCACGTCCTCCGAGAGCGGCCCTTGGATCTGCATCGGTGCGACGTCGATCTCGTCGATCTCGACGTCGAAGTCCATACCCACGTTGACGCCCTGGAGCCACTGCATGAGCGTCGAATCCGAGATGGAAAACCAGAACTCGTCGTCGTCGACCCGAAGAAGGATCGGGTCGTTCAGGATGCCGCCGTCCTCGTTACACAGGATGACGTACTTTCCGTGCATGGGTTCGATCCCGGTCGCGTCCCGCGTGATGACGTGGTTCGTGAGCGCCTCTGCGTCCGGGCCTTTTACGCGGATCTGGCGCTCGACCGCCACGTCCCACAGCGTCACGCTCTCGGTGAGCGCCTCGTACTCGGCCATCGCTCCGCCATCCTCCGGTTCGACCAACCCGCGCGGGTGGTAGATTCGGTTGTAGACGGTGCATCGCCACGCCCCCTCCTCGTTGAACGACTTGTCGAAAAACGGTGATTTGCGAACGCGCGTGGACACGAGCATTTCGATGCCCGGGTCCCCCGTCTGGCGCAGGTTCCGCGGGAGTGTCCGGTCGGACTGGTCGATCTCCGGGTGGTTCGGATGGGTGTCGTCTGTCATCGTATGTACACACGACGCTCCGTCCGCATAAGCGTAGACCTCAGCTATCTCGGACGTATAAATACCCCCGCCGGATCGGGTCCCAGCGAACCCGGCCGGGAGCCACACCGATGATCCCTCATCGGCCGCTCATCCCACCAGTATATAAATGGGTGTCGTCGCTGAGGTGTGGATATAAGACGCCGTGGCCGGTGTGTTTCGGTATGAGTAGCGCAAGCACGGTTCCGAGCGACGCCGGCACCGTCGTCGTCGGTGCCGGAATCGTCGGCTGCAACGTCGCGTACCAACTGACCGAACTGGGACGGGAAGACGTCGTCGTCGTCGATCAGGGACCGATGCCGACGACGGGTGGGTCGTCGACGCACGCGCCGGGCATTATGTTCCAGACGGCCGAACCGAAGGTACTCTCGAAGTTCGCGGACTACAGCCGACAACTGTACTCCGCACTCGAAGGCCGGGACGGCCAGCAGGCGTACAAGGAGGTCGGAGGCATCGAGGTGGCCCGGACAGAAGAACGGATGGATTTTCTGCAGCGGCGGGTCGAACACGCGACCGCATGGGGCATAGAGAACCCGCAGTTGCTCTCGCCCGCGGAGGTGACCGACCACCTGCCGCTTGTCGACGAGGACGCCATCCTCGGTGGCTACTACTCCCCGACGGACGGGCAGGCCTCAGGGGTCGTCGCCTGCGACGCGCTTGCTCGGGCGGCGATGGACGGCGGCGCGAGCTTCGTCCCGCATACGCGGACCGAGGACATCGAACTCGACGATAACGGTGACGTACAGGCGGTCGTCACGGAGCGTGGCTCAGTCTCGTGTGACGAGGTGGTGGTCGCGACGAACATCTGGGCCCGGCAACTGGGCGAGAAACTGGACGTCCACCTGCCGGTGGCACCCGTCGAACACCAGTATACGATGACCGAATCCCTCGACGAACTCGCCGACAACGATGGGGACGTCACCGACCACCCGTTGTACGACGGCTACGAGAACGTCTCCGGCGAGAAGGCACGACGTCTGCTCGCGAACCCCGACCGTCCGATCCTGCGCGACCAGGACAACGCGATGTACTACCGGACCCATGGCGACTCCTACGGCATCGGGTCGTACAACCACGACCCCGTCGTGCCGGACCCGGACGACCTCGGCGGGAACGACCCCGACGGAAACCAGGCCTCGGTCCATGACTTCACCGAGCGGTTCATGAACGAGGCGACGCACCCGGATCGGCCGAACAAGGCGCCCCGCACCGCCAGCGACGAACTCATCCCCGCGACAAAAGACACCGAACTGGAGTTCAAATACAACGGGATGTTCGCCGAGTCGCCCAACGGCCTGCCGATCATGGGGCCGGTCCAAGGTCACGACGGATTGTGGGTCGCCTCGGCGATCTGGATCACCCACGCGGGCGGCGCGGGCAAGGCGCTCGCGGAGTGGATGGAGACGGGCATCCCCCGCCTCCCCGACGGACCGATCGACCTCGCACACTGCGACGTGAACCGGTTCGACGCCCACGAAGGGTCGTGGGACTTCACCCGCGACATCGGCGGCGAGGAGTACCGAATCGTCTACAACATCATGCATCCCAAGTGGGTGTGGGAGAACGAACAACGGGACATCCGGCGCACGCCGATGTACCACGCACATGAGCGACGCGACGCGGAACTGTGGGCCTCCGCCGGATGGGAGGAGCCACAGTGGTTCGAGTCGAACGCCGACCTCGTCGACCGCTACGGCGACCGCATTCCCGACCGCGAGGGGTGGGAGGCGAACTACTGGTCGCCGATAGAAGGGGCCGAACACATCCACGTCCGCGAACACGTCGGTCTCCACGACATGACCGCGTTCAACAAGATGGAGGCCGTCGGCTCCGAGGCCGGCGCGTTCGTCCAGCGGCTTTGTACAAACGACATGGACCTCGACGTGGGACAGATCCGCTACACCCTGATGTGCAACGAGGCGGGCGGCGTCCGCGCCGATATCACGGTGACGCGAACGGACGACGACCGGTACCTCCTGCTCACGACGGGCCGCGAGGTGGGAAACAACCACGTCGCGTGGGTCCGTGAACAATCGCCCGACGATGTGGTGGTCAACGACGTTACCTCCAGCCTAGCGGCGATGGTCTGTACCGGACCGGATGCACGGAACGTTCTCTCGACGGTCGCCGACGCCGACCTCTCGGACGACGCCTTCCCCTTCTTTACGAGCCAGCAGTTCTACGTGAAGAACGTCCCCGTCACGGCGTTGCGGGTCTCCTACGCGGGCGAACTCGGGTGGGAACTGTACACCCCCTCCGAGTACGGCGAGACGCTCTGGGAGCACATCATGGACGCCGGCGAGGCGTACGATATCCGACCGTACGGCAACGGTGCGCTCGATTCCCTGCGCATCGAGAAGGGGTTCCGGCTGTGGGGCGAGGATCTCCACACGGAACACAATCCCTACGAGGCCGGCCTCGGCTTCGCGGTCGATCTCGAGACCGAGTTCATCGGGAAAGGGCCCGTCGCCTCGGCGGCAAACGGCGACAACATCCGCCACGAGGTAGCGGTCCTGACCCTCGATGATCCCGAGGCGGCGATCCTCGCAGACCGTCCGGTGCTCAACCCCGACACCGGCGAGGCGCTCGGCTATGTCCACTCAGCGGAGTACGGCTACTCCGTCGGTGCCTGCGTCGCGTACACCTACCTCCCGCCGTCGTACGCGGAGCCGGGAACCGACGTGGAGATCCTCTACGAGGGGCGAAAGTACGCTGCGACCGTCCGCGAGGAGCCGCTGATTTAGATGAGCGGAGAACTTCCCTCGTCGGCCCGGACCGTCGTCATCGGTGCCGGTGCGGTCGGTTGTAGCGTCGCGTACCACCTCTCGGAGCTCGGTGCCGAGAACGTCGTTGTCGTCGATCAGGGGCCACTCCCCGTCACCGGCGGCTCCTCCACCCACGCACCGGGGATCATGTTCCAGACGTCGCCGTCGAAGCTGATGACGAAGACGGCCCACTACACGAGCCGGCTCCTTGACGACGCCGGGGTGTACGACGAGGTGGGCGGGATCGAAGTCGCCCGGTCCAAGGAACGGATGGACTTTCTCCAGCGGCGGGTCGAACACGCGACGGCCTACGGCCTCCCCGATCCCCAACTGTTGACGCCCGCGGAGGTCACCGACCATCTGCCGCTCGTCGACGAGGACGCCATCCTCGGTGGCTACTACTCCCCGACGGACGGTCGTGTCGACGGCGTCGCCGCCCTCCAGTGGTATATCGAGGAGTCGGCGGCCGACTTCCACGGCCACACCTCGGTGACGGACCTCGATGTGACGGGCGGGACGGTGACCGCCGTCGAGACCGACCGCGGCCGGATCGACTGTGACCGGTGTGTGATCGCGACGAACAACTGGGGCTACCGGACCGGGAAGATGGCCGGCCTTGACCTCCCCATCGCGCCCGTCGAACACCAGTACACCGTCACCGAACCGCTGTCGGAGTTGGCCGGCGTCGACTCGGGGACCCGCGTGGACACCGACGGGATGGACGTTCCGGGCGACCGGGACATCGCCGACGCCATGGGGAGGGCCCCGTCCCGTCCCGTAGGCCGTGATCAGGACCACTCGCTGTACTTCCGCACTCACGGCGACGCCTTGGGTCTTGGCTCGTACAACCACGAGACGCTCTCGGTCGACCCCGACGCGATGGGGTCGAACACCGAGCGGCGGCAGGCGTCGGTTCGCGATTTCACCGACCGCCACTGGGAGCGAGCGACCCACCCCGACCGCGACACCTCGGCGAAGCGGGCCTTCGAGGAACTGCTCCCGGTCACCGAGACCCTCGAGTTCGAGACGACCGAAAACGGGATCTTCGTGTTCACCCCCGACGGGATGCCGTTGATCGGCGAGACGGCGGCTGTCGACGGTCTCTGGACCGCTCTCGCCATCTGGTGGACCCACTCCGGCGGCTACGGGAAACTCCTCGCGGAGTGGATGGAAACCGGCGTCCCACGCCTCCCGTCCGGCCCTGTCCCCACCGGCGGTATCCACGTCGAACGGTTCGAACCGCACGCCGGCAGTAAGCCGTACTTCGTCGACCGCGGCGCGACGCAGTACCGGCAGGTGTACAGCATCGTCGACCCCGGCTGGCAGCCCGACGACCACCGCGGCCTGCGACGGAGCCCCTTCCACAGCCACCAACGCGACCTGGGCGCCGAGTTCGTCCAGTCGGGCGGCTGGGAGTCGCCGAAGTGGTACGACTCAAACGCCGACCTCGTGGAGCGGTACGCCGACCGCATCCCCGACCAGGACGGCTGGGCGGCGATCAATCGCTCGCCCATCGAGGGAGCCGAACACCTCCACACACGCGAACACGTCTCCATGTTCGATATGACGTCCTTTACCTCGATCAGCGTCGAGGGGAGCGATGCCGCCGGCTTTCTCCAACGGGTGTGTAGCAACGATGTCGATATGAACGTGGGACGGGTCCGCTACTCCCTCCTGTTGAACCAGGGGGGAAATATCCTCGCCGACGTGACCGTCGTCCGCCTTGATGACAACGAGTTCATGGTGACGACCGGCGGCGGCAACTCGCCGGGCATCCATGGCTCGTGGCTGCGGTCCCACGCTCCCGATACCGTCTCTGTCACCGTCGAGGAGGGCGCGAAGTCGACCGTCGGCCTGTGGGGACCGAAATCACGGCTCCTGCTCCAGCGGGTGACGGAGGCCGACGTCTCCGCCGAGTCGTTCCCGTACTTCAGCGCCAAGCGCCTCTACGTCGGCGACGTGCCCGCCATCGCGCTCCGGGTGTCGTACGTCGGCGAACTGGGCTGGGAACTGTGGACACCCGTCGAGTACGGCGCACGCCTGTGGGAAACGCTGTGGGAGGCGGGCCAAGATCTCGACGTACGGCCGATGGGGGGCGGCGCACTCGAATCCATGCGCTTGGAAAAGGGGTACCGGCTTTGGGGGACCGACATCGACACCGACACCAACCCCGTCGCCGCGGCCCTTTCTTTCGCGGTCGATACGGACACCGACTTTATCGGACGCGACGCCCTCGAACGGACCCGTGAGGCGGGCGTCGACGGCCGGATCACGCCCGTGACACTCGACAACGCGGCCGACCGTGTCCTCGCCGGGCGACCGGTCCGCAAGGACAACGAAACTCTCGGCTACGTCCAAGCTGGCGACTACGGCTACAGCGTGGGTGAATCCATCGCCTACACGTACCTGCCCACCGAATACGCCGATGCCGGAACCGCCGTCGAACTCCTGTGTGAGGGCGAAACGTACGACGCCACTGTGCGCGACGAACCGTTGTTCGACCCCGGCAGAGAGAAACTGCTCCGGTAGCCCGGCGCGTTCCCTTCGTCGGGCACACGCTCGAACAAACACGAATCTTTATCCGATAGAACGAGTAGAAGCCAATGTAGATTTGCATCATGGGTGGGGATACCTATGACCACCACAGTCGTCGGCGGTCCCGCACGGACACCCGGCCGGCCGATGATCGCACGCACGGTCACGGCGAGTACACCGACACACAACACATGAGTAACTCACAACCGACGACCCGAGTACACCGACACACAACACATGAGTAACTCACAACCGACGACCGGCATCTGCCGGATGGAGGAGCGATATGGCTGAATCGGACGACACGACCGGCGAGATGTCCGACGGGCTTCAGGTCGAACTGTTTCACCCCGACTCGGACCGTGAACCCGGCGACACGAACATCCAAGCGCTGGGGTTCGACATCCACCCGGTGGTCTTTCCGGTCGCACTGGTTCTGATCGGACTCTTTATCGCCATGACGATCCTGCTTGGCGATCAGGCCTCGGATGCGTACACGGCGCTGTTCAACTTCATCGGTACCAACTTCGGCTGGTTCTACCTGCTGGTGGTGAACGTCTTTATCGTCGTTCTCCTCTTTTTCGCGTTCAGTAAGTACGGCAACATCAAAATCGGTGGCGTCGAGGCCGAAAAGGAGTTCAGCGACTTCTCGTGGATGGCGATGCTGTTCAGCGCCGGTATGGGAATCGGCCTCATGTTCTTCAGTGTCACCGAACCGATGTTCTACCTCAACAGCCCGCCGTCGTACTTCGGTGCCGAGGCCGGGACGGGCGCGGCCGCGGCCGGCGCGATGGCTCAGACGTTTTTCCATTGGGGCCTTCATCCGTGGGCCGTCTACGGGCTCGTCGGCCTCGGTCTCGCCTTTTTTTCGTTCAACCGTGGTCTCCCGCTCACGTTCCGTTCGATCTTCTGGCCGCTGCTCGGTGACCGCATCTACGGGTGGCCCGGCCACGTTATCGACCTCGTGACCGTGTTCGCGACGCTGTTCGGTCTCTCGACGTCGCTCGGCCTCGGCGTCGCACAGGTCAACAGCGGGCTCTCCTACGTCTTCGGGAGCGAGATGCTCGGGGTAGCGAACATTCCGACCGGGACGACCGTTCAGGTGCTGCTCATCGCCGGCATCACGGCCATCGCCACCGTCTCGGTCGCGGCAGGTCTCGACGGCGGTGTCAAGCGCCTGAGCACGGTGAACCTCTATCTGATGTTCGCCCTGCTTGGCTTTCTTCTGATCGTCGGCCCGACGGTGTTCATCCTGAGCACGTGGGTCGAGGGACTCGGGACGTACCTCCAGAACATCCTCGGTCTTGGCTTTTTCACCGGGACGCTCACCCCCGCGGCCAACGGCACCCCGACCGGGTGGACCGTCTTCTACTGGGGCTGGTGGATCGCGTGGTCGCCGTTCGTCGGGATGTTCATCGCCCGGATCTCGAAGGGGCGGACGATCCGGCAGTTCGTTCTCGGCGTGCTCTTTCTCCCCGCCATCTTCTCGACGATCTGGCTGTCGACCTTCGGCGGGGCCGCGCTGAACCTCGCCATCGGCGGCGGTCCGGTCCAGACGCAGTACGCCGAACTTGGGTACGGGTCGTTCGAGACGCTCGGTATGTTCGTCACACTGAATCAGTACCCCATCGGTGTTCTGTCCGGGTTGCTGGCGACGCTTCTGGTGATCACCTTCTTTGTCACGTCGTCCGACTCCGGGTCGCTGGTCATCGACCATCTGACCTCGGGCGGCAAGCACGACGTGCCGAAAACCCAGCGCATCTTCTGGGCGGTCACGGAGGGTGGCGTCGCGTCGGTTCTGCTGATCGGCGGCGGCCTGACCGCCCTGCAGACGGCCGCGATCACCACCGGTCTCCCCTTCGCTGTCATCCTTTGTCTGATGTGTTATACCGTCTATCTCGGCCTCAGCAACGAGTACGAGATTCTCGAATCCGAGGAGTTCGCCGAAACCATCGAGGAGTTGAGCGACCGCGAGAACGTCGATGTCGTGACCAGTGGCGACGAGATGGTCACCGACGTCAGGGAAGGCGACGACGCCCCGAGCGGCGACTGACAGCCACGATACGGCCCGGCTATGGGTGTGTCGTCACCCGCTTCGCCGGCTGTTTCTGCCGGCCGGCCGCCGAAACGTTCTCGACAAGTCATTTATGATCACGCGCTCGTAACACACGTGTGACCGACGACACCGGCGGCCTGTTGACGACGGTCCGCCGGGTGCTCGCCCAGGGTGTCGACCTCGTCGTGTGGGTCGGCGCACGGCTGGTGGCGCCGCTCAGAACCGACGACGACCCGAACGCCTTCCGACTGTCGAGTGTCGAAACCCACACCACAACCATTGAGGGCGACACCGGTTGGGGACACCGACCCCCTGCAACCGTTCGGTGTCCGGAGTGTGGGGCCGAAATCCTCCAAGCCGACGCGAACGATCCGATCGACTGCCCGGAGTGTGCGGCCACGTTCCAGCCGGATCGGTTCACCGATCTGGAGCTTCTCACCATGACCTGTCCGGTCTGTCGCGCCCCGATGCAACACGGGCAACGGCATCCACACACCTTCGACGTTCCGGAGTGGGCGACGTGTGGGAACTGCCAGTACCACTGGGAGTTCAAGCATTTCTACTGACCGGCGACAGATCCTTGCGCCCGCGGGCCGTTGTGGCCGCCGTGGGTGAGTTCGTTCCGACGGCGCTTGCGGCGCTTGTCGCCGTTCTCTTTGCCGTCGCGTTGG
Organism: Haloplanus sp.; assembly: GCF_028275055.1. Lineage (GTDB taxonomy): Archaea > Halobacteriota > Halobacteria > Halobacteriales > Haloferacaceae > Haloplanus. The sequence goes on from NZ_JAQCNJ010000045.1 coordinate 41,095, forward strand.
TGACGATGGCGGCGGACCGACTGACCGTCGCGGGGCTGTGTTTCCTGAGCGCCAGTCTCCTCATCTACCTCCGCGAGCGGTGGCTACGGGACTCGAACGTGGACGCCTAACCGTCACCCGTCCATCGTCTGTCGCACCGTTATCACCGGCACCTCCGAGGTACGGACGACCCTCTCGGCGGTGCTTCCCAGCAACGCCCGGAACTTCCCCCGGTACGCGCTTCCCAGAACGATGGCGTCGATCCCTTCCGACTCGGCGTAGTCGGTTATCTCTTTGGCCGGCGACCCGGTTTTGATGATCGACTCGCAGTCGAGTCCCATCTCGGTCGCGCGATCACAGAGCTCTCCGGTCACCTTCTCTCCGTACTCGTGGTACTCTCGTCGCATCTCTTCCTCGTCGTCCCGGATGTACACCGTCCGGGGCGCACCCGGGAGGTCGATGACGTACAACCCGTGGACCGTCGACCCACACCCAAACGCGAGGTCGAGTCCGTGGTCGACACCCTCTCGTGCCTCCTCGCTCCCGTCGAACGGGAGCAAAATACTGTCGTACATCTCGTTGAACGCAGTTCTCATGTCGGGGCGAAATAACTTGGGGCAGGCCGGCGTCGGGGATCACCGCGCCGTCATCCTCGCCGCCACCGACTCCGCCGAGCGACCCCGACCGCTCACCCAGCACCGACCGAGGAGGCGGCTGTCGATGACCGCCAACGCGTCCCGGGCGTCGTCATCCGTCGCGACGACGACACCCCGCGCCGAGTCGATCCGGGCATCGCGAAGCGCCGTCTCGTCGGTGGGGTCGGCCGTCAACACGTTCACCTCCGTTGCCGTCGCGAGTTCGCACATGAGCGGTTCCGTCGGGTCGCCGTGGCCGAGGACAAGAACGTGGTCCTCAATGAGTGTGAGTTCCGAGGCGGTTATGATTCCGAACGCGTTGGAGATCCGCGATTCGAGAACAGGAACGAGCAGCGACCCCGTCGCGACGGTGAACATGCCCGTCCCGAGAACGATCACCGACGGGCTAAACAGTTCTGTGACCTGTGTCGTCGGTGTCGCGCCGCCGTGGCCGACGGTCGTCCCGGTGACGATGATGTAGTAGAAGGCGTCGGTCACGGTGTCGACACCGACGAAATTCTCCCGCATAGCGTATGCGCCGACGGTACCGTACATCTGCACGGCCACGGACGCGGCCACGCGACGGCCGTCTGGTGGACACGCCGTCGAACGACCGACGGTGGCGACACATCGGACGACTGACTGCTGACTGCTGACTGCTGACTGCCACGACCGGACGGTGCCGAACACCCCAGCCGCCACACACCTGTCCGGTCTTCCGGCCGACCGATCGACGTGACACACCCTACACCCGCCGCCGGCGTAACACTCCCGTCGAGCCAAGGCTTAAGACACGCCTCCACCATGCTCCACCGAATGTCGTCCCTCCCAGACCGCGCCCGCCGGCCGCCGGGCCCGGAGGTTGCGGTGTTCGTCTCCGGTGTCGCCAGCATGGGACTCGAAATTCTAGCCGGACGGATAATCGCCCCGCAGTTTGGGAGCAGTATCTACACCTGGGGGAGCATCATCGCCGTCTTTCTCGCGGCGCTCTCGCTCGGCTACCACCGTGGCGGACAGTGGGCCGAACGCCGGGCGAGCGACGGCCGACTCGCGTGGCTGTTGCTCGGAACCGCCGCCTACGTCGCGCTCGTCGTGTTTGCGTCCGACCTGTTGTTGTCGGCCGCCTCGGCGCTTCCCCTGCCCGGCCGCTTTGCTTCGCTGCCCGCGGTGACGCTTCTCTTTGGCCCGCCAACCTACCTTCTCGGGTTCGTCAGCCCCTACGCCGCCGAACTCTCGAACACGGAAGGTGTCGGCGCCGCCTCGGGGCGTGTCTACGCACTGGGCACCGTCGGTAGCATCGTCGGCGCGTTCGGGACGACCTTCTTTCTGATCCCGGCACTCGGCGTCGAGACCATCGGCGTTGGCTTTGGTCTCCTACTCGTCGTGACGGGCCTGTGGCTCGCCCGCCGGACCGAGAGCCGTCGACCGACGCTCACCGGGGTCGCCGTCGCGCTCCTGATCGTCGGCGCGGGCGTGGGCGGGTCGGTCGGTGTCTCGACCGGCGGTCCGGTGCTCTACCAAACCCAGACGCCGTACCAGGAACTCCAGGTCACGCAGCTGGGCGACGAACGGACGTTGTATCTCGACGGCCAGCCACACAGCGCGATGGACACCTCCGACCCCGACCGCCACGTCTTTGGCTACACGCGCTATTTCCACCTGCCGTTGCTCATGACCGAGGACGTGGATCGGGTGCTGTTCGTCGGCGGCGGCGGGTTCACCGGACCGAAACACTTCGCCGACGAGTACGACGTGACCGTCGACGTGGCCGAAATCGACCCCGAGGTGATCGACACGGCGAAACGGTACTTCGAACTCGAGGAGTCGGACAGCCTGCGGGTCCACAACACCGGCGGGAGGCAGTTCCTCCGCGAGACAAACCGGACGTACGACCTGATAATCCTCGACGCGTACAAGAAAGACAAGGTCCCCTTTCAGTTGACCACCGTCGAGTTCATGCGACTCGCCAACGACCGACTCGACGACGACGGCGTTCTTTTCGCCAACCTGATATCGGCGCCCAGCGGTCCCGCCTCGAAGTTCTACCGCGCCGAATACAAGACGATGAATCAGGTGTACTCACAGGTGTACACGTTCCCGACCGCCGGGACCGGCGCCATCCAGAACGTCGAGGTCGTCGCCACCAAAGACGACGACCGCCTCTCGACGGCCGATCTGCAGGAACGAAACACCGAACGGGACATCGGGATCAGCCTCCGCCGTGAGATCGACACCTACCAGCCGCCGCCACGGACCGACGACGTGCCCGTTCTCCGCGATGGTCGTGCCCCTGTCGACTCCCTGCTCGACCCGATGGTCGGCCAGCGATACGTCGTCCAGCGGACCGACGGGAGCGGAACCGCCGCCAACACGACGGCGGCCCGTGCGGGTTCCCCCTCGCGCTCCCGACTGACCGAACCCGCCGTACCGCGCTGATTTTCCCGATCCAACGGCCGCCGTGGTTGGCGTTCGGTCCCGTGAGTTGCCGACCCGCATACACGGCCCCGACCTCAGGATCCTCGTTCGGCCGAACCGACCGTCCGGAGCCGCCGCTTCCCGGACGAGTTCACAAAAAACCGTCGTCGTACCGGCCGCCGCAGGGCGACGGTCCGATATTACAGGCGAACGACGTTCGCCGCACGCGGGCCCTTGGGGGCCTGTTCGATGTCAAATTCGATCTCGGTCCCTTCGGTCAGATCCTCACCGCCAACGTCTTCCATGTGGAAGAACACGTCGTCGTCAGCATCCTCAGTCTCGATGAAACCGTAGCCGCCAGTGTCGTTGAAGAAGTCGACCTTACCGTTTGCCATTGCAAATGGACGAATGTCAACTGTACGTATAACAGTTCCGCATTCGTGTTCCGTCTCGGCGAACCACCGGACGAATATCCGCATACGACGCTTCGGACGGTCGGTTCGACGCCGCGCCGGTGACCGGTCGGTCGGTGTCGACGGGGAGAGAGCGCGGATACCGACATCCTCGGCCGCCGCCACCGATCAGAGGTCGGGTGCGGGCGCGAGTGTCGTCTCCTCCTCGAGCGAGAGCGTCTCGT
>NZ_JAQCNJ010000060.1 GCF_028275055.1 Haloplanus sp.
GTCGTCGGAACGTGGGACCACTACGGGAACGTGAAAGGGTCGAATGAGCTGGGCGACCACCGCCTCGCGGCGATCCTCGGAACCCAGCATTACGGCGACGACGCGATCGAGCGGTTCGCCGCGCTCGCCGGCAAGGAGGTCGACACCGACCGCGGTCGGGGTCGGGGCAACGGGCTCGATTACGACAGCGACCTCGCGAACGCCTACCTCCAGCACATGACGGCCGACCAAACCATGCAGGCGATCCTCCGGTTCGCCCGGGGTGACAGCGGGGCGACGGTCGTCGCGAGGACGGCCGCGCTCCGGGAGGACCTCCCGGTCGTCGGCGACGCGCAAGTCGTCGAAACCTGGAGCGAGACGGCGACGGCGATCGCGAGACAATACCGCCGGCTGGGCGGGGAATTCACTGCGGCGGACGTTCGCGATGTCGTCGATGTCGGCGATCGACAAGTTCGCCGTGTCCTCGCCGAGCTCGTCGAGGCGGGATACCTCCGCCGAGGCGACAGCGGCGCGGGGCGAGCAAACGTGTACGAGCGCGCCGACGACCCCGGCGCCGGCGAGGTTGAGCTCCCTCAGCGCGACGACAGCGTCGCGCCGGCCGGCTCACCCGGGCGGTCCGTGTCTAACCAATACTATACATGGAATGTCCGGGTTCGCGGGGGTGAATTGGGCTCGTCGCTGTCTGGAGAGCCGGCGCTGATGAGACCGCGGGGCGCACCCCCCGCTCCGACGGCGGGAGACGGCGGGAAACTCCCAGGGTAACGGCGTCGAACCCCGACGTCCGCGCCCCGGTGACGAGCGGCGGCGCTGAAGCCCGACCAATTTTCGAATTTGCCGACTACCCCTGTTGCCGGGTAGACCCCGAAGATTATACTCCTCGGGACGCCTATGTGGGTGTAGAATGGCAACGCAAACCTCCGGCGTCGCGGAGGAGCTCCTCGACGAGCCACACGTCGAGGGGCGTCGCATCTCGGTTCTCCAGCTTCGCGACCGCGTCGAGAAGGTCGGCGACACACCCCAGGCGGTTGCTAAGGACTACGACCTCGACATCGCGGCGGTGTACCAAGCGCTCGCGTACTACCACACCCACACCGAGGAGCTTGAGGCGATCCGCGAGCGTCGCGAGCGAGAGACAGCCGCGCTTCAGCGCGAGATCTCGACAGCCCGCCCGGACGGCATCACCCCGCCGTAAATGGGCGCCTCGGAGTGGGTGTTTCTCCTCGACGAAAACGTCGGCCGGTCCGTTGCCGAGGAGCTCACCCGGCGCGGCTATCACGCGGAGCTTGTCGTCGACGTCCTCAACCCTGGTGTGGCTGATTACACGGACGTCCTCCCCTACGCTCGGGAGCACGACCTCGTCGTCGTCACAAAGGACTATTCGGATTTTAGCGCGCTATCACCGGACGAACATGAGGGGACGGTCCTCATCGCACGCCACACTCACACGGCGGCCGAAATGGCGGCCGGCGTCGTGTAACTCTCGCCGAACGACAGCCGTTTCGGGGCCACCTCGATGCGCCACGCTTCCTCGACCGCATCGAGACGGAAGGCGAGCGTCCCCAGATAACGGGGCGTGAGTTCGGGACTCTCCCACACGCCCGGTTCACCCGGATCGAGGGTCATGCTGACCTCTCCTTCCACCGCGCGCCACTCGCCGTCGTCGACCCTCGTGCTCAACCCGGAGGTGAACGTCCCGCGTCCGGAGCCGACGTTTCGGACCCTGATGGCGAAGGCAAGCGGGTCGTTCAATGCCACCGAATCCGGCGCTCGGACGCCCTCGAACTCGAAGTCGGCCGATCCGGTCCCGGTCTTTGTCCGGGTCGAGGGTGGCGTCCCGGTTGCACCGGAACCGGACGAGTCACCGTTCGAACAGCCCGCGACGGCTGCTATTCCGGCGGCGCCGAGAAACGTGCGACGGTCCATGTGGACGTCATCCGCGTGGCCGAAATAACTGACTGTCGATTCGACGCGGCGTCGCCGCTACCCGGCCCGTGAGAAGCAACCGCGGCCCCGAACAGCGATCGACTCGTGTTCGAACTGGGGTGCCAGTTTGGTGGGGGGAGATGGGCCGCGGTCACCGCATCGTTAGGACGCCCGCGAGATAAGATTATTGTTCAGGGTCTGAGTCGACTCCGGCGGAACCGCGGGCGGGAACGGCCGCTCGGTCCGGAGGCACCCGCTCCGCAACCACTAAACGCGATACACACCTTCATCGGGTAATGACCGACTGGACGGAAACGTACCGACCGTCGACGCTGTCGGCCGTCCGTGGAAACGACAAGGCACGCGACGCACTGGCCGAGTGGGGACAGACGTGGGACGACCACCGCGAGGCGGCCGTCATCCACGGAAGCCCGGGCGTGGGCAAGACCTCCGCGGCCCACGCGCTGGCGGCCGATATGGGGTGGGAAACGGTCGAACTCAACGCCTCCGACCAGCGCACTGCGGATGTCATCGAACGGTTCGCCGGCCGGGCGTCGAAGAACGCGACCCTCGCCGGATCGACAGGGGCAGACGACACCGGCGGTCGGCAGTTGGTGATCCTTGATGAAGCCGACAACATCCATGGCAACTACGACCGCGGCGGCGCGAGCGCGGTCACGCGCGTGGTGAAAGACGCCGATCAGCCGATCGTGTTGATCGCCAACGACTACTACGAGATGAGCCGGGGGCTACGAAACGCGTGTCAGGAGATCGAGTTCCGCGACGTCTCCGCGCGGTCGATCGTCCCGGTGCTCCGGGATATCTGCCGGCGGGAAGAAATCGACTTCGAGGCCGACGCACTGGACCGCATCGCCGAGGTGAACGACGGCGATCTGCGGTCGGCGGTCAACGACCTACAGGCGGCCGCCGAGGCGACCCACCGGTTGACCGTCGACGACGTGGTGACGAGCGACCGCGACCGGAGTCTCGACGTCTTCCCCTTTTTGGATGCGGTGTTGAAAGAGGAGTCAGCCGAGGAGGCCGTGCAGTCGGCCTACCGCGTCGACGAGACGCCGGACGACCTGACGAAGTGGGTCGCCGAGAACGCGCCGAAGGTGTACGACGGGGCGGAACTCGCCCGCGCCTACGACCACCTCGCGAACGCAGATCGGTGGCTTGGGCGGGTCCGTGCGACCCAGGAGTACGGCTACTGGCGATACGCGACCGACGCCCTCGCCGGCGGGGTGGCGGCCGCCCGCGACGGGTCGAAAGGGGGGTGGACCCGATTTGCACGCCCACAGTTCTGGCCGTCGTCGGACGCGACGGCCGACGAGGTGGTACGGGCGATTGCCGAGCGTGGCGGGTTCAGCATCGCCACCGCGAGACGCGAGGTGTTGCCCTTTCTCGCGGCGATGACTCACCACTGCAACCCCCGCGAGGTGACGGTGGCGATGGCCGCCTACTACGACCTCGACGAGGCGGCCGTCTCCTTCGTCACCGGAAGCGGCGAGACGACGAACAAGGTCGAGTCCATCGTCGCCGACGCAGAGGAGTTACGCGAGTCGGCGATGGTCGAGGAGTCGGGAGCGTTCGGCGGTCGGTCGACGCTCGACGAGAAACGCGGCGACGCAGTGGCGGCCGACGGCGAGAGTGAGAATGCAGACGGGGACGGGAGTGAGAACGATGCCGACCCCGACACGGAGGCCGACGAGGACAACAACCAGGCCGGGCTCTCGGATTTCATGTAGCTATTTGCTTTGCCGCGCCGTCCGACCGGGCATGCGTGCCGCAGTACTCCGGACTCACGGCGAACCGTTGGAGATCGAAAACGTCGAGCGGCCGGCCCCCGCTCCCCACGGTGTCGTCGTCGCCGTCGAGGCCTGCGGGATCTGTCGAAGCGACTGGCACGCGTGGCAGGGCCACGGCGAGTGGGTTGGCGACCGGGTGCCGAGCGGCCAGATCCTCGGCCACGAACCGGCCGGTCGGGCCGTCGCGGTCGGCGACCGGGTCCGGACCGTCACCGAGGGCGACCGCGTCGCCGTTCCGTTCAACCTCGGTGACGGGACCTGCCCGCAGTGTCTGTGTGGCCACGGCAACGTCTGTGAGAACGGTCTCGCGCTCGGGTTCCAGCCCGAGGCACACGGCGCGTTCGCCGAGACGGTCCACGTTCCTCACGCCGATTACAACGCCATGCACCTGCCCGACGGTGTCGCCGCACGCGACATGGCGGCGCTTGGCTGTCGGTTTATGACCGCCTTTCACGCCCTCACCGCTCGCGGCGATGTCGGGGGTGGCGACTGGGTCGCCGTCCACGGCTGTGGCGGGGTCGGACTCTCCGCGGTCCACGTCGCGGACGCTCTCGGGGCGCGGGTCGTCGCCGTCGATATCCGCGACGAGGCGCTGGATCTGGCGGCTACCCTCGGCGCCGACGCCGTCGTGAGCGCCGACGGCCGGTCGGGGCGCGAGGTCACCGGCGAGGTTCGGGCGGTGAGCGACGGCGGCGCACACGTCTCGGTCGACGCACTGGGCGTCGCGGAGACCTGTCGGAACTCGGTGTTCTCGTTGCGCCGTCGCGGGACACACCTCCAGGTCGGGCTGACGACCGACGATGAGCGTGGCGAGGTGTCGGTTCCCGTCGAGCGGTTGGCGATGATGGAGGCGGAGTTCAAGGGGGTGCGTGGGATGCCGCCGACGCGGTACGACGAGTTGCTCGGGCTGTTGGAGTCGGGGTCGATCGATCCCGGTCGACTGGTCAGCCGGGAGGTGTGCCTCGACGACGTGCCGGACCGGCTGGTGGCGATGACCGATTACGAGACGACAGGCGTCGAGGTCGTCACCGAGTTTTAGCCGGCGACCGAACCGGCCGGGTCGTCGTCGGTTCGGGCCCGGCGGGCGAGAACGGCCCCAACGGCGATTACGGTCCCCGAGAGCAGAAAGGTTCCCGCGTTGACGAGGCGGACGGTCTGGGTGTAGAAGACGAGGTCACGGCCGAGAAGCATTCCGATGAACAAGGTCGCAAGCGCCGTAGCGGTGACCAAGCGAAGGTGTGGGACCGACGAGGCGGCGAGCCATCGCGTCGCCGCGAGCAGGGCCGCGACGGCGACGAGCCCCGCGCCGTAGAAGGCCGCCTGTGCGGCCGGTCCGTACGGGATCGGTGCGAAGACACGGCTGGCGAACGCGCTCACGATCACCGCGCCGAACGCGACGGCGAGCGCCCGGCGCACCCGGCCGAGGGGCGAACCGGTCTCGCTTCGGACGGACAGCGTCGTCCACACGAGCAACGAGAAGATGGTGAGCGCGACGGTGAGGTGTGCGCCCTGGGTCGGGGCCGAGTAGCCCGACGGCAGGAGGCCGTTCAACGTGACGGTCACGGCCCCGATGCTGATCTGGAGGGGGAGCAACACCACGGCCAGCGTCGCGGTGAGTCGACCCTCGGTGCCGTCACGGCGCCACGACCAGAGCGCGGTACCGAGGATGAACCCCCCCGTCACCATGGCGACGAGGCGGTGGAACCACTCGATGAAACTCGGGATGGTCTGGGGCAGCAGACCGTTGTCACACAGCGGCCACTGCGCCGAACAGGCCAGCCCCGACCCCGTCGCCGCGGTGTAGACACCGAGCATGACGAGGCTGAGCGTCAGTCCCGTCGTGAACGCGGCGAATCGGGGGAACGTAACCCGGTCGCGAAGGCTCATGTGCGCGCTCAGAACCGGGCGTACTTAGACCTGTCCGAACCGGCCTCCCCGCGGCCGTCGACACGCACTGTGGGTGGATGACGCCGCCGCCGACGTATCACGGATAGCTTTTTACCTACCTCACCTGTGGTTGCCGCCATGGGACTTGACGACGACGCCAGGGAATACCACCGGCAGGAACCCCCTGGAAAAATCGAGATTTCGACGACCAAGCCGACGAACACACAACGGGATCTGAGTCTGGCTTACTCCCCCGGCGTCGCCGCGCCGTGTTCCGATATCCACGAGGATACTGATCTCGCCTACGACTACACCTCCAAGGGGAATCTGGTCGGCGTCATTTCCAACGGGTCCGCGGTCCTCGGGTTGGGCGACATCGGCGCACAGGCGTCGAAGCCGGTCATGGAGGGGAAAGGCGTTCTGTTCAAACGGTTCGCCGACATCGACGTTTTCGACATCGAACTCGACTTCGACGATCCGGCGGACGTCGTCACCGCGACAAAGGCGATGGAACCCACCTTCGGTGGCATCAATCTGGAGGACATCAAGGCCCCCGACTGCTTCGAAATCGAGAGCCGCCTCCGCGATGAGATGTCGATCCCGGTGTTCCACGACGATCAACACGGCACGGCGATCATCATCGGATCCGGCCTGGTCAACGCCGCGGACATCGCCGACAAGGATCTCGAGTCGCTCTCGGTGACCATCTCCGGTGCGGGCGCGGGCGCCATCGCGACCGCCGAGTTTCTCGTCTCGCTCGGCGTTCGCCGCGAGAACGTCACGATGTGTGACTCGACGGGAATCATCACGGCAGACCGCGTCGAAAACGACGACGTCAACGAGTACAAGGCGCGCTTTGCGACAGACCGCCCCGCCGGCGACCTCGCCGACGCCATGGCGGGCGCGGACGTCTTTGCCGGGCTTTCGGTCGGTGGTATCGTGAGCCCGGAGATGGTGCGGTCGATGGCCCAGAACCCGATCATCTTTGCGATGGCCAACCCCGAACCAGAGATCGGTTACTACGACGCCAAGGAAGCCCGCGACGACACGGTTATTGTCGGGACCGGCCGCTCGGATTTCCCGAATCAGGTGAACAACGTCCTCGGGTTCCCCTTTCTTTTCCGCGGTGCGCTCGACGTTCGGGCGACCGAGATCAACGAGGCGATGAAAGTCGCCGCTGCCCGCGCCCTCGCCGACCTTGCACGGCAGGACGTGCCGGACGCCGTGGTGAAAGCCTACGGTGATCAACCCCTCCAGTACGGTCCCGAGTACATCCTCCCCAAGCCGGTCGACCCGCGGGTGATGTTCGAGGTGGCGCCGGCCGTCGCGGAGGCGGCCATGGAGAGCGGCGCGGCGCGCCGGTCGCTCGATCTTGACACCTACGTGGAGGACCTCGAAGCCCGTCTCGGCAAATCCCGCGAGATGATGCGGGTCGTTCTCAACAAGGCAAAAACGGATCCGCGGCGGGTCGTTCTCGCGGAGGGTGACGACGAGAAGATGATCCGGGCGGCCTACCAGATCACCGACCAAGGGATCGCCGCCCCGGTCCTGATCGGTGACCGCGACGGGATCAGACGGACGAGGGACTCCCTCGGTCTCGATTTCGATCCGGAGATCGTCGACCCCGAGGCGGACGGACTGGACGCATACGCCGACCGACTGTACGAACTCCGAAAGCGAAAGGGCATCACGCGCCGGGAAGCACGCGAGCTTGTCCGTAACGGCAACTACCTCGGCAGCGTGATGGTCGAGATGGGCGACGCCGACGCGATGCTGACGGGACTGATGCACCACTATCCGTCCGCGCTCCGCCCGCCCTTACAGGTGATCGGAACGGCCTCGGACGCCGACTACGCGGCCGGTGTGTACATGCTCACCTTCCGGAATCGCGTGATTTTCGTCGCCGACGCGACGGTGAACCAGGATCCGGGTGCGGCCGAACTGGCGGAGATCGGCAGACACACCGGCGAGTTGGCCCGACGGTTCAACGTCGAGCCCCGGGCGGCGTTTCTCTCCTACTCGAACTTCGGGAGCGTCGACAACGAGGGAACCCGCAAGCCACGGCAGGCCGCCGACATGCTCCGAGACAACCCCGCCGTCGACTTCCCCGTCGACGGCGAAATGCAGGCCGACACGGCCGTCGTTGAGGACATTCTCGACGGCACCTACGAGTTTTCGGAACTGGAGGAGCCGGCCAACGTGTTGATCTTTCCCAACTTGGAGGCGGGCAACATCGGGTACAAACTCCTCCAGCGACTCGGCGGTGCCGACGCCATCGGCCCGATGCTCGTCGGCATGGACAAACCCGTCCACGTTCTCCAACGGGGCGACGAGGTGAAAGACATCGTCAACCTCGCGGGCGTGGCCGTCGTCGACGCACAGGAGCGCAACGGCTAGTCGTCGCCGATGTTGACGACGAGCACCGGAACGGCCGTGTTCTCGACGACGCGTTCGGTGACGCTGCCGAGGTGGGCGAGGCGGTCCCGGCCGGTCCGGCCGTGGGTGCCCATCGCGATGACGTCCACCCCGGCGTCGTCGGCGTAGCCGAGAATCGTTTTGGAAGGAACCCCCTCCCGAACGTCGGTCACGGCGTCGATACCGACCGCCTCACACCGGGCGGCGGCGGCCTCGACGGCGCGGTCGCCCCGTTCGCTCAGGCGCTCGATCAGATCCTCGCGGTCCTCCTCGGCCGCGAGTTCGAACCGACGGTCGATCACGTACAGCGCGTGGACCGCCGCGTCGTGGTTCCGTGCCATCGCGATGGCGTGGTTGAGCGTCCGGTCGACCCCGTCGCTCCCGTCGGTCGGAACGAGTACCGCGTCGTACATACGGGCCCGTTTTCCCGCGGATCAGTTCAAACGGACTGCTCCCCGACCGAGCCGGGACCCTGTCCACGCGACGATGTTGGGACGTCGATTACCGAACCGCACACACGAGCCGTCACGGGAGGACACCTCACTCGGCGTGCCGAGCGAACGCGGGACCCCGAGGAGACGGGGTGGCAGGCCCGCCCGCTCGGTGGCGACGTTCTGCAAGTCTTAAACGACCCGAGGTGTTTGCTCCTACTATGCAAGAGGACGTGGCCGACGAGCAGATGGGCACCGAGGCCGACACGGAGGGCGAGTCGACGGGCGAGGAGGAGACCCTCGCCGACCGTGTCGAGGGGCACGACGCCGACCTCGGTGCGGCTGTTGCGGAGCTTGAGGCGCGGGTTGCGGACCTCGAGGCGCAGGCCGAGGAGGAGGCGGCCCGCGCCGACGACCTCGAAGCCCGGTTGAAACGCACGCAGGCGGACTTCCAGAACTACAAGAAGCGCGCAAAGAAGCGTCAAGCGGAAATCAAAGAACGAGCGACCGAGGACCTGATCGCTCGGTTGGCTCCGGTACGAAACGACCTCGTCCGCGCACTCGATCAGGACGAGGACGTCGACATCCGTGATGGCGTCGAGTCGACACTCGACGCGTTCGACCGCGTTCTCGACGAGGAGGGCGTGACCGTTATCGATCCCGCTCCCGGCGACGAGGTCGATCCGGTCTACCACCAGGTCATGATGCGAACCGAGAGCGACCGGCCCGAGGGAACCGTCGTTGAGGTGTACCGCCCGGGCTACGAGATGGCGGGGACGGTGATTCAGGAGGCACAGGTCACCGTGAGCGACGGGGACTGACCGGAAGAATTGCAGTTCTACATAAAACCCTCCGGTCGTGGGGCGGGATCCCGACCGGAAATCAGGGGACGGAAAGGAGATGCCGAATCTCGGCGCCTCGTTCCGTCTAGTAACCTTTAACCGATTTAGGCCGGTAGTTACGGGTAAGATGGCGAGCAACAAAATCCTCGGAATCGACCTCGGGACCACGAACAGCGCGTTCGCGGTGATGGAGGGAAGCGACCCGGAGATCATCGTGAACGGCGAAGGGGACCGGACGACGCCCTCGATCGTCGCGTTCACCGACGACGACGAGCGTCTCGTCGGGAAGCCGGCCAAGAATCAGGCCGTACAGAACCCCGAGCGGACGATCCAGTCGATCAAGCGTCACATGGGAGCGGAGGATCACACCGTCGAGATCGACGACGAGGAGTACACGCCCGAACAGATCTCGGCGATGATCCTCCAGAAGATCAAGCGGGACGCCGAGGAGTATCTCGGCGACGATGTCGAGAAGGCAGTCATCACGGTTCCGGCGTATTTCAACGACCGACAGCGACAGGCGACAAAGGACGCCGGTGAGATCGCCGGCTTCGAGGTCGAACGCATCGTCAACGAACCGACTGCGGCGTCGATGGCGTACGGTCTCGACGACGAGTCGGACCAGACCGTTCTCGTTTTCGATCTGGGCGGCGGCACCTTCGACGTCTCCGTTCTCGATCTGGGTGGCGGTGTTTACGAGGTCGTCGCCACGAACGGGGACAACGACCTCGGTGGCGACGACTGGGACCAGGCGATCATCGACCACCTCGCCGACGAGTTCGAGAACGACCACGGTATCGACCTCCGCGAGGACCGCCAAGCACTCCAGCGGTTGACCGAGGCCGCCGAGGAGGCAAAGGTCGAACTCTCGTCGCGGAAGGAGGCAGATATCAACCTACCGTTTATCACTGCGACCGATGACGGCCCGATCCACCTCGAAACGTCCATCACCCGAGCGAAGTTCGAGTCGTTGACGAGCGACCTTTTAGAACGGACCGTCGGGCCGACGAAACAGGCCCTCGACGACGCGGGCTACGACACGGGCGACATCGACGAGGTGATCCTCGTCGGCGGATCGACCCGGATGCCCCAGGTGCAGGAGAAGGTCGAGGACCTCATCGGACAGGAGCCAAAAAAGAACGTCAACCCCGACGAGGCGGTCGCGCTGGGTGCGGCGATCCAAGGCGGTGTTCTCGGCGGCGAGGTCGACGACATCGTTCTTCTCGATGTGACGCCCCTCTCGCTGGGGATCGAGGTCAAAGGCGGTCTGTTCGAGCGCCTGATCGACAAAAACACCACGATTCCCACCGAGGAGTCCAAGGTCTTCACGACCGCCGCGGACAATCAGACGATGGTACAGGTACGGGTGTTCCAGGGTGAACGCGAAATCGCCGAGGAGAACGAACTGCTCGGCGAGTTCCAACTGACGGGGATCCCGCCTGCACCCGCCGGCACGCCCCAGATCGAGGTCGGCTTCAACATCGACGAGAACGGGATCGTCAACGTCGAGGCCGAGGACAAGGGGTCGGGCAACGCCGAGTCTATCACCATCGAGGGCGGGGCCGGGCTCTCGGACGAGGAGATCGAGCAAATGCAGGAAGAGGCCGAGGAACACGCCGAGGAAGACCAGAAGCGTCGCGAGCGGATCGAGGCACGCAACGAGGCCGAGAGTTCGATCCAACGGGCCGAGACCCTTCTCGAAGAGAACGACGAAGAGGTCGACGACGACCTCCGCGAGTCCATTGAGGACGCCATCGCCGACGTCAAGGAGATTCTCGAAGACGAGGACGCAGATACCGAGGAGATCGAGTCGGTGACCGAAGCGTTGTCGACCGAGCTCCAAGAGATCGGCAAGCAGATGTATCAGGAGCAGGCCCAACAAGCACAGGCCGGTGCCGGCGCGGCGGGCGCCGGCCCCGGTGGCATGGGTGGCATGGGCGGTGCCGGCCCCGGCGCCGGTGCCGACGACGACGAGGAGTACGTCGACGCCGACTTCGAGGAGACAGACGACGAAGACGACGCCTGATCGTCGGCGAGCCACGTTTTTCAAATAGGTAGGGCCGATAACTCATACCAACTGATGACCGAGGATTTCTACGACGTGCTCGGGGTGTCTCGGGACGCCTCCGAAGACGAAATCAAACGCGCGTACCGAACGAAGGCTTCCGAGTACCATCCGGACGTGAGCGACGACCCGGACGCCGAGGAGAAGTTCAAGAAGATACAGAAGGCAAAGGAGGTGCTCACCGACGATGAAAAACGGGAGGCGTACGACCAGATGGGCCACGAGCGCTTCGAACAGGCACAGAAGCGTGGCGGCTTCGACGACGGGGGTGGTGCCGGGGGCGCCGGCGCTCGCGGCAACCCCTTCGGCGGCGGTGCCGGAGGTGCTGGGGGCTTCGAGGACATCTTCGAGCAGTTTTTCGGTGGTGGTGGCGGCCGCGGCGGCGACCGGCCCCGACAGGGCCAGGATCTGCGCGCGTCGCTCGAACTCGACTTGGAGGAGGCCTACGAGGGCGTCGAACGCGAGTTCACCGTCACCCGACCGACCCGGTGTTCGGACTGCCGCGGCGAGGGGCACCCACCCGACGCCGGCGCGAGGACGTGTCCGAACTGCGACGGCAACGGGCAGGTCACGCAGGTCCAACAGACGCCGTTCGGCCGGATGCAACAGACCGGGACCTGTCGCCGGTGTGACGGCACTGGGACGCTCTACAGTGAGACGTGTTCGACCTGTGACGGGGAGGGACAGGTCCGCGAGGAATCGTCGCTGAGCGTCGACATCCCGGCGGGAATCCGCGACGGCCAGACCCTCCGGATGGACGGTGAAGGCGCGCCCGGTCAGAATCGTGGCCCCAACGGCGACCTGTTGATCGAGGTGTCGGTCACGGATCATCCCGACTTCGACCGCGAGGGCGACGACCTCCACTACCAACACCCCATCTCGTTCCCGCAGGCCACGTTCGGTGGTACTGTCGAGGTGCCGACGCTCGACGGTACCGTGGAGATGGATGTCCCCTCGGGCACACAAAGCGGCGAGACGTTCCGCCTGAAAAACAAGGGGATGCCGCGCTTGCGACGCCGAGGACGGGGCGACCTCTACGTGCGGGTGCAGATCGTTACGCCGGAGAGTATGAACGCCGAACAACGCGAAGCGCTGGAACGGTTCGCCGAGGCGGGCGGCGAGGAAGTCGAGGTGAACGAGGGCTTTTTCGAGCGGATCAAGAGTAGTTTCTGAATGTCCACCCTCGCCGACCCCATCGCCCGAGACAAACGGAGCGACCGGCCGGCACTCCGAATCGTCGACCGGGACCGCACCCACACCTACCGCGACTTCTGTACCACGGCGTGGAAAGCGGGCCACGCGCTCAGACACCTCGGCGTCCACGAGGGGTCGCGGGTCGCGGTGACACCCGACCCTGCTCCGCAGGTCGTCTGGACCCTGTTCGGTGCCGCGTCGCTCGGCGCGTTGCTGACCTTCGACGTGACCGCCGACGCTCGGGTGGTTGTCGTTCCCGCCGACCGCGAGGCCGAGGCCGACGACGGTCGGTCGGTCGTCGCCTACGGCGGTGCCCCGACGGCGGCGACGACAACCCACTGGGAGAAGGTCGTCTGGAGCGAGAACCCGGCGATGCCGCCGACGACGCCGTCGTCGTCCGACCCGGTTCTGGACGCCGACGCCCGGTCATACACCCACGGCGACCTGTACAACGGGGCGGAGGCGATCGTTGACGACGCCTTTCTCGACGCAGAGACGAGCGTCGCACTTCGTGCGCCGCTTGCGGATCCGCGGGCGGTCGTCGCGGGCGTGATCGCACCCCTCCTGGCCGGCGGCACCGTCGTCGTGCCCGACGGGGCCGAGGAACCCGTGGCCGACGTGGCGGTCGGTGACGGCCCGGTGCCGGAGCAACGGCAGGTCGGTCTCGACGCCGTCACCCGGTGAGTCACGCCAGCAAATCCTTTTGGTGTCCCGCCTCCTACCGCGTCGTATGTACGTCCGGGACGCCAAGAACCGAGACGAGGTCTGGTTACTCGACAACATCGAGGAGATGGCCCTGGACGACGTCGCCTTCCGATCCAGAGATTACGTTATCGCGGTCGACGAGGGATCGAACGACCGCGCGGGGTTCGGCCGGATTCGTGTCCACAAGGTCGACGACACCGAGGTGTGTGAACTCACGGGTGTTGGCGTTCTGCCCGCGTGGCGGGGGCAGGGTGTCGGCGCACACGTCGTCGAGCGACTGGTCGAGACGGCCGCAGACGAGGGGTTCGAGACGATCTATTCGATCACCGACCAACCGTCGTATCTCGCACGGTTTGGCTTCGAACCGATCGCATCGAGCAACCTCCCGCCGAAGATCCGCGACCGATTGAGCGAAAAACGGGAGACGGTCCAACCCGACGCCGTCGCAACGAGCCTCGACACCGGGGGGTTCTCGATGCCCACCCGCCTCCGCGAGGCGTTCAAAACCGCCACCCCACACGACCCCACCGACGAGTCCGCCGTCGAGGACGCCGAGGACTTCGGGATCGACCCCGACAACGCCACCTACAAGTACGACACCGGGCGTTAGGTCCGGTCGTCGAGAAAGTCGGTGCTGAACGCGAGCCATGCCAGCACCGTCGAAAAGAGGATGGGCGGGAGGATTGCGAACGCCCACAGGGGTTCGATTCCCCAAAAAAGCAACAAGAGCACGTCGGCGAGACCGAGCAACAGGAACGGCGTCACCGCGAGCAGGGCGCGGCGTCGGTTCGGGGTCGACTCCTCCCCCTGCGAGAGTGCCATATGTCAGGTCGGCGTTCGACTGATAAAACACCTCGGGTGTTTGGCGCCGCTCCGACCACAATATCATTACTGATATTTCGGGGGATCGATTTAGTATCCCCCTGTAAATCGTACGGGTATGGTATCAGGTGCAATCAGGCGACGATACGGTGCCAAACTCGGCCTCGGCTACGTCACCACGGGCGGGTTCATCGTCGCGGTCGGACTCGTAACGAACGAGGTTAACGCGACGATGGTGGCCGCCATCGCCGGCCTGTTGACGCTCGGTTCGATCAACGCGGCCGAGACGGTCGCCAGCGTCACCGAACTGTCGAAACAGACCGAACGTGTCGCCGACGGCAGCATCGGGAGTAAGGTGGTCTCGTCGCGGACCGACGAGTTCGGCGAACTCGCGGTCTCGATCGAGGAGATGCGTCGGGCACTCCAGACGCGCCTGGACGAGATGGAGGAGGCGAAAGCGGAGATGTCGGAGACCCAAGCCGACCTGAAGGAGGCGCGCTCGGAGGCTACCCAGTTGGTCGAGGAGTACCAGCGTATCGCCGAGGAGTACGGCCGGACGATGGAACGGGCCGCGACCGGCGACCTCACTCAGCGGATCCACACGGACACCGAACACGAGGCGCTCGAAACCATCGGCAACTCGTTCAACCGGATGATGGACGATCTTCAGGCGACGATCGAAACCGTCGCGACGGTTGCCGATCGAATCGAGACCGACTCCGAGGAGATGGCGGAGATGAGCCGAACGGTCGAGTCCCGTGTCTCCGATACGGTCGATACCGCCTCGCGGATCCAAGCGCAGACCGACGATCAGCGTCAAGAACTCGAGGCCGTTGCCGCGGATGTCGACGACGTGAGCGCCTCCGCCGAGGAGATCGCCGCCACGGTCGACGACCTCTCACAGCGGAGCGACGAGGTCGCCGAGGCAAGCAGCGATGCCCGGGAGTCCTCACACACCGCACTGGACGAGATGTCCCGGATCGAGGGGGAAGCCGAGGAGGCCGTAACACAGGTCGAGAATCTGCGAGAGCAGATGGACGAGATCACGGACATCGTCGACATCATCGGCGACATCGCCGAGCAGACGAATATGCTCGCGCTGAACGCGTCGATCGAGGCGGCGCGGGCGGGCGAAGGGGTCGGGAGCGGTGCCGACGGCAACGGGTTCGACGTCGTCGCCGACGAGGTGAAATCCCTCGCAGAGGAGACCCAGTCCCGGGCGAACGAGATCGCGGGGATGATCGAGGAGGTCGCCGAGCAGACCGAGGACGTGACCGTCTCGATCCGGTCGACACAAAACCGAGTCCAGACGGGGACCGACACCGTCGAGGCGACCCTCTCCGATATCGACACCATCGCCGACTCGATCGCCGAGGTGTCCGGGTCGCTCGAGGAGATCAAGCGCACGACGTCCGATCAAGCCGACACGGTCCAGAGCACCGCACAGTCGATCGACTCGCTCGTCAACCTGAGCGAGGACACCTCCAACAGCGCCGTCGAGACGGCCACCCAGATGGAGACTCAAGAGGAGGTGGCACAGTCCATTGCCTCCTCGCTCCGGACGTTCCGCGAGACGGCCGTGACGAAACTGCAGGACCGTGTCGAGACGTTCGTCGTTGAGGACGCCGACGGAACGGCGCGACCGAGCGCCGCGGCCGCGACCGATGGGGGTGAGTCCTGATGGACCCGATCATGGCCGCCTACGCCCTCGCAACGGTCGCTCTCGCGGTGGGAGCCGGCATCTCCGTGCGGTTTTACCTGACGCTTGAGGACCCGAACCACCGGCGCTCGCTCGCCGCCCTTGGGGTCATTCCGGGCTTTGCCGGTCTGTCGTACGCCCTGATGGCGTTCGGTGTCGGGACGGTGACCATCGACGGCACCACGTTCGTTGGCTTCCGGTACATCGACTGGTTGGTGACGACGCCCCTACTCGTCGGCTACGTCGGCTACGTCGCCGGTGCCACCCGGCGAGCCATCGCCGCCGTCATGATCGCCGACGCGCTGATGATCGCCGCCGGTGCGGGTGCCGTCGCCACCAGCGGGACGCTGAAATGGGCGTTGTTCGGTCTGTCGTCGACGTTCCATGTCTCCCTCTTTGTGATGCTGTACGTTGTCTTTCCTCGGTCGGTGCCGGACAACCCACTCCAGTACGGCCTGTTTAGCCTGCTACAGAACCACATCGCGTTACTCTGGTTGGCCTACCCGTTCGTGTGGTTGATGGGGCCGGCCGGCCTCGGTTACGTCGGCTTCGTCGGTACGAGCCTCACGTACGCCTTTCTCGACGTACTGGCGAAACTGCCCTACGTCTACTTCTTCTACACCCGGCGTGGCATCTTCACCGAGTCGGTCGACACCGAGATGGGTGGCGGAGACGCGACGCCAACGGCAGCCGACTGATCGTCGGTGCCCTGCGGTTATATATTCATCTTGGCCGTACCAGCAACCGTGACCGACGACCTCGTCGACCGCGCCAGAACGGCGCTTGACTCGGCGTACGCTCCCTACTCCGGCTACCCGGTCGGAGCGGCGCTTCGGACCGCCGACGGAACGGTGTTTACTGGCTGTAACGTCGAGAACGCGAACTACAGCAACAGCCTCCACGCCGAGGAGGTCGCCCTCGGCCGGGCGATCACCGCCGGCCACCGTGAGTTCGACGCGCTGGCCGTCGCCTCCGGCGCGCGAGACGGCGTCACGCCCTGTGGGATGTGTCGCCAGTCCCTCGCGGAGTTTTGCGACGACGGCCTCCCGATCGCCTGCGATGAGGGCGACGGCGATGTAACGGAGTACACCCTCGGTGAGTTGCTCCCCACGACCATCGGAGCCGACACGCTCAGCGCGGCCGACGGGGCCGACGGGGCCAACGAGTCCTGACCGGACCGGCCACCGACCCCGACGCTATTTCAGCGCCGTCGGCGTACACGCGGTCATGGGCAACGACACCGATCGACAGTATCACATCGAGGCGGCGCCGGGCGAGGTGGCGGAGACGGTGTTGCTCCCCGGCGATCCGGACCGCGTGGACGTGGTGACTGACCGGTGGGAGAAGGCGACGCCCGTCGCCGATCACCGCGAGTACCGGACGGTCACCGGTCGGTACGAGGACACACCCCTGTCGGTCACCTCCACGGGCATCGGCAGTCCGTCGGCGGCCATCGCGGCCGAGGAACTGGCCCGGGTCGGCGCCGAGACGCTCATCAGGGTTGGCTCCTGTGGGACCATCGACCCGGCCATCGACGTTGGCGATCTGGTCATTACGACCGGTGCGGTCAGGGGCGAGGGGACCAGCGACGAGTACGTCCGCGGTGAGTACCCCGCGGTCGCCGACCACGCGGTGGTGTCAGCACTCGCCGCCGCGGCCGAACGCCTCGGCTACACCTACCACTGTGGACTGACGATGAGCACCGACAGCTTCTACGCCGGGCAGGCCCGCCCCGGATTCGAGGGGTTCGAGGCCGCCGGGAGCGGGTCACTGCTCGATGATCTGCGCGAGGTGAACGTAAAGAACATCGAGATGGAGGCGAGTGCCGTTCTGACGCTCGCGAACGTTTACGGCCTCCGTGCCGGCGCGGTGTGCACCGTCTTCGCCAACCGATCGACCGGTACATTCCGTACCGAGGGCGAAGGCCGCGCCGCCGAGGTCGGTAGCCTCGCCGCTGTGCTCCTCCATGAGATGGATGCCCGCCGGGACGACGCCGGGGCCAACGCGTGGCACGCCGACCTTTCTTTGGAACCCGAGTATCAGTAACAATCGTGGACGAACGGCCGCTTGCCGGCGGTTTCAACACCTCTATCCCTACTGACGACGGAATATATGTATGACCGCTCAGGTCGTCGTTTTGGGTGCCGGTTACGCCGGGACCGGTGCCGTCTCGAGTTTCGAAGAGGCGAACGACGGTGACGCCGAGTTGACCTGGATCTCCGAACACGACTACCACCTCGTCCTCCACGAAACCCACCGTGTCATCCGTGACACGAGCGTCGCGTCCAAGGTCGCCATCCCCGTCGAGGAAATCAAGTCCTCCGAGACGACGTTCCGGCAGGACCGTGTCACGGGGATCGACGTCGAAAACCGACAGGTCCACTGTCGGGACGGTGACCCCGTCGACTACGACTACCTCCTTGTCGCCTTGGGGAGCCGAACCGCCTTTTATGGGATCGAGGGACTCCGCGAGCACACCCACACGCTCAAAACCCTCGACGACGCCCGCGAGATCCACGCTGATGTGGCCACCGCGGCCGCCGACGCGACCCGGTCGGCCCCCGCACAGGTCGTCGTCGGCGGGGCCGGCCTCTCGGGCATCCAGTCCGCTGGCGAGGTTGCGGCCTACCGCGACGAACACCGTGCGCCGATCGACGTGACACTCATCGAGGGTCTCGACGAGGTACTTCCGGGTCAAGACCCGGAGCTCCAAGGCGCGCTCCGCAAGCGGTTGGAGGCCGCAGATGTCGACATCATGTGTGGTGCGTTCGTCTCGAAGGTCGACGACGAGACGATATACATCGGCGGCGGCGAGAACGAGGCACCCACCGAACTCGACTACGACGTGTTTCTCTGGACCGGCGGCATCACAGGACAGGACGAACTCGGTGACGCGACGGTCGACAAGGACGACCGGAGTAATCGGGTGTACGCCGACCGCGACTTCCGGACGAGCGACGACCGGGTGTTTGCCATCGGCGACACGGCGATGGTCGACCAGGGACCGGGAGAGTTCGCGCCGCCGACGGCACAGGCCGCCTGGCAGGCCGCCGAGGTGGCCGGAGAGAACCTCGTCCACGCGGCCCGGGGAGAGAGCCTCAGCACGTGGCGCCACGACGACAAGGGAACCCTCGTCTCGGTCGGTGACGAGGCCGTCGCCCATGGCGTCGATATCTCCCCGGTCGACACCTTCGGTGGTGTCGCCGCGGAGACGTTAAAAAAGATCGTGGCGGCGCGCTGGATCGCAGACGTGTCCTCTCTCAGTCGGGCGGTCGACGCTTGGTCGGATATGTAACCGAGGCCCGGCGGTCGGTCGCTCCCGTCTCGGTGTGGTTCAGTGGCTCGGTTCTTCGGCGGGCGCCTGCATGTCGTCGATCCGGAGGATGAGGATGTTGTCGGTGTCGTCCTTTCCATCGACGGTCCCGTCGATGACGAGTTTCGAAAGCGGCGTCGGACCGACACGTATCCCGTCGCCCTCGTGGAACTCGCGAACGGACCCTTGGACGTGAATCTCGGCCCGACACAGGTCGGGGTGGTGGACCGACGAGAGGTCGATTTCGCCGATATTTGCCGTGTCGACCGGCTCGCCGTTGTGGAGCAGCGGCACGGCGGCGGGTTCGTCCATCTGATCCACGTCGAGTGCCTCGTAGGCGTTCGCCGTCGGCTTGTACCCGCCTTTCGGACCGGGAACCCCCTCGACGAGTTGGAGCGCCTTCAGACTCTGCATCTGGTTGCGGATCGTCCCCGGATTCCGGTCTACCTCGTCGGCGATGTCCTCGCCTTTGACGGCATCCTCGGTTTCACGGTGGAGGTTGGTGAGAGCCGTGAGGATGGTCTTCTGACTCGATGTCAATTCGATTGATGACATGCTTCGAGATTGCACGCTCGCGGTATTAAATTCGGGGGATGTGCAGAACAACCCCCGATTTCGTGACTTGTGTTGGAGAACGGCCGATACGGGTGCTCCTCCGTCGAACGCGGGTAGCGCCCCGGCGTCCGGCGGCCTTTTTACCGCCCCGTTCGAAATGGTACCGTGCAGTCGGTCCGCATCATCGGTGTCCCGACGGACTACGGTACGAGTCGCCGCGGCGTCGACATGGGTCCATCGGCCATCCGGTACGCCGGCCTCGCGGACGAACTCGGTGCCATCGGCCTCGACACAGTCGACATCGGCGACCTTCCGGCTCCACGGATCGAAGAAGCGGCGCGGGCCGACCCCGGCCGCCCCGACGCGAGATATCTCGAGGCCATCGAATCGGTGTGTACACGACTGGCCGACGAGGTGACCGAGGCTATCAACGGAAACGAACTGCCACTCGTCTTGGGTGGCGACCACTCGCTCGCCATCGGCACGCTCACCGGGGCGAGCCGAGCTGCCGACGTTGGGGTCGTCTGGTTCGACGCCCACGGCGATTTCAACACCCCTGAGACGACGCCGAGTGGCAACGTCCACGGTATGTCGCTGGCGGCGGCACTCGGCCATGGCGAGTTCCGAACCTCGGCGTGGGCACGAGCGGACGGCCTCGACGAGACGAACGTCGCACTGGTCGGTGTCCGTGATCTGGATTCCGGCGAGCGTCGAACTCTCCGGGAGAGCGACGTGAGCGTCTTCACTATCTCCGAAATCGACGACCGCGGTATCACGGCCGTCGCCGACGACGCTCTCAGCGTGGCGTCGTCCGGCACCGACGGCGTCCACATCAGCCTCGATCTGGACTGGCTTGACCCCACAGAGGCACCGGGCGTCGGGACGCCGGTCCAAGGGGGTGTCACATACCGTGAGGCACACGCCGCGCTGGAACGTGTGGCCGATGTCGACCTCCTGTCGCTCGAACTCGTCGAGGTCAATCCGGTTCTCGACGACCACAACCGGACCGCGGAGGTTGCGGCCGAACTCGCCGCGAGTGCGCTCGGCAAGCGGATCCTCTGAGCGCCGGGGTCGTTACCTGTTGTCGTCCCCGTCGTCGTCGCTCCCGACCCGGTCGGCGGGGACCACTGCCACCGAGGCCACAGAGTCGTCGCCGTCGAGGTTCATCACGATAACGCCCATCGTGTTGCGTCCGACGGTCGAGACGTTCTCGACGGGTGTCCGGAGGATCTGTCCGGACTCGCTCATGACGACGAGGTGGTCGCCCGGGCCGACGGCGTCGATTGCACACGTCGGGCCGTTTCGGTCGACCGTCTTGATGTCGATCAGGCCCTTACCGTACCGCGACTGTCGGGTGTAGTCGGCGACTGGCGACCGCTTGCCGTAGCCGTGTTCGGTCACCGAGAGTACCCAGTCGTGGGTGTCGGGATCAGCGGCGGCCAGACCGACCACGTGGTCGTCGCCGTCGAGTTTGATACCGCCGACCCCGCGGGCGCTCCGACCCATCGACCGGACCTCCGACTCGGCAAAGCGGATACTCATCCCGTCCGCGGTGGCGATGATCAGATCGTCGCTACCATCGGTCAGTTCCACGTCGACGAGGGCGTCGCCGTCTTTTAAGCTGATCGCGCGGATCCCCGTCGATAGGATGTTACCGAACTCTTCGACGGCCGTACGCTTCACTCGCCCCTTCTTTGTCGCCATCGTGAGGTACCGGCCGTCGCCATCGGTCAGGTCGTCGCAGTCGACGACCGCCTCGATCTCCTCGTTGTCGTCGAGGTTGAGGAGGTTCACCGCCGACTTGCCCCGGGCAGTGCGGCTCATCTCCGGGACCTGGTATGTCTTGAGTTTGTACACCTGACCGTGGTTGGTGAAACAAAGCAGATAATCGTGGGTGTTCGCGAGAAACACCGACGAGACCCGGTCGTTTTTCTTGAGGTCGGCGCCGATGATCCCTTTTCCGCCCCGGTTCTGGGCGCGGAACGCCGACAACGACATCCGCTTGATGTAGTCGTCCTCGCTGACGACGACGAGGGTGTCCTCCTGTGGGATGAGGTCCTCGTCGGTCACCTCGCCGTCGTCCTCGATGACCCGTGTGCGACGCTCGTCGGCGTAATCGGCCTTGATCTCCCTGAGTTCGCTTTCGATGACGCCGAGGAGCTCGGACTCGTCGCTCAGAATCTCTTCTAACCGATCGATCCGCGCCTGCACCGTCTCGTACTCCTCCTTGATGGCCGTCGTCTCCATCGAGGTGAGGCTGCCGAGTTGCATCGCGACGATGTGGTCGACCTGCGCCTCGGAGAACTCGAAGGCCGCACGCAGGGCCGCCTTTGCGTCGTCGCGGTCCTCGGCCTCTTGGATAATGTCGACCACCTCATCGGCGTTTTCCAGCGCCGTGAGCCGCCCTTCGAGGATGTGTGCGCGGTTTTCCGCCTCCGCGAGATCGTACTCGCTGCGCCGGCGCACGACCTCACGGCGGTGGTCCAGATAGACCCTCAGTGTCTCCTTCAGGTCCAGGATGCGGGGTTGACCGTCGACTAAGGCGAGATTGATAACACCGAAGGTGGTTTCGAGGTGAGATTCGAGCAGTTGGTTCTTGACCACGTCCGGGTTCGCACCCCGCTTGAGTTCGATCACGATGCGGATTCCGTCGCGGTCGGATTCGTCGCGTAGGTCGCGCACGCCGTCGAGTTTCCCCTCGTTCACGTCGTCGGCGATGCGCTCGATGAGACGGGACTTGTTCGCCTGATAGGGAAGCTCCGTGACGACGATCCGCTCCTCGCTCGTCTCCATCTCGGCACGGACGCGTAGTCTGCCCCGCCCGGTCTTGTACGCCTTGTAGATGTCGTTGCGGCCGACGATGTTCGCGCCCGTTGGGAAGTCGGGGGCGACGACGTGATCCATCAGATCATCGACGGTACACTCGGGATCGTTGATGAGGTGGATCGCCGCATCGACCACCTCTCCGAGGTTGTGTGGCGGAACGTTTGTCGACATCCCGACCGCGATGCCCGAGGAGCCGTTGACCAACAGGTTCGGGAAGGCCGCGGGCAACACGTCGGGTTCCTGCTTGCGGCCGTCGTAGTTCGGGGAGAAATCGACCGTGTCCTTCTCGATGTCGGCGAGCAGTTCCTCGGCGATGGGTGACATCCGTGCCTCGGTGTAGCGCATGGCCGCTGGCGGGTCGCCGTCGACGGAGCCGAAGTTTCCTTGCCCGTCGACCAACGGCGCACGCATCGAGAAGCCCTGTGCCATCCGCGCCAGCGCGTCGTAGATGGCGGAATCGCCGTGCGGGTGGAAGTCGCCCATCGTCTCACCGACGACCGAGGAGGATTTCCGATGTGAGGCACGGGCGGTGACACCGGACTCGTGCATGGCATAGAGGATGCGCCGGTGGACGGGCTTGAGACCGTCGCGCGCGTCGGGGAGGGCCCGCCCCGCGATGACCGACATCGCGTAGTCGATGTATGACTGCTCCATCTCCTGTTCGATGCGGGCCGTCTCGACGCTTGCGGCCGGGACGTTCTTCTCGTAGTCGGGGGTATCCGAGCTCATATATCCACCCACTCGGCGTCGCCGGCGTGCTCTTTGATGAACTGTTTTCGCGGTTCGACCGCGTCACCCATCAGAATCGAGAACATTCGGTCGGCGGCCGCGGCGTCTTCGACGGTGATCCGTTTCAGAATCCGGTTTTCGGGGTTCATTGTCGTCTCCCAAAGTTGGTCGGGGTTCATCTCGCCCAGTCCCTTGAACCGCTGGACCTGATCGGGGGTGCCGTTACACGTCTCTGCAACGATGCGGTCGCGTTCGGCCTCGCTCATCGCGTCGTACGTCTCGCCACGGTAGCGGACGCGGTAGAGCGGCGGTTGTGCGGCGTAGACGTAGCCACGCTCCAACAACGGCTTCATATGCCGATACAGGAGGGTGAGCAGGAGCGTGCGGATGTGCGCCCCGTCGACGTCGGCGTCGGTCATCAGGATGATGCGGTGGTAGCGGGCGTCGTCGATGTCGAACTCCTCGCCGATGCCCGTTCCGACGGCCGTGATGAGCGCGCGAATCTCGTCGTTTTCGAGAATGCGGTCGAGGCGGTGTTTTTCGACGTTGAGGATCTTCCCTTTGAGCGGGAGAATGGCCTGGAACTTTCGATCCCGGCCCTGCTTTGCGCTTCCGCCCGCGCTGTCGCCCTCGACGACGAACAGTTCGGACCGCGTCGGGTCCTTCGACTGGCAGTCTGCGAGTTTGCCGGGCAGCGCCGTCGACTCCAAGGCGCTTTTGCGGCGGGTGAGCTCCTCGGCCTTTTTTGCGGCCTGTCGGGCCTTCGCCGCCTCGACCGCCTTCCCGACGACGGCGCGTGCGGTGCTTGGGTTCTCCTCGAAAACGGTACCCAGATGCCGGTGAACCGCGCTCTCGACGATGCCCCGGACCTCGCTGTTGCCGAGTTTGGTCTTCGTCTGGCCCTCGAACTGGGGGTCAGGGTGTTTCACCGAGATAACGGCGGTCAGGCCCTCGCGGACGTCTTCCCCTTTGAGGGTGCCGTCCAAATCGCCGAGCAGACCCTCGTCGGTCGCGTAGTCGTTGACCACCCTGGTGAGTGCCGTCTTGAATCCGGTGAGGTGCGTGCCGCCCTCGCGGGTGTTGATGTTGTTTGCGAAGGCGTGAATCGACCCCTGCAGTTCGTCGGTGGCCTGCATCGCCACCTCGACCGTGATGTCCTGGTCGGTGTCGTCGAAGTAGATCACGTCGTCGTGGAGGGCGGTCTTGGTTTCGTTGAGATACCCGACAAACTCACGAATGCCACCCTCATAACGGAAGGCAACCGACCCACCGCCGCGCTCGTCGTCGAGGCCGATCTCGACGCCGGAGTTGAGAAATGCGAGTTCGCGGAGCCGCGTCGACAACGTGTCGAAGTCGAAGTCGGTGTGTTCGAAGATATCGGTGTCCGGCCAGAACCGAACGGTTGTTCCCGTCTCCTCGTCGGGACCGAGGTCCCGCACCCGTTCGAAGGCGTCGGCGACGGGTTCGCCCGCCTCGAAGCGGTGTCGCCAGACCCCGCCATCGCGCTTGATCGTCACCGTCAGTTCGGAGGAGAGGGCGTTGACGACGCTGACGCCGACGCCATGGAGGCCGCCCGACACCTGGTAGGACTTGTTGTCGAACTTCCCGCCGGCGTGGAGAACGGTCATGATGACCTCCACCGCCGGCCGGCCGTACTCCTCGTGTGTGTCAACCGGAATGCCGCGCCCGTTGTCGTGGACGCTCACCGAGTTGTCGTCGTGGACGGTCACCTCGATGCCGTCGCAGTAGCCCGCGAGCGCCTCGTCGATAGCGTTGTCGACGACCTCATAAACGAGATGGTGAAGACCGCGGTCGTCGGTCGACCCGATGTACATCGCCGGACGCTTCCGGACCGCCTGGAGTCCCTCCAGTACCTGTATCTGCCCGGCTCCGTACTCTTGCTCATCAGCCATATAATCTATCTCATCTATGCGGCCACACCTCTTAAACTCTCGCACGCGTGCGCGCGACGCGAAGAGACGTTATCGAAACCGGAAGATCCTCTCGCAGTACGGTAACCGGACTTCGTGATTCCCGCCGGCGACGACTCGAAACGAGACGAATCCGTTCGGGACGCGGCCTCACCGGACCCGCGCGCGAACGACCCGCTGTCACTTTCACCACGCTGGCGGTGACCTTTTAAACGTCGTCCCGGTATGCCTCCACGGATGACATCGTTCCAGTCGACGCTCGGCGACGACGGGGGTATCGCCGAGGAGCTGGCCGAGAACCAGCGGGCCATCTCCATCGCCGAGTTCTTCGAGAAAAACAAACACATGCTTGGGTTCGACTCCGGGGCTCGTGGGCTGGTGACCGCGGTCAAGGAAGCGGTGGACAACGCCCTCGACGCCACGGAGGAGGCGGGCATCGCGCCCGACATCTACGTCGAAATCGCCGAGGCCGGGGACTACTACCGACTCGTCGTCGAGGACAACGGTCCGGGCATCACGAAAGAACAGATCCCTCGTGTGTTCGGGAAACTGTTGTACGGATCCCGGTTTCACGCCCGGGAGCAGAGTCGAGGGCAACAAGGAATCGGCATCTCCGCGGCCGTGCTCTACTCGCAACTCACCTCGGGTAAACCGGCGAAGACCACCAGCCGGACACGGGGGAGCGCCGACGCCCAGTACTTCGAACTCGTCGTCGACACGGACACCAACGAACCGGAGATCAGAAGCGAGCAGCCGACATCGTGGGACCGCCCCCACGGCACCCGAATCGAACTGGAGATGGAAGCGAACATGCGGGCGCGAACCCAACTCCACGACTACATCAAACACACGGCGGTGGTCAACCCCCACGCTCGCGTCGAACTCCGCGAACCCGGGCTCGACGAGCCTCTGAAGTTCGAACGCGGCACCGACAGACTGCCCGCCGAAACCGAGGAGATCCGCCCTCACCCCCACGGCGTCGAACTCGGGACGCTCCTGAAGATGTTGGAGGCCACGGAGTCGTATTCGGTGTCCGGCTTCCTGCAAAGCGAGTTCACCCGTGTCGGCACCAAGACGGCCACGAAGGTGTGTGACCGCTTCCGTGACCGCCACCACGGGCGCGAGATGGCGTGGAAAACGCCCGAACCCGGCGACGACGAGGGCGTCGAGGGTGAGGTGGTCGACGCCGTCGCCAACAAAAGCGCCGAGGCGACCGACTGGTTCGCCGCCCGCGTCGCGGGGACGGTCCGCGACCGGGAGCGACTCGCCCACTCGGATCTCGTCGAACTCGTCGGGAACCTCGCCGACGCTACCGAGGCGGAGTTTGACGAGACGTTCGGTGACACCGTCCGAGGGAACGCCGTCGACGCGGCGTGGGCCGAACTCACGCGGGCGGATCTACTCGTGCGCTCGCTGTACGAGCGAATCGACGACGCGACCAGCACCCGGAAAGACGACGCGACAAAACGGGGACTCGCCGAGCGTCTCGCAGACAAGTTCGCCGAGGCAGACGGCCACCGACACCGGGTGACCCGCGACGGCTTCACCGACTACGTCGACCGCTCGGCCGACCGTGTCGCGGAGGCGACCGACGCCGCGTTCGGCGACACCGCCCGCGAGAACGTCATCGAGACCTGTTGGTCGGTTATGCGAACCGTTCCGGACGACCTCCCGAAGGTGTCGGTGATCGCCGACGACCGCGACACCGCCTCCGAACTGCTTGAGGCGATGCGCGCGACCGACATCCTCGCGCCGCCGACGGACTGCCTCTCGCCCATCACCGCCGACCTCGTTGAGGCGGGCCTCCGAAAGGAGTTCGACGCCGACTTCTACGCCGCGGCCACCCGCGACGCCGAGGTCCACGGCGGTGACCCCTTCATCGTCGAGGCCGGCATCGCCTACGGCGGCGAGATGGACAGCGATGGCTCGGTCGACGTGATGCGCTTTGCCAACCGGGTCCCGCTGGTTTACCAGCGTGGGGCGTGTGCCATCACCGATGTCGTCAAGCGGATCGGCTGGCGAAACTACGGGTTGGACCAGCCGGGCGGGAGCGGCCTTCCATCCGGCCCGGCCGTGGTGATGGTCCACGTCGCGTCGACGAACGTCCCGTTCACCAGCGAGTCGAAGGATGCGGTGGCAAACGTTCCGGCGATCGAAGACGAGGTCGAACTCGCTATCCGCGAGGCGGCCCGCGAACTGAAATCATACCTGAACCGCCGCCAATCCTTGGAGAAGCGCCGCCGCAAGCAGGACGTTCTCGGTCGGATCCTCCCCGAGATGGCCGACAAACTCGCCGCGGTCACCGGGCACGAGCGACCGAACATCGACGGGGCCTTGGGGCGGATCATGAACAACGTGCTCGTCGAACGGACCGTTGAGGACGGCACGGTGACACTCGCCGTCCGAAACCACTCCGAACGCAAGGAAACCCTCGACGTGACCGACATCGTCACCGCGGAGCCGACGGCTGTACACAACGGCGCGTCCGTCGTCGACCTCGACGACGAGTGGTTCGTACAGTGGTCCCCGTCGGTGTCGGCGGGCGAGACGGCGACGCTCACCTACGAGGTGAGCGAGGAGGCGACCTTCGACATCGATGTCGAGGGCGTTGAGAACGAGAAACTCACGGTGGACACATGAGCTCACAGGACGACCGCGCACGACAACAGTTGATCGACCTCGCGGCGGAGTTTTACGACCAGTTCGACCGCGGGAAGGTCCCCGAGATGACCCTCCCGACTCGGACCAAAAGCAACATCGAGTATGACGAGGAAAGCGGCGTGTGGGTGTACGGCGACCGCACGTCGACGCGGTCGGCCAACTCGGTGCGCGGGGCACGAAAGCTTCTGAAGGCGACCTACACCATCGAGTTTCTCGCCCGCCAACTGGAGGAGGGCCGTTCTTCGACGTTGCGGGAACTCTACTACCTCTCTGAGTCGTGGGACTCCGACGAGGCCGCGTTCTCGGACCAGGACGAGTCCAACCAGTTGATCGAGGACCTCGAAATCGTCTCCGAGGTGACCCGCGAGGACTTCCATATGCGCCCCGAGGAGTCGGGGGCGACGCTGATGGGGCCCTTGGAGTTGCGCGAACAGACCCGGCGGGGCGAGCGCGAAATCCATTGCCAGAAGGATGTCGGCGAGGGCGGCTACCAGATTCCGAACAACCCGGACAGCATCGACTTTCTCGATCACGACATCGAGTTCATCCTTTGTGTTGAAACCGGTGGGATGCGAGACCGTCTCGTCGAGAACGGCTTCGACACGGACCACAACGCCCTGATCGTCCACCTGAAAGGCCAACCCGCGCGGGCGACTCGGCGGATCACCAAACGCCTCCACGACGAACTCGACGCGCCGGTCGTGGTGTTCACCGACGGCGACCCGTGGTCCTACCGGATCTACGGCTCCGTCGCCTACGGGTCGATCAAGAGTGCCCACCTCTCTGAGTATCTCGCCACCCCCGAGGCCGACTTCATCGGCATCCAACCCGAGGACATCGTCGAGTACGACCTCCCGACCGATCCGCTCGCGGACTCCGACGTGAACGCCCTCGAGTCGGAACTGGACGACCCGCGGTTCATGACCGACTACTGGCAGGAACAGATCGAACTCCAACTCGACATCGGCAAAAAGGCCGAGCAGCAGGCGCTCGCGTCGCGTGGTCTCGATTTCGTCACCGACGAATACCTCCCCGAGCGGCTCGGCGAGATGGGCGTCATCTGACCGTGTCCGATCCCGACTCGCGGTGGAGCGTTCTCGCGTTCGCCGGGGTCTGTGGGCTCTGCTGTGTCGGGTTCGGGTCGCTCGCGCTCGGCGGTGTGGCCGCCGGGAGCGTTGCCGGTGTCACCGTTGCCGACGGCGCGATCAGGAGCCTTCGGGGACTGGTCGTAACGGTTCTCGCGACGCTACTTCCGCTGATCGTCGTCGGCCTCGCCGTTCGATACCGGCGGTCGTAGGTCGTCACGCGCCGGTTCCATCGTTGTCGTCATCCCCGACCAACCGCTCCACCCGACCCAACGAATCCGCGTCCCGTGGGGATTTGTCCTCCCGGACGGTGATAAACCGGGGAAATCGAAGCGCATAGCCCGATTCGTAGGTCGGCGACCGCTGGATCTCCTCGTACCCGACCTCGAGGACCACCTCGGGGTCGATCTCCACGTCGGACCCCTCCTCGCTGCTGATCAACGGGTCGAACCGCTCGGTCAACTCGGCCAGTCGCTCGTCGGTGATCCCCGTCGCCACCTTGCCGATGGTGGCGAACGCGTCGCCGCCGTCGTCGACCCGGGCAGACAACAGGAAACTCCCGAGGTGGTTCGCCCGCCGCCCCTCGCCCCATTCGGCCCCCGTCACCACGAGGTCGAGCGTCTCGACGTCGGGCTTTCGTTTCAGCCAGTTTTGCCCCCGATCGCCCGGCGTGTACGCCGATCCGGGGTTTTTGAGCATGATACCCTCGTGGCCGGCATCGAGAGCGGCGGCCTCGGCGGCCGCGATTTCCTCCGGATCGTCGGTGAGGGTGAGCGGCGAGACGCCAGTCCCGAGAATCGACGTGAGTCGGTCGCGACGGTCGAGCAAGGGATCGTCGAGAAGGTCCGTCCCATCGGTGTGCAGGCAGTCGAACGCCCGGAGTTCGACGGCAACCACCTCACGCATCCGTTCGATGTCGTGCTTGCGCCGGAAGCGCCGAAGCACCGCCTGGAAGGGGCGGGGATCGCCGTCGTCGTCGACGGCAATCACCTCCCCGTCGATGATCGCGGGCACGTCGACCTCGCGGTCGACGAACTCGACCACCTCCGGGAGCGCGTCGGTGACCGACTCCATGTTCCGCGAGAACACCGCCGTCTCCCCGTCGGGGTCGTGGTGGACCTGTACCCGTGCGCCATCGAACTTTGTTTCGACGGCGACCGTTCCCCACGACTCGACGGCCGCGGCGGCGGTCCCCGTCTGGGCCAGCATCGCCCCGACCGGCCGGCCGAGCGTCAGTGTCACGTCGTTGAGCCCGGCGGTTCCCTCGTTGCGGGCGCGGGCCGCCACCGCGCCGTGGTCGTTGGTCACCTGTAGCGCCCGCTCGACGGTCCCCACCGGTACGTCGAACGCCTCGGCAACGGCGTCGCGGACGGTCCCTTCGCCGACCCCGATCCGCATCTCGTCGAGGACGATCCGGGCCAGATACCGCGCGCCGACGGGGTCGGCCCGGGTGAACAGGCCGAACAGTTCCTCGATCTTGCGGTCCCGACTCCCCGCGCCGTCGGCGTTGGCCACCGCCCGAAGACGCTCGTTCACCTCGGCAACGGTGAGAGAGTCGGTCCCGTCGTCGCCGAAGGCGGCGAGGCCGCGTTGTCCGCCAAGGTCGAGCGATTCCGCGACGGCCCCGATCTCCCCTGCCTCGGCCAA
This sequence comes from Haloplanus sp., assembly GCF_028275055.1. Taxonomy (GTDB): domain Archaea; phylum Halobacteriota; class Halobacteria; order Halobacteriales; family Haloferacaceae; genus Haloplanus. The sequence continues at coordinate 30,539 of NZ_JAQCNJ010000060.1, forward strand.
CCGGTCGGCCACGTCGTCGTCGGTGACGTTCGGCCCGGCGGCGCGGGCGAGCGCCTCGTGACAGAGCTGTGGTCCCACATCCAGCGTCGTCGGGTCCCACGCGGGGACGATTCGTCCAAGCAGGAATCGAACGACAACGGGGAGTTCGTCGTCGGCGTCGACGAGCAACGCAGCGACGAGGGAGGTGATCTCGAGGTCGGCCGTCTCCTGCTCGACGTCCGCAACGCGCTCTGCGAACTCCGAAAACTCCATACCGACCGCTCGTGTCGGCGGTTCCTGAGCGTGTCGGTCGCCGTCGCGGGGAGAACCCACGGAGCGCCGGTGAGGGTGTCCACGCCCGACCCGATACCCGACGGCCCGGACGCTCCGACGCCCGATGGCACCGCCGACGGGGTGTGAGCCGTGAGGGTATCTCCCACTCCCGGAACACGGGTTTCAAGACGGTGTATCGTACAGAGGTGGGTATGAACGGCGAGCTGGCGTCGCGTGTCCGGGACGCACTCGGCGTGAGCGTCTCCGAGTTCGACGCGCAGGCACGGGCCGACGCCGAGGTGGTCAAATCCGAACTCAGGGACGGCACGTTCGACAACTACAGATCGATCATCGGACTGGAGTACGAGTTCTACGCGGTCGCCGACGGCCGGTGGCGGCGCGAAACCGGCGACGACAGCGGCGCGGAACTCGTCCGTGTCCCCCGCCGGCTTCTCGAACTCATCCGGTTCGAAAAGGAACTCGGACTCCACAACGCCGAGCTGACCACCAGTCCACAGCCGCTGAACGCAGAGGGACTCCGGGCACAGGCCGCGGGCGTCCGCTCTCACCTCGAATCGGCGCTCCAGACGACCCGTATCGAGGGGATGCGTCTCGTCAGCGACGGGCTCTGGACGATCCCACCGTCGGGCGAGACGGCGCATGGCTACCTCACCGACAGCATCTCCGACGAGGGGATGCGGATCGCCACGAACATGACCGACGCCGTGCGGTACCACGCCATGGCCAACGGGTCGAACGCCCCGAGACCGTTCAGCCTTGACGCGCCACACGTCGGTCTCGAAGCCGACACCGTGATGCCCGAGAGCCTCATCACCTCGATCCAACCCCACTATCAGGTGCCACACGCCTCCGACCTCCCCACCTACCACAACTACGCGCTGCGGATCGCCGGGCCGTTGCTCGCGCTCGCGGTCAACTCGCCGTTCTTTCCCCCGGACCTCTACGACGAGGGTGCCGATCCGACGGCCGTTGTCGACGACGCGTGGGCAGAGAACCGAATCTTCGTCTTCGAATCGGTGCTCAACGCCGACGAGTCGGCGAAGGTGCGGTTCCCCGACGACCTCGACACCGTCGAGGAGGCGGTTGACCGCGTCGCCAACGACCCGACGGTCGTGCCGATGCCGGTCGACCGTGGCGACCGCTTCGACGACAGGTTTGCCACGCTCCGGCGCAAGCACGGCACCTTCTGGCGGTGGGTGCGTCCGGTGTTTGGCGGGGCCACCCGTTCCTCGGCGAACGCCCGAATCGAGTTCCGCCCCATCGCCGCACAACCGACCGTCCGCGACTCGGTGGCGTTTATGGCGACGTTTGCCGGGCTGATGGAGAGCCTCCCACGACACGAACACCCGGTCATCGGACAGGACTGGTCGATTGCGAGAAAGAACTTCTACGCCGCGGCCCGCCGTGGACTCGGGGCCGAACAACGCTGGATCACCAACGACGGTCAGGAGACGACAAACACCGAACGGCTCTACGACGATCTGCTCTCCTACGCCGTTGAGGGACTCCGGAGTGCCGGGTGTACGATGGAGACGGCGGAACAATACGTCGCGCCGCTCCGTGCACGCGTCGCGTCGGGGACCACGCCGGCCGACTGGAAACGATCATACGTCCGCGCTCGCGTCAGGGACGGCGACCCGCTGTCGGCGGCGATTCCGGCGATGCAACGGGCGTACGTCGACGAACAGACCGACACGCTGCTTGACGGTGCGTTCACCGACTGGTCGGGAAACTGAACCGCGGGGTTACAGGAGGTCCTCGAAGTCCTTGTGGTTCGTGATCTCGACGCCCTCGTCGGTGACGATGGCCACGTTGATCCCGTTGCCGGAGGCCAGGTCACGCTCGACGGCGCTCTGGACGGCGTGGGCGGCAACCGAGCGGGCCTCCTCGATGGAAAGCGCCGACTCGTACTCCTGTTCGAGAACACCGAGCGCGTACTGACTCCCGGACCCGGAGACGGCGTACTCCTCTTCCATCATGCCACCGAGGGGGTCGAGGCTGTAGAGGTGCGCGCCCTCCTCGTCGACACCGCCGAGCAGGGGTGAAACGATGAAAAACCCGCCGGAGCGCAGAAAGTTGCTCGTGAGCGTCGACAACGCTTCCATGCTCATATCCTTGCCACGACGGGTCTCGTAGAGGCTGGTTTCGGACTTGAGCGCGCGGATGAGCGACTGTGCGGCCGACACCGACCCGGCGATGGTGAGGGCGGCGGTCGGGTGGATCTCTTCGACCTTCTGGACGTCCTTGCTTGAAACCATCCGCCCGGCACTGGCGCGCATATCCGTCGCCATCACGACGCCCTCCTCGGTCGCGAGGCCGACGGTCGTGGTTCCGGTTTTCATCTCCTCGCCCTCCGCACCGGTGAGGTGTTCGTCGGTGTCGGTGAACTCACCGATCTCCGGCCCGAACACCGGCTGTTCGTTGCCGTTGAGGTGGTCCTGCGTCCGCGAAAAGTCCTGATTCGTGGGGGTACGCATCACTCGCCCTTATAGAGGGGCGGTGATAAATGCAACCCTTCCCGACCGTCACGCGGCGTTCTCGTAGGCATGACCGGCCGCCGTCACGGCCTTGCCCAACGGGAGCGTGATGCCGAAACGGCGGGTCAACATCGCAACCGGCATCAGTGCGATGCCGAGAACGAGGGTCAACTGGTAGAGTACGAACGCAACGGCGCGGGACGGTGAGTTGAACATCTACGTAGTCTTTCTGCCGGGAGTCGGGATACATATCCTTTCCCCCTCCTCGGCAGGGCCGATCCCGACGCGGTCCCTCGATTCGCTCCGCAGGCCGCGCATGGTCGCCGCCGACAGCCGACCGATCCAGTTCGGTCGATACTGGGCGTGGCGTACGCCCGGCATACCCATAACTTACGACGAGGATCGACAGGGCGTACGCGCCGGCGTCGGTGTGGGAAACGCTGATACGTTGCCTTTCCGTATACGTTCTCATGTCGGACTGGACCGACAGGATCGTCAGCGACCGGATGGCCGTCGACCGGGAGTTCAGCGATCGGGTCCGCGCTTCCGCGTTCAACAATCAGGAGTGGGGACTGATCATGACTGCCGTCGAGTTCGAGATCGAACACCCGGACGACCCGGATCGCGCACGGCTCGTCCCCGACACCGAGAACCTCCCGCAGATGGTCCCCGAACTGGAGAAGGTACAGGGTGGGATGGGTCCCGGCGGCCCGACCGGTGGCGGTGACCACGCCGGCAGCGGCGGTGTCTTCGACGCCATTAGAGGTGTTCTGGGCCTGAGCGGTGACGACGACGCCGAGCGACTCAACGATGCCGAGCGACTGGTCGGCGAATACGCCGACGCGTTACAGCAACATCTCGAGGACAGCGGCAAGTGGGACGATGTTCGCGACGAGTACGGGGAATAGACCTCGTCGCCGTTGTAGAACGGTGTCGACTCCTCAACCCCGTGGATATCGATCGGTTCTGTAACGCCCTCACCGTACGCCTCGTTTTCCCGGCCCAAGCCATCGAGGCGTCGATCCTCTTCTCGTTTAGGAGAGCGTAACGTGTGGCGTACGACTCGGAGCGGTCTTACGTTTCAGGCAGGCGTTCGATCACCGCGTCGGCGAACGCCTCGGTGTTCGCCGAGCCGCCGAGATCCGGGGTCCGTGGACCTGCGGCGAGCGTCGACTCGACGGCCGCCCGTACGTCCGCGGCCGCGCCGTCGTGATCGAGAAACTCGAGCAGCATCGCTCCCGAGAGGATCGCCGCCGTCGGGTTCGCGACGCCTTCGCCCGCGATGTCCGGCGCACAGCCGTGGACCGGTTCGAAGATCCCCCGCTCGGAGCCGACGTTCGCGCTCGGAAGCAACCCGAGTCCCCCGACCAGTCCCGCCGCCAGATCGGAGAGCATGTCGCCGGCCAAGTTGGGACAGACGATCACGTCGTACTCGGCGGGGTTCAACCCGAGTTCCGTCGCCATCGCGTCCATGTACTGGGTGTCGATATCGACACCGTGGGCCGCCGCCACGTCGGCGACGCTGTCGACGAACAGACCGTCCGTGACCCGCATCACGTTGTTTTTGTGTGCGACGGTGAACCCGTCGTGGCCGTTCGCGTCGACGTAGTCGCAGGCGAACTCCCCGAGTCGCCGCGAGGCGCTCCGGGTCACCAGCCGTGTCAGCGTGGATACGCCCTCGGAAAGACGGTTCTCGATCCCGGCGTAGACACCCTCGGTGTTTTCGCGTAGGATCACGAGATCCGTCTCCGGTCGGAGGGCGTCGACCCCCGGATACGTCCGTGCCGGGCGTACGTTGACAAAGGAGTCGACCGCGTCCCGGAGCGGGAGAATCACGTCCGCAGAGGTTTCGCCCGTCGCGCCGAACAGCGTCGCATCCGCGTCCACGACCGCCTCCACCGTCTCCTCGGGGAGTGGCTCGCCGGTCCGCTCCGCGACGGCGTCGCCGGCCTCCACGTGGACGAACTCGAGGTCGACAACGGCGTCGAGCACCCTGAGGGTTGCAGGAACGACCTCGTGGCCGATTCCGTCCCCCGGGATCACCGCGACGGTCTCGGTCATCGGGACTCGACGTACGGCAGGTCCGTCGCCGTCCCGTCGATGGCGTCCATGTTCGACCGGAGCAACGCAACGGTGTCCCAGATGCCCTGCACGAGTGCGCCGTGCATCGCCTCGTCGATGCTGACGTCGACGGTTTCGTTGCCGTAGGTGACCTGTTTGTCGACCACGTCGAGTTCGATCCCTGCTTCGGGGGTCGCCTCGATAACGTCCTGTAGCTCCGCGACCGTCTCGGGGTCGGCCGTCGCGGCTGGGATACCCAGTGACTTGCAGTTGTCGGCAAATATCTCTGCGAAGGACTCGCCGACGATGGCCTCGACACCCCACCGGGCCAGCGCCCGTGGGGCGTGTTCCCGTGAGGAGCCACAGCCGAAGTTGTCGTTGACGACGAGAACGTTCGCGCCCTTGTACTCGTTGAACGGGTGGTCGTTGAGTTCGCCGTCATCGTCGCGGCGGGCGTCGTAGAAGGCGTACTCGTCCATCCCTTCCCAGGTCGTCGTCTTGAGAAAGCGGGCGGGAATGATCTGATCGGTGTCGATGTCGTCGCCCCGGATCGGGACGCCCGTCCCGGCGACACGACGGACCTTCATCTCCTCGACGCCGTCATCGTCCGTGGCGTCGCTCATGTGTCCACCTCGGCGAGGTCGCGCACGTCTGTCACCTCGCCCTCCACGGCGGCGGCGGCGACCATCGCCGGACTCATCAGCACGGTTCGCCCGTCCTTGCTCCCCTGCCGACCCACGTAGTTGCGGTTCGACGAGGATGCACACCGCTCGTCGCCCTCGAGCGAGTCGTCGTTCATGGCCAGACACATCGAACAGCCTGCCTCACGCCAGTCGAAGCCGGCGGCACGAAACACGTCGTCGACCCCTTCGGCTTCGAGTGTCGACTTCACCGTTTGCGAACCCGGGACCGCTAGCGCGCGCACGTCCGGGTGGACCTCGCGACCCGCCAAGACGGCCGCGGCCTCCCGGAAGTCGCTCGTCCGGCCGTTGGTACAGGTGCCCAGAAAGGCCACGTCGATGTCGTAGCCCGCCATCGACTCGCCGGGTTCGACGCCCGTGTGTGCTTGTGCGGTCCGGGCGGCCTCGCGTTCGCCCTCGGGGAGGTTCTCGGGGGCCGGAACCGGATCGGAGACACCGACTGCCTGCCCGGGGGTTGTTCCCCACGTGACCATCGGCTCCAAGCCGTCGACGTCCAACCGAACGACATCGTCGTAGTCGGCGTCATCGTCGCTGGCGACGGCCTCCCAGTACGCCTTGCGCTCCTCGAAGGCGTCGCCCTCGGGGACGAACTCGCGGCCCCGGAGGAACTCGTAGGTCGTCTCGTCGGGGTTGATGTACCCCGCGCGGGCCCCGCCCTCGATGGACATGTTACACACCGCGAGCCGTTCCTCCATCGAAAGATCTCGGACCGCCTCGCCGCCGTACTCGTAGACGTAGCCGACGCCGCCGTCGACGCCGAGTTCGGCGATGATCTTCAGAATGAGATCCTTCGAGTGGACACCCGGGCCGAGCGTCCCGTCGACCTCGATCTGACGGACCGCGGCCTTGTCGGCGGCGACACACTGCGAGGCCAACACGTCCCGGACCTGACTCGTCCCGATGCCGAAGGCGATAGAGCCGAACGCACCGTGGGTGGCGGTGTGGGAATCGCCACACACGACGGTCATCCCCGGTTGCGTGAGACCGAGTTCCGGCGCGACGACGTGGGTGATACCCTGCTTGTCGGAGTCCAACCCGTAGAACTGGATGTCGGACTCGGCGGTGTTTCGTTCCAGCGCGGTGAGCATCCCCTCTGCGGAGCCATCCGCCAGCGGCCGCTCCCGACCCTCGGGGCGCGTCGGAACGATGTGGTCGACCGTCGCGACGTTGCGCTCGGGGTACGGCACCTCGATGCCCCGTTCGCGCAGTTCCGAGAACGGCTGCGGGCTGGTTACCTCGTGGATGAGGTGAAGACCGATAAACAGTTGATCCTGCCCGTTCGGCAGGTCAGCCACCTTGTGACGGTCCCACACCTTATCATACAGCGTGCCCTCACTCATCGGTTGACTCTCGTACGGGCGAGGCGTCTCGGTCCCGCGCCCAGATGTCGCTTGTCCCCTCCCGGTCCGGGGACGTGCGTGAGACGCCGTCGCGTCCAGCGCCACCGGCCACGTCGGTCCGCTCAGTCATCCGCCGGTGCCTCTGCTTCCCCGGCGTTCTCTTTTTCGGCCCACGAGAACAACGCCCGCAACCGCTCGCCGACCTCCTCGATGTCGTGGTTCCGGTCGGCGCGGTGGAGTTGCGTATAGGACGGGCGGCCGGCCTGATTCTCCGCGATCCACTCCCGGGCGAACTCGCCGTTCTGGACCTGTTCCAGCGCCTCGTCCATATTCTCGCGGACACCCTCGTCGACGATTTCGGGACCGACCGCGAGACCGCCGTACTCGGCGGTGTCGGAGACCGAGTTCCACATCTCGGCCATCCCGCCCTCGTACATCAGGTCGACGATCAGTTTCATCTCGTTGAGACATTCGAAGTACGCCATCTCCTCGCTGTAGCCGGCGTCAACGAGCGTCTCGTACCCCTTCTTGATGAGTTCCGTAATGCCGCCACAGAGGACGGCCTGTTCGCCAAAGAGGTCCGTCTCGACCTCCTCTTTGAACGTCGTCTCGACGACGCCGGCGCGGGTACAGCCGATGGCTTGGGCGTACGCGAGGGCCTCCTGTTTCGCGCTCCCCGTCGTGTTCTGGGACACCGCGAGCAACGCCGGCGTCCCCGTGTCCTCGACGTAGTTGCGCCGCAGGAGGTGCCCCGGCGTTTTCGGGGCGATCATCGTTACGTCGACGCCCTCCGGGGGCTGGATCTGGTTGTAGTGGACGTTGAACCCGTGGGCGAACTGGAGGGTGTTGCCCTCCTCCACCCCGTCGCTGATGGCCTCGAACACGGCTGGCTGGACCGTATCGGGGACCAACATCGAGACGATGTCGGCCTCCGCGGCCGCGTCGTCAGGTGTGGCCACACGCAGGCCGTCGTTCTCGGCTTGCGACCAGGAGTCCGAGTCCCGCCGTAGCCCGACGATCACGTCGATTCCGCTGTCGTTGAGGTTCTGTGCGTGGGCGTGACCCTGACTGCCGTAGCCGAGAACGGCTACGGTCTTGCCGCTGATTTCGTCGCTGTTTGCGTCGTCATCGTAGTATACCGGTGTGGTGAATTCGTCTGTCATGATTACGTAGTCTTCCGCGTGCCGCGTTCGAGCGCCGCCGTCCCGGTCCGGACGATTTCGTGGATACCGAACCGACCGAACGTCTCGATCGCGGCATCGATCTTCTGTTCGCTCCCCGTGATCTCGACCGTCACCGACTCCTGAGAGACGTCGACGGTCTTGCCCTCGTACATCTCCGCGACCGCACCGACCTGATCGGGTTTGGAGCCGTCAACCTTGATCAAGGCGAGTTCACGCTGGATCGCCGTCGGTTCGAGTTCCGTGACGGCGACCACGGGAACGAGCTTCTGGAGCTGTTTTTTGGCCTGCTCGATGCCCGGCTCGGGCTCCTCGATTTCGAGCGTCATCCGTGCCCGATCGGGATCGGTGGTCGGCCCGACGGTGAGGCTCTCGATGTTGAACTGGCGTCGTCGAAAAAGCCCGGAGATGTTCGCCAACACGCCCGGTTCGTGTTTCACGAGCGCCGACAGAACGGCCCGTCTTGCCTCCGGTTCTGCCTCCACCTCCGGATCGATCCGGATCCCTTGGGAGTTGCGCCGTCCCTCGGGGGCCGGACGGTCCTCCGGTTCGGGGCCGTCGAGGCCGCTGCTCATAGCTGGTCCTCCGAGAGCGCGAACTTGTCGTTTGCCCCGCCGCTCGGCACCATCGGGTAGACGTTCTCCGCGGGATCGATGTGGAAGTCGACGACCGACGGCCCGTCGTAGGCGAGTGCCTCCTCGACGGCGTCTGCCACCTCGTCGTAATCGTCGACGCGCCACCCGCGTGCGCCGAACGCCTCGGCGAGTTTATCGAACTCGGGGATCCAACTGTAGCCGGCGGCCATATGCCGACCCTCGAAAAAGGCGTCCTGCCACTGGCGGACCATCCCGATGTACTCGTTGTTGAGGATGGCGACGGTGATGTCGAGGTCCTCACGGACGGCCACGGAGAGTTCCTGAACCGTCATCAGGAAGGAGCCGTCGCCGTCGATACAGACGACCTCCTCGCCGTCGTCGGCCGCCATCTTCGCCCCGATGGCCGCGGGGAGGCCATAGCCCATCGTCCCGAGGCCGTGCGAGGAGACCCACTTCCGTGGCTCGCGGAACGTCCAGTACTGCGACGCCCACATCTGGTGTTGGCCAACGCCCGACGTGACGATGGCCCCGTCGCTCGTGGCCTCGTCGAGTGCCTCGACGACGAACTGCGGTTTGAGCGGTTCGTCCTCCGGGGCGGCGTAGTCCATCGGATACTCCTCCTGCCAGGTCAGACACTGCTCGCGCCACTCGTCGGCGTCGGGCGCGGTCGTCATCGATCCGTCCAACTGTTCGAGAACGCGCCCCGCGTCGCCGATCAGCGGGTAGTCAGCGTGGATGTTCTTGTTGATCTCGGCGGGATCGATATCGATGTGGATCACCTCCGCTTCGGGGGCGAACGTCTCGATGCCGCCCGTGAGGCGGTCGTCGAACCGCGTGCCGACGCCGATCAACAGGTCCGCGTGGCTGATCGCCATGTTGGCGTAGCCGGTGCCGTGCATCCCCGCCCACGACAGGCAAAGGTCGTGGTCCTCGGGCATGGTGCCGATGCCGGGCATCGTCGTCACGACCGGAATACCGTATGAGGTGGCGAACTCGCGGGCCGTCTCGGCCGCGTTCGCCTTCACGATGCCGCCGCCGAACAACAACAACGGCTTGTCAGCGGACTGGATGGTGTGGGCGGCCTCCTCGACGCTTGCTGGGTCGGCCTCGTTCTGTGGCGTGTACGCCTCCGGCGTCTGTGCCATGCCCGGTTCGCGGTCCGTCTCGGCGCCGGTCACATCCTTCGGGAGGTCGACGAGGGTCGGTCCCGGCCGGCCGCTCCCCGCGAGCGCAACCGCCTCCCCGACGGTGTCGCCGGCGGTGTCGGCGTCGCTCGCGAAGTAGTTGTTCTTCGTGATGGGCGCGGTGATGCCCGTCGTGTCCGTCTCCTGGAAGGCATCGCTTCCGACCATGCTCTGGGGAACCTGCCCGGTCAGCGCCACGACGGCGTCGGAGTCCATGTTGGCGTCGGCGATGCCCGTCACGAGGTTGGTCGCGCCGGGACCCGAGGTGGCCAGGCAGACGCCCGGTTCTCCAGACACCACGTTGTAGGCGTCGGCGGCGTGGGCCGCCCCCTGTTCGTGAGCCATCATGATGTGGCTGATATTGGAGTCCCACAGGGCGTCGTACACCGGCATTATCGCGCCGCCTTGGACGCCGAACATCACCTCGATACCGGTGTTCTCCAAGGCGCGGACGACCGATGTCGCGCCGGACGACACCGTCGTCGGCGTCGGTTCGGTGCCGTCCTCGGTGTCTTCGGCCTCCGTCTCGGGCGGCTGGGTCGTTCGTTCGCTCATGCTGTACTCCGGTAACGATGTCTCGGTGGCTGTCGGTATGGGTTAGTCATTGCTGTGTAACTGTCTGGCTCCCTGTATGTCGTACGGTCGGGCCGGAGAACGTGATGGTGATGTGAGGGGCTATACAGCCCCTACAATAGGGCCGATCCGTCCGTCGGCGCCGCGGCTCCGGGCCGGCGGATCGTGGCTTGTGGCCGGGCTGCGGGCTGAATCTGGCCCTCGCATCGTGTTCGATGCGTGCTTCTCCGAGGACATAACTGTTTCCGTCGCGGTCCACGAGAGGAGCCACCCGCCGCTCCACGGGCAGAGCGAGCGGGGACGACTCCATCAGGCGCGGACCTCCTCCTCCCGGGTGACGTTCTCCTCGCGGGCGAAACGTCGGAGGTCGGCCATGGTGACGCGTTGTTTGTCCGCACCGTAATCCTTGACCAACCGCGTCACGGCCCGCACCTCGGCGTCCGTCGGATCGTACCCGATTTCGCCGAGTCGCTTTCGAACCGAGTGGGTCCCTGTATGCTTGCCTAGGACGAACTCGCGGGTCGCACCCACCATCTGTGGTGTCATCACTCCCGGTTCGAACGTGTCCGAGTTCTCGATCACGCCCGCGGCGTGGATGCCGCTCTCGTGTGAGAACGCGTTCCGTCCCACGACTGGCTTGTTCGGTGGGTTGGGGATGTCGCTGTAGTCCTCGACCATCCGGGACAGTTCCGTGATCCGGGTGGTGTCGATGCCGGTGTCGACGTCGTACAGCGCCTCGGAGGCCATCACGACCTCCTCGAAGGCGGCGTTGCCAGCCCGTTCGCCGATGCCGTTGACCGACACCTGTGCTTGTGCCGCGCCGGCCTCGAACCCGGCTATCGCGTTGGCTGCCGCCAGCCCGAAGTCGTCGTGGGCGTGGACATCGACCCGCGCGTCGGTGTTCTCACGGACCATCCCGACGAGGTTCATAAACCGCGTGGGCGTCGCCACGCCGCAGGTGTCGGGGATGTTGATCCAGTCGGTTCCCGCCTCGCTGACGGCCTCCACCATCTCGACGAGAAAGTCGTCGTCGGTGCGGGTGGCGTCCATGGGCGAGAACATACACTCCGCGCCAGCCTCCTTTATTCGCTCGACACAGCTGACCGCGCGGTCCACCGCCTCCTCGCGGGAGGCGTGCATGGAGTCTTGGAGTTGCACGTCGCTCGTGCTCACGAAGACGTGTACCAACCCCACACCCGAGTCGAGCGCCGCTTCGACGTCCTTGTCGACGACACGGGCCAATCCACACACCGTCGTGTCGGTGGCGTTCGAGATGTCCCGAACCGCCTCGAACTCCGCGTCCGAGTTGACCGGGAACCCCGCCTCGATGACGTGAGTGCCCATCTCGTCGAGTACTTCGGCGATGTCTCGCTTCTCGTCGTAACTGAACGACGTGCGTGGCGACTGCTCACCGTCTCGTAGCGTCGTGTCGAAAATTCGTACACCGTCGATTTCACCGGTGCGGGCCAACGTGCCCTGGAAGAACTCGATCCGCCGGGGTATCCGACGAATCCTCCATGTCGTTAGACATTGTACTACATGAGACGCTTCGCCCACTATATAAAACTGTCCTTGTCGGTGTCGGGGGCGGTCCGGCGACTCGCCCTCGGATCGCCGGCGGAGTCGACCGACGCGGCGCACACGTTCGGGACAACCCCTTGGTCGCCGGGGCGTCCAGGGTGACCGATGCCAACGATAGACTTCGACGCCCAACGCGAGTACGACGACGAGAGCTTCGCCGCACACGGCGTGTTCCGGAGCGACCGGGCGAAAGTCGTCTGTGGGTTCTTCGAGCCCGGACAGTTCATTCCGGTCCACGCGCCGGACAGCGACGTGGTCGTGTCGGTTCGGTCGGGGAGCGGACTCGTCCGCGAGGGCGAGGTCGACCACGAGGTCGACGCCGGCGACGTCGTCGTCGTCGTCGCCGCGGGGACCGCCCGCGGGATCAAGGCCGACGACGACACCAGACTGGAGGCGCTACTGGTGACCGCGCCGCCGCCGACAGAGGCCGAACACGACCCGGTTCGGCAAGGACTTCGGGAGGGGGTGTTCGACCCCGACTAACGTCTCAGGCCCGCCGGCACGAGCGGTCGGATTGGCCGCGCCGCCGGAATAAATCACTCTTAGAACGGTTTCAATTGCCGTACAACAATATGTGTGTGGATTGACCGAACTGGTGCCTCGTGACCGTAATTCGGCACGGGGATATCACTCATGAACCGGAGACAACTATTGGCGGGGATCGGGGTTCTCGGCGGTGGCGGGGCCGTCGTCACCAGTACGGGCGCGTTCACGAGCGTCGAGGCCGACAGGGACGTTGCGGTGCAGGTGGCGAGTGACGCGAACGCCTACCTCTTGTTGAACACGATCGGCCCCAACGCGCCATACACCGAGACGAGTAACGGCAAACTGGGCATCGATCTTACCGAGGCCAACGCGACCGAGGCAGGTGGTGCGGGGGTCAACGCCGACGCAGTCACCGTGTTCGAGGAACTCATCGAGGTCGGTAATCAGGGGACACAGGAGGTCGACGTGTCGATCACGCCGGCGACGCTCGTCGAGACGGAGTCGGGCGATGTGCTCCTCGTCCTGTTCGTCCCGCAAACGGAGTTCCCGTCCACGACACTCTCGACGGGCGGTGCGGAGACGTACAGCCTCGTCGTGGCTGCTTACCCCGGAGAAGTGGGCACCGACGCCGACTTCGACGAGGCCGTGACGATTTCGGGCGAGGCGGTCTGATGCCGGACAGACACGGCCCGATGAGAGTGGTCGTCGAGGAGTCGCCGGTCGCCTTCGAGGGGATTCCGACCGACGTTCGGGATCGGGTCACCCAGGCGATCCTGAACCTCGACGCGGCCTGGCCGAAGGAGTACCTCGACGAAGGGGCCAGCGACGAACCGATCGAGGAGCCGAAACCGGAACCGCAACCCGAGCCCGCTTCCATAGCGCCTCCACTCGCCGAGACGACCGACTGAGTCTCAGAGAGTCACCGCGGCTACAGCGGCGAGACGGTGCTCGGTCCGCCAGCCCTCGCCCGAACGCTTTTTTTTCGCCCCGCTGATACGCATCTATGAGCGAGTTCGACCTCGACCTCCGGAACGCGGAGGAGCGACTGGAGGAGGGAAGCGACGACGACGGCGGCTCCGAGGTCGTTCTCGGCGTTCTCGACGGGGGGACCGATCCCGAGGAGTGGATCGCCGCCGTCGAGGCCGGCGAGATACTCGTGTTGAACGTCGAGGGCGACCTGAACCGGCTGGCGGCCGGGTTCGCCCGCGAGGTGCGTGACACCGGCGGCACGCTGATGCGGTTTCGGGGCTTCCTCGTCGTGACGCCGCCCGGCGTCGACATCGATACGGACCGCCTCTCCTGACGGACCGGTCGTCGGTCGAAGGTTTATGCGCGTTCCGACCCCACCTGATGGTATGCCACTGAAGGGAGGTCGTGCGACCCTGCGCGAGATCGACCGCTGGGAGGGCGGCGTCGGCTGGATCGCCTACCCTGAAGAGGACATGCAACGGGCGAGTCACGCCCTCGCCGTCGACGACGAGGTGTGGGTCGTCGACCCGGTCGACGCGCCGGGCGTCGACGACTTGCTCGCCGACCTTGGCGAAGTCACCGGCGTCGTACTCTGTCTCGACCGCCACAAGCGCGACGCCGCCGCCGTCGCGAACAGACACGACGTGTCCGTCTTCATCCCCGAGTGGATGGACGGCGTCGCGTCGAAACTCGACGCCCCGGTCGAGCGGTTCGGTAACGAACTCGGCGACACGGGCTATCGCGTGCGACGGGTCCGAGACGCCTCGTTCCCACCCTGGCAGGAGGCCGCGCTCCACCGCCCCGGTGAGACGCTTCTCGTGCCGGAGGCGGTCGGCACCGCTTCCTTTTTCCGGGCCGACGGCGAGCGACTCGGGGTCCACCCCATGCTTCGGCCGATCCCCCCGCGTGGCGCGCTCGCCGACTGCTCGCCCGAGCGGGTGCTTGTCGGCCACGGTGAGGGGGTCTTCGACGACGCAGCCGACGCGCTCCGCGACGCTCTCTCCGGTGCGCGCCGCCGACTCCCGGCCGCGTACGCGAAGATGGTCCGTGAGATGGTGTTGGGGTGACTCGGAGCAACGACACGACGGATGTCTACGCGACCCGGGGGCTGATCGAGGTGTTGCTCGATCGGGCCCCCGATGTCGAACCCTCGCGGATGAACACCATTCTCGACGCGACGCCGGCCGAGGAGTTCGACGCCGACCTCGGTCTTGCCCCGTCGACGCCGGTGTTGACGCATCTCTACTTCCCCGCGGCGGGGCAGGCCGTCAGCGACGTTTTCGGCGTCGACCTCGGGACGCCGGCCGGCCGGGGACGCGCACGGTTCCTCACGCATCCGCAGGGCCCGCCCGAACTCACCCGCCGCGACGACCTCGCTGGCGTCGTGTTGCTCGCGGTGCCGCCGTGGACGGTGCCGTCCGTGACCGCGTTCGACCGACGGGGACGGCGACTCGACCTGACGGTCGTCGACGCGGAGCCGCCGGCCGAGTCGCTGCCCGAGTGATACGGACGATCGTACCCGTTTGTCGGTGGGTCGCCGGATCGTCTCGGCGAACCTCCGGTAGAACGTTACGGGAACCCGCATGAGTCAGTCGAGGTAACCGAGATCCGCCAACTGCTCCGTGATTTCGTCGAACTCGGCCTCGGTCAGTTCTCCACGGCGCTGGTGCTGGATGACGATGCTCCGGAGCAGGAAGCGTACGAGGTCGCTCGTGCTCGAAAAACTCGTGCCCTCGATGGTGTCCTCGACGCGGTCGCCGAGTTCCTTCGGGATCGAGACGGTCGTGTAGTCGGTCATGGTGACGACACGACCGCGGGACGCATTACCCTTACCCCTCTCCGGCCGGTCAGAACCTCGTCCGGCCACGACGGTGTGTGCCGGGGAGACGAAGTCACCTCACCGGCGATACACCGAATGTCGGTCGTTTTTAGTGCTTCGGTAACAATCCGAGCACAATGGCAGCGAGGCCGCCACAGCAGGATACGTCGTCGCCCGATTCGGTCGAGTTCGGTATCGCAGCCCTCGTCGGCCACCTCGATCAGGCGGAGTTGGAGTTCCCCGCGACCCGTGACGAGGTCGTTCGGGCGCTTGGCGATCCGAAGATTCCCTACGACGGGTCGGGCGGCGCCGTCGCACTGTCCGAGGCGATGGACTCGCTCCCGAAACAGACGTTCGACACAGAGTCGGAACTGCTTGACCTGCTCCATCCGGTGTTCGAGGAGTACCGCGTCTCCACGGGCGGGAGCCTCATCGGGCGACTCCGGTCGATCCTCCCCTTTTGATTCGGTCCCGTCCACGGCGCGGTATCGAGCGACATCCCGAATCGTCCGACGGTGAACCGTGTGATAACTACCTTCTCGGCACGGTAGCGAACGGCACTGTCGGCCGACCTCACTGTTCCCATCTTGTCGGTCGGTGGGTCGTGGCGGCTCCCGGCGACATCGGCGGACGTTCCGAGTGACCCACGTGGGTGACGCTCTCACCGCGCGGCGGAAACGAACCGTTCACGTATGCGAGTTTCCGATTCCACGACGTGTTCGGATCGACGCTAGAGACGGTCCGTGGGTTCGACCGTCCGGTCTACGCCGTCGCGGGTGGGCGGTTAATCAACGTGTTCGGCTCGGGACTGGTCTATCCCTTTGCGACCATCCACTTCCACCTGCAGGTGGGTATCCCGCTGAGCGTCGTCGGACTCGGACTTCTTGCAAACAACGTCGCCACGGCGGCTGGAACGGCGGTCGGGGGCTACCTCACGGACCGGTACGGCCGGCGGCCGGTGATGATCGGGAGCATGGCGTTCTCGGCGGTCACCCTTGCGGTGTACGCGCTCGTGACCTCGGGCGCGGGCTTCGTTGCCGTCGCGACGGCCGCCGGTCTCACGACAGGGTTGTACGCCCCGGCCAGCCAAGCCATGATCGCCGACCTCACCGACGCCACGGACCGAGAACGCGGCTACGGTCTCCTGAAAGTCGCCAGCAACGTCGGATTCGGTTCCGGCTTCGTCGTCGGTGGGGTGCTCTACGAGGTGGCGAACGTCGCCGTCTTTGTCGCCGACGGTCTCACCTCCGCCGTCGTCGCCATCGTTCTCGTCGCCGCGTTGCCACGGGTCCACGACGGTCGGGCCGCCCCCCTCGCCGAGAGCGTCGGCGATTGGGGACGGATCGTCTCCCGCCGTCGCCTTCTCGGCCTCGCCTTTCTGAACGTCGTGTTCGCGGTCATGTACGCCCAGATGCAGGCGACCGTCCCGGTGGTCGCCAGCGAACGACTCGGTCTCGACTCGGCACAACTCGGTACGCTGTACGTTCTGAACCCGGTCGTTCTCGTTCTCTTCCAGTTGCCCATCCTTGAGGCAGTCGGCGACTGGCGACGCACCCGCGGACTGCTCGCCTCCGTCGCGTTCTGGGCGGTCAGCTTTCTTGCCGTCGCCGGGGTGGCGCCGGTCGCCGCCGCGGTAGACGGCGCGGCGGCAACGACGGTCGGTGTCGGTCTGATCGGCGTTTTTCTGGTTCTCCGAACTGTCGGTGAGGTGTTGCACTCGCCGCTTGTCACCTCGCTCGCCAGCGACTTCGGCACCGCCGACGGTCGCGGCTCGCGGCTTTCGCTGATCGAAATCGCCAAACGCCTCGGGATGGGGTTGGGCGCGGCCCTCGGCGGGGTGTTTTTCGATTACGGGGTCGCGGCCCTGCTCTGGCCGGCGCTGATCGCCGCGTGTGCCGGTCTCGCGGTCGGGGTGTTCGCACTCGAGCGCCGCGTCTCGCCGGCCGAAAACGGCGCCGTTGCCCGCGGCGAGTGACGGACAGGCCCGCGACCGGCCGCCGCTCAACCCCCGCGTGCCCCCCGACAGCCGATAACCAAGCGTCGGTGGCCGGCCGGTTCAACGTGGCGTTCGTCCCGGTCTACGCCTCTAGTTATATCGTCTGATACTGTGGCCAGAGCGTTTTTTGACGGGCGCTACACCCCCTCTGACATGGCAGGGTCAACGAGCCGACCGGACTCCGCTCGCTCTCCGAGCAATCGTTCGGAGAACACGCTTCGGGAGTTTGTGACGTACATCCCGAGTGGCGACACCATCCCCGAGTCGACGTGGCGAAGCCGACACCGGAAAATCCTTCTTTTGCTTGCGGCACACGTCCCCTTTCTCGTGGCGCTCGGGCTGTACGAGGGAACGGAGTCCGCCGTCACCGGCGCGACGATTCCTGCCATCCCTACGACACACGTCCTTCTTGAGGTCGGTGTCGTCATCGCCCTCGGAGCCCTGCCGGCCGTCCCGTGGTTCGGGCGGCGCGTCCGGACCGCGCTCGCGACGCTTGGACTGGTGACCACCTCGGGCTTTCTGGTCCACTTCTCGGGTGGCTACATCGAGGCACACTTCCATTTTTTCGTCGTGATGGGTGTCGTCGCCGTCTACGAGGACTGGCTCCCCTTTGCTCTCGGCATCGGCTACGTCACTCTCCAACACGGCTACTTCGGGATGATCGAACCCAGCCGGGTCTACAACCACGCCGCCGCAATCGCCAACCCGTGGGTGTGGGCGTTCATCCACGCGGCGTTCGTTCTCGGTCTCGCTGGGTCGTTGGTGGCACACTGGTACTCGACCGAACGATCACGCGAGAAGGCGGCTGAGAAACTCCGGATGGCCGAGAAAAAGAGCGAACAGGTCGAGACCCTCGAACAAAAGAACGCCGAGATCGAGCGGGCAAAAACCGCGGCCGAGGAGGCAAAGGCGGAGGCAGAGGCCCGGCAGGCGGAGGTCGAACGGCTGAACGAGCACCTCGAAACCACTGCCAACGACTACAGCGCCGCGATGGCCCGTGCGGCGACGGCGACCTCACGGTTCGGCTGGACGCGGAGAGCGAGAGCGAGGCAATGGTCCAGATCGCCGAGGCGTTCAACGGGATGATGGACGAGACGGAGTCGGTGCTGAGCGAGATCCAAACGTTTGCCCGGCAGGTCACCGAGGCGAGCGAGGCGGCCGAGTCCGGCGCGGACGCGGCCGAGTCGGCGAGTGACGCGGTGAACGAGTCGATTCAGGAGATCACCGATAGCGCGAACGAGCAGCGCGAGATGCTCGAAACCGTTACCGGCGAGATAACGAATCTGGCGGCGACCGTCGAGGAGGTGGCGGCGTCCGCCGAGACGGTCGCCGAGACGTCCCACGAGACCGCGGAGGTCGCCGACGCCGGCGAGGCGACCGCTCAGAAGGCCATGGACTCCGCACGGACCGTCCAGTCGTCGATCGACTCGACGGTCGAGCACGTCGAACGCCTCAACGAGCGGATGACCGAGATCGGCGAAATCGTCGAACTTATCGCCGACGTGGCCGAGCAGACGAACCTGCTTGCGCTGAACGCCAACATCGAAGCCGCCCGTGCCGGCGACGATGGCACAACGGGTGGCGACGGGTTCGCCGTTGTCGCAAACGAGGTCAAACAGCTAGCCGAGGAGACCCGGGAGTCCGCGGGCGAGATCGAGGAACTCATCGAGAAGACCCAGACCCAGACACAACGGACCGTCGAGGAGGCCCGCGAGGCCGACCGGTCCATGCAACGGGGCGTCGAGGCCGTCGAGGATGTCGTCGAGGCGTTCTCGCAGGTGGTGGCAAACGTCGAACGGACCGACAGCGGACTGCAGGATATCAGCGACACGACCGACGATCAGGCCGCAACCACCGAGGAGGCGGCGTCGATGGTCGAGGAGGTGGTGGACATCAGCCGTTCGACCGCCGACGAGGCCGACCACGCGTCAACGGCCGCGGCCGAGCAGGCGTCGTCCGCCTCACAGGTCAGTGACACCGTCGCGTCGCTGAGCGAACAGGCAGAGCGTCTCCGGAGCCTCCTCTCGACGTTCGAGGTGAGCGATGCGGACTCCACCCTCGGTGTGAACGCGGGACCGGGACCGAGAACGGACCCGAACGGCGCCCTCACGATGGAAGACGGCGGGCGACCGGAGTAACGACCGCCGGTTCGTCGCCGACCCCGCTCATTCCAGACGCTCCCGCACCGCGTTCCGACTGACGGTCCCGGAGTCGGTCCGTGGAACGACGTCGCCAAACCGGATCGTCCGCGGGAGCTCGTACCCCGCGAGCCGGTCTCGGCAGTGTGAGCGTATGTCGGCAGCCGAGAGGTCGGCCTCGTCGTGGGGAACGACCAGCGCGGCGACGCGTTCACCCCACTCGTCGTCCGGAAGGCCGACGACCGCCGCGTCCGCCACGTCCGGATGCGCCACGATGGCGTCGGCCACCGTGGCTGGGGCGACGTTCTCGCCGCCGGTGACGATCAGGTCGTCGGTGCGGCCGGTGACCCACACCAGACCGTTTTCGTCGCGGTACCCCACGTCGCCGGTGTGGAGACCGCCCGGGCCAAACGCCGATCGGTCGTCGTCCAGATAGCCGGGGGAGACGGTCGGCCCCGACACGACGAGTTCGCCGACCTCACCTGGCGGTCGCTCGTCGCCGTTCTCGCTCCGCACCGAGAGATCGGTCCAGAACAGCGGTCGACCGACCGTTCCCGGGTGTGCCCGCGCCTCCGCAGGTGTCGCCGTCGCGATCTGTGAGGCCGTTTCGGTCATCCCGTAGGTCGGAAAGATCGGCACTCCCCGGTCGCGACACCGGTCGAGCAGGTCACCTGTCGCCGGGGCGCCACCGAGCAGGACTGCCCGCATCGACGGGCCGAGCGATCCGTCCGTCGCGTCGAGGAGGCGGGCGAGTGTCGTCGGCACGAGCGACGTGGCCGTCACGTCGTAGGTCTCGAAGTCGGCGGCGACCGCGGCGGCGTCGAACGATTCCCGGGTGACGACCGTCATGCCGTACAACGGGAATCGGACGAGTGGTGTGAGACCGCCGACGTGGTGGCAGGGCAGGGCGACGTGCCACGTCTCTGCCCGATCCAGCCCGAGTCGGACCGCCGAGGCGACGGCGCTGGCGAGAACGTTTCCGGCCGTCAGCCGGACGCCTTTGGGCCGTCCCGTCGTCCCCGAGGTGAACGGGACGAACAGCGTCGAATCGAGGGCCCAGTCGTGGGGAACGACCGCCTCGGGTGTCCGTCCCGCGAGCGCGGTGGCCCCGGCCTCCGAGCCGTCGACGGAGGCGACGGGAACGGCCGACTCGTCGACCCCCGCCGTTGCCGCGGCCGCGATGGCATCACGTTCGGTCGTCGCATCACAGAGTATGGCCGCGGCTTCGGCGCGATCCAACCGGTCCGCGAGGTCGGGTTCCGGGAGTTGCGGGTCGAGGGGGACTGTGACCGCGCCCAGTCGGATCGCGGCGTGAACGGCCTCAACCGCCGCCCGCCCGGTCGGGAGAAGCACCGCGAGACGGTCGCCGGGCCGGACCCCGAGTGCGGCCAGTCGGCCGGCCATCCGCTCGACCGCGGCGTCCAGATCGGCGACCGTCAGCCGCTCGCCACGGTCGGCATCGATAACTGCGGTCGCCCCCGGTGTCACGGCCGCCCGGTGGGTGAGCGGACCGTTCATGCGTGTTCGACGAGTTCGACGAGGACACCGCCGGTCGAGTCGGGGTGGAGAAACGCAACCTCGTGGCCCCACGCGCCCGGCCGGGGGTTGTCGTCGACGGTCTCGACACCGACGGCCCGAGCGGCGTCGAGGGCCGCCGCCACGTCTCCCGTCGCGAGCGCAACGTGGTGGAGCCCGGTCCCCCGAGCGTCGAGGTGACCGGCGACCGGTCCCTCGTCGGTTCGGGGTTCGAGCAGTTCGAGATACCCGTTGTCCACGTCGAGAAAGGTCACGTTGAGGCCGTCGAATCGCTCCCGGTGGGCGACCGGTGTATCGAAGACGGTTCCGAACAGGTCGGCCAAGGCGTCGGCGTCGCGTGTTGCGACGCCGACATGATCGAAACGCATGCCGCCATCACTGGCCCGCGCGGGCATATAGATTGGTGGGGATTACGACTCGTCGACCGCAAATGGCGAGTCATCGCGGTGGACGTAGTCGACCCGTCGGGCGCGGTTGGCCAATCGGGAGAAGTAATCGAGCGCGATGTTGTTGATTTCTCCGTCGGTCGCGAGTTTGAACCGACCGTCGATGAAACCGAGGTGTTCGGTTCCCTCGCCCAGCGGTTCGATTTTCAACACCCACTCAGGACCGTTCGTGTTGAGCCAGTTCGCGATTTCGTTGGCCGTGATCGTGTCCCGGTCGAGTACCTCGCCCGAGGGTTCGCTCTCGCTCTCACTCATCACCTGGAGAAAGAACGGGGGTAACTAAACGTTGTCCCCGTAGACGTGGCACTCACACCCGCCGCCACGGCTCCGATTCCCCTTCGGACCGGCCCATTCAGTTCCGTTCCGTCCCGTTCCGGTATCCCCCGCCGACGCCGTCTGAGGGCCTGTGGCGACGAACGGCCACACGAGCACCGGCGTTACGTGAGCGCACGACCGGTTCGGCGGTGCGACCATCGTGCGCTTCCACCATCGACACACACCTGCCCGGCCGACCCACGAATCCGGATCGCCGTCGGAACTCGACGACCCGTTCGATCATAACGGCCACCCAAATCTATAAGCCCGATCCTGTCGTCGTCCATAACGAAAAACCATGAATGATACTGTTCGGGTCGACTGTCCGCTCTGCCCACGGGCCGTGTCGGGTCGTGAGGAACTCCGATTCCACCTACAGGTCGACCACCGGAAAAGCGCCGTCGTCAACGAGTACGTCGACCGCCTCGACCGGTCGCCACCGGCGACCCCCTGATTGCTACATCCCGGGCTGATACTCCCCGAACTCCTCGCGGAGGGCGTTCGATATCTCGCCGACCGTCGCGTAGGTCTTGACCGCACCGACAATGGGCGGGAGCAGATTGTCGTCGCCGCGGGCTGTCTCCCGAACGGCCGCAAGCGCCGCATCGACCGCCTCGTCGTCGCGTTCGGCCCGCACGGTTTCGAGGCGGTCGACCTGCCGGCGTTCGTCCTCCTCGGTAACCTCCTCTAAATCCACCTCGGGATCCTCGTCGACCTGATACTCGTTGACGCCGACGATGATCCGCTCGCCCTCCTCGATCTCCTGTTGGCGGTCGAACGCCACGTCCTGAATCCGTCCCTGCACCCACTGTGACTTCACGGCGTCGAGCATCCCCCCACGTTCGTCGACCTCCTCTAAGATATCGAACGCCTCCGCCTCGATGTCGTCGGTGAGTGACTCGACGTAGTAACTTCCTGCCAAGGGGTCGATGGTGTCGGCAGCGCCGGACTCGTGGGCGAGGATCTGTTGGGTCCGAAGCGCCGTCCGGACGCTCTGTTCGGTCGGCAGCGACAACGCCTCGTCCTTGCCGTTGGTGTGAAGACTCTGAGTGCCGCCGAGCACCGCAGCGAGGGCTTGATACGCCACCCTGACCACGTTGTTGTCGATCTGTTGGGCCGTCAGCGTCGACCCGCCCGTCTGGGCGTGGAACTTCAACTGCTTTGACTTGGGGTTCTCGGCCCCGAACCGTTCCTCCATGGTCGTGGCCCACATCCGTCGGGCCGCCCGGAACTTCGCCACCTCCTCGAAGATGTTGTTGTGGGCATTAAAGAAAAAGGAGAGCTGTGGGGCGAACTCGTCGACATCGAGACCGGCATCGAGGGCGGCGGTCACGTACTCGATGCCGTTGCCGAGGGTGAACGCGACCTCTTGGGCCGCCGTGGACCCGGCCTCACGGATGTGGTACCCTGAGATGGAGATGGTGTTGAACTTCGGCGTCTCCGCGGCACAGAACTCGAAAGTATCGGTGATCAAACGCATCGACGGCTCCGGCGGGTAAATATACAGGTTGCGGGCGATGTACTCTTTCATGATGTCGTTCTGGATCGTCCCCCGGAGTTCGGACCGCTCGACGCCCTGCTGATCGCCGATAGCGACGTACATCGCCAGCAGAATCGCCGCGGGTGCATTGATCGTCATACTCGTCGACACCTCCGAAAGCGGGATTCCGTCGAACACCGTCTCCATATCCCGCAAGCTGTCGATGGCGACGCCAGACTTCCCGACTTCCCCGGCGGCCATGGTGGCGTCGGAGTCGTAGCCCATCTGTGTCGGGAGGTCGAAGGCCATCGAGAGACCGGTCTGTCCCTCGTCGAGCAGGTAGTTGAACCGCTCGTTGGTCTCGGCGGCCGTCCCCATGCCCGCGTACTGTCGCATGGTCCACAGACGACCGCGGTACATCGTCGAGTAGACCCCGCGGGTGTACGGTTCCTCGCTCGGAAAGCCCACGTCCTCGCGATAGTCCAGGTCGGCCACATCGGCCGGCGTATAAAGCGGGTCGACCGCCTGCCCGCCCGTATCCGTGGTAAACGAGTCCTTGCGCTCCCCGAACCGATCCACGGTCGGATCGTACGTTTCGCCCTCCCAGTCGGCTTTTGCCTCGCGGATCGCCGCCAGATCCTCGGGGTCGAACATGACCGATCCGACGGGAGCCGCGAACTTATACTGTTGGCCGGTCGTTGACCGAAGACCCCGCCACCACGGCGCGTCGGAACGATGACGGCCTCGCCGATTCCCAGTCGTTGGAAACCGGCGAGACGGTTAGGTTCACGGGGAACCGATCGCCGCGTGGAGGCGAGACCGATGCAACTTCAACAATACGTACCGACGGACACACTCACACAGGTCCATCCCGGACCACACGGGCCCCATCCGGGTCCACACTGGGGCGGGCCGATGGACGGCGCGGGCATGGGTGCCGTCGGCGGGGTAAGCGGTTGGTTCGTGGTGGTCCTCCTCGTCTTCCTGCTCACCGTTCTCGTGGTCGTACTGGCGTACGCGTCGGTCCGGGTCGATGATCCCGACGACGGAGCGACCCGCACCCTCCGCGAGCGGTATGCCGCGGGTGCCCTTGACGACGACGAGTTCGACCGCCGACTGGACCGACTCCGTGAGGGCGATTAGCTCTGCCGGGAGTGAGGCGATGGGCACTGTAAGCCGTTCAACGGGGGGGTGGACGACATCGAGGCGACACCGGGACAGGTCCGCTCTTTTGTCGGCGAGGTGACGCCCACAAACCACCAGGTGACAACGAGCACCGAGGGGAGTCGAACGCGGGAGTGAGAACCTGAACACATTGGTCGTCGGAGCGCGCCGAGTCGCTCCGGGAACCCGGTCGGCGCACCGTCCGTGCGGACGTGGACGCGGTACTCGCGCCGGAGTCCCGGCCCGGCCCGGAGACGGACGGCCGCCGGATCGCCGCCCGTCGCGGTCGGTAGCCGCTCGGCGGTACCGCTCAGTGGCACGATTGAAGAGGCCCCGCCCCGATGCGTGGACAAATGTATATGGCAGACGAGACGTGGCCGGAGTTGGGCGACTACTTCGCAAACGAGTCACTGGCGCTTGTCCCGCTTGGATCGACCGAACAGCACGGTCCCCACCTTCCCCTCGCCACCGACCACCTGATCGCGGAGGGGTACGCCCGAGAGGCCGCTGAGCGGACCGGCTTTCTTTGCACGCCCACCATCAACGTCGGCGTCAGCCCCCACCACAGACAGTTTCACGGGACGATGTGGGTCGACGCTCCCACCTTCCGGGACTACGTGGAGTCGGTCACCCGCAACCTCGCGTACCACGGTATCGACCGCGTTGTCTACGTCAACGCACACGGCGGCAACGTCAAACACCTCCGCGAGGTCGGGCGCCGCCTCCGCGACGACGGGACGCTGTACGCCGTCGAGTGGATGTGGAACGACAGTATCCCCGAGTTGGTCGATGACCTGTTCGAACAGAACGGCCCCCACGGCGGCCCGAAGGAAACGGCGATGATACAACACCTCCATCCGGAGTTGGTCCGCGAGGACCGACTCGCCGATGCCCGCGACGGCGGGGTACCGGATGTCGAGGCGGCCGACACGGTCAAACACGGTGCACGGACCTTCTACGACGCCGCCGACAACACGGGCAACGGCGTTCTCGGCGACCAGACCGACGCCACCGCACAGAAGGGTGAGCGTATGTTCGAGGCGGCGGTCGACCACCTGTGTCAGCTTTGCGTGTGGCTCGACGACCAGCGATTCGAGGATCTGCTTCCCGAGCCACACGTCTGAGGTTGCGGCGTGTCGACGCGGGCGCTCCGCCATCCTTTTGCCGTCACGACCCCCACAGACGAGCCATGTTTGGTGGTGGCGGCGGTATGAACCCCCGGAAGATGAAACAGATGATGGAACAGATGGGCATCGACGTTGCCGAGCTCGATGCCGAGGAGGTCGTCATCCGGACGGCCGACGAGGAACTCGTCTTCTCCGACGCGCAGGTGACCCGGATGGATGCCCAAGGGCAGGAAACCTACCAGGTCGTCGGCGAACCCGAGAGCCGCGAGCCCGGATCGGATGCGACGGCCATCGAGGCCGGTGACGACGAAGCCGACGCCGACGAGGGGCCCGACCCCGACGACGTCGCCCTCGTCGCACAGCGCGCAAGCGTCGACGAGGAGACGGCCCGCAACGCGTTGGAGGCGACGGACGGCGACCTGGCGGCGGCGGTCGCCCGACTGGAGTGATCCTGCTGGTCCGCGGCGACCGGGAGTACCTCCGAGCGCCCGGCGAGGAGCTTCAGACCGACCTCGGCGTGTTGACGGTCCCCGACGACGTCGAGTCCGGGGAACGACTCGAAACCCATCTCGGTGAGGAGTTCGTCGTCCGCGAGCCACGCGGCCCGGATCTGTTCGACCACTTCGAGCGCACCGGCGCGCCGATGATGCCCCGCGATATCGGTCTCGTGCTCGGTCTTACGGGTGTTACGGCCGACGACACCGTGCTTGATGCGGGGACCGGGACGGGGGTTCTCGCTGCCTACCTCGGTCGGATCGGGGCCGCGGTCCGGACCTACGAGGTCGACCCCGACTTTGTCGATGTCGCCCGAGAGAACATGCAACTCGCCGGCGTCGCCGACACCGTCGACGTGCGGACCGGCGACGTGACCGACGACCTCGACGCCCTCGCCGACGGGCCCGGCTTCGACCTGCTCACCCTCGACACGGCGGACGCCCCGGCGGTGATCCGACGGGCGGACGAGCTTCTGGTAAGCGGCGGCTTCGCGGTCGTCTACTCGCCGTTCGTCGAGGGGTCCCGCGACGCGGTCGAGGCCGCTCGAGCGGCAGGCCTCGACGACGTGACGACTCAGGAAACCATCCAGCGGGAGATGCAGTTCGGCGACCGCGGCTCGCGGCCGGACACCCGCGGCGTCGGTCACACAGGGTATCTCACCGTCGCGCGCCGGCGCTGATCGGTCGCTGTCGGCCGCCACGCCGCCCGACCGTATAAGTGTGTGGCCGCCAAACCGGCGGCCATGAGTCGGGAGCGCGGTGCGAACATCGACGACGTCCAGACGTGGCCCGAACTGGCGATCGGCCTCTACGAACGGCTCACCGGCCGCGGAGCCGAAATCACCTACGAGTTCGACGATCTGGAGGTACGGGTCCCCGACCGGATGGGCCCGGACGCCGACCACGCGCGCTGGCGACTCGACGGAACCGTCCGCATCCGGACCCGGAACCGCGACACCGACACCGACGAGTGACCTCCTCCGCAGACCGGCCACTCGACGTGATCGCCGATCTGACGGTCGAGGTCGGTGGCCGAACGGTGTCGGTCCGCGGGTACGGTGACCTCGTCGTCGTCTCTGCTCCGACGTTTTCGGCCGCACGGGCGCTCGCCACGGCACCCGAGACGGCCGTCGACCGACTGACGACGGCGGATGTGACCGTCGACATCCGTGTCCGGGGACGGAGCGTTGCCCGGGCGGGACCGGACCACGACCCGGGTCCCCTGTCGCAGGCTCTGGGCGTTGCTCCTGCCAGCGTCAGTCCGGGCGGCCTGCTTCTCGCGGCGTTGTCGCGGCGATGACTCCGCCGTCAGCGTTGACTCACCCCGTTTCGCGAAGCAGTTCGAACAGCTCCGACCGGAACGCCGCCGGATCGAGTGTGTCCCGAAGCGCCGCGGCGGCGTCGGGGTCGGCCGCGTCGACGATAGCCGTCGGGTAGGCCCCGCCGGCCAGGCGGACGTCCCGGTCGGGCACCCACGTCGCTAGCCAGCCGTCGATGGAGAGGGTGACGCCCTCGACCTGACACAGAGCGTCGTAACGAAACAGGGTCGCGTCGTCGTCACCGACCCGGAACGAGCGGCGCTCGGCGCGGTCGACATCGGTGAACCCACGTGCGTCGAGGCGGTCGGCGAAGTCGTGACCGGCGCGGGTCGCGACCAGTCCTCGAAGGGTTCCCGGCACCGGCGGCGTCGGCGACACCGATAGCCGGGCCGCGAGAAAGAACCGCCACGTTCGGTCGACACCCGCCCGGTCCTGAATCGCGGTTCGCAGAGTGTCGTCCGCAAAGAGGAGGAGTCGCGCCGAGACGGTGACGCCGGGCGCGTCGAACGGCGTCTCCGTCGAGTCGTCTACCTGTCGCCAGTCGGACAACCGTTCGTCGGGGACCGACGGCGATGCGACCATCGTTGGAATATTTCCCGTGGCCGTGGATATATGTCCGTCGACGGGCGGCTGTTCAGTGGTCGTCTTCCCGCCACTTGTGTTCACACTCTGTACAGACGAAAAAGCGGGTTTCGGACTCGTCGGCCGCACGAATCTGTTGCATGTACCAGTGGGCGGTGTCGTTGTCACACTCCGGGCAGTCGGCGCTCGTCGTCGGCAGTCCGCTTGACCCGCCGGCCGACTCGATGATCTCCGACTCCTCCTGTGCCTGCGTGGTGACCATTCCGGCCTCCGCCGCCTCGTCTCGAAGTGTCTCGTGACCACACTGCGTACAGACCCACACGCCGTCCTCTGCCTGCATCATCGACCCGCATTCGTCGCAGAACTCCATGGTAGCTTCTACTGCGACGGTCGATTGTCTTTAACCCACGGATTCGCCGTGTTGAGGCGTCCGCTCGTCGTCGGTGGCCGCGGTGTCACGGGGTCGCTCACGTCGCCGGACCGGACTCCGGTTCGGCGTCCGACCCCACGTCGGTCCGTTCGACGATCAGGAGGAGCACGCCGAACAGGACGAGAAAGCCCACGCCCACGGGAAGTTGGACCCCCGGGAATCCGCGGGTCACGAGCAGATACGCCGCGACGGCGAGAACGACACCGGCCGTCAAAAGAAGGGTACCGAGCAGGCGGACGGGGTCGACCGCCCATGACTCCGCCCACGACTCGCGACGGTAGTAGACAACGGAGACGACCAACGCGAGTGCGAAGACGGCGGCACCGAGCGTCCAGACCCGGTAGGCCACCGCGATGGTCTGTCCCTGTTGGAAGGCGGTGGCCGACAACGGGTCCGTGACGGCGATACCCCTCGCGAGCGGGACGCCGAAACTGTACCTGATCTGGACGAGCGGAAACCGGACGAACAACAACGCTCCGCTACCGATCCCCGATGTGTACGTCACGGTCCACGGGATCAGCGCGGACAGCCACGTCGACAACACCGCCAGTTCGCCGGCGTACTCCGACCGGACCCACATACGCGTGTCCGAGGAGGGCTGACTGATAAAACCCATCGGCATCTCCCGACGCGATGGCCCCGATGGCGTTACGTTCATACCGCCTGAACCCAAAGGGAAGCGTACGGAATGAGGCGCGACCACTTCGAACTGGAGGCACACAACGTCGACTGGGTGGAGACGAACGACCCCCCGGCCGAACCCCGTGTCGTCATCGACTTTGACGGACCGAAAGAAACGCTGACGCAACGACTGACCGGCACGAACGGTGACCTGTTGGACGCGTCCGAAACGGACGTGGCCTTCCGGCTTCAGGACTCCCTCAACGCATCCGACGCGACGGGTGTCGTCGGTGTCACCGACCGCATCACCGGCGACTTCCTTCTCGAACTCAACGAGAACGCCGATGACGTACTCCGGTTTGTCCGCGCCGCCCGCGAGTATGGCCAGTCGACCGGTGACGCCGGAAAATACGCCGTCACGCTCCGGGTGGACGGCGAACCGGTTACGACGTACTCGAAGAGTACCTTTCTCGTCTACGACGCCAACGGGAGTCTCCTCCGATCGAAGAGCCTCATCCCCTCCGGTGTCGAACTCTAAATTTAGGTTCCTCGACGCGTACCACCGGTCGTGCGAAACGTCACCGACCGTACACGGAACCCGTTCGGCATGCAACCACCCTGCGAGCGGTTCGTCCCCGGATACGGCGACGCAAACGCCCACTTCCACGTCGTCGGCGACCACCCTGGCGTCCACGGCGGGGCCGAGACGGGCGTTCCCTTCACCGACTGCGTCGTCGGCCGCCGGTTGCAGCGAGCGCTCGATGGCGCCGGGCTCCTTGAGACGACCGGCGACGCCCCCGCGGTCGACCTGACATACCTCTCCTACCTCCACACCTGTGTTCCCAATTGCGATCCGACAAAGGACGACTACGGTGCGATGGAACCGTTTTTCGACGCCGAACTCAGGGCCATCGCCGCACACGTTCTCCTCCCGGTCGGGGAGCGAGCGACCCGGCACGTTCTCGAAACGTACACGGCCCACGACCCGGCCGGTCTCGACTTCGAGAAGCTTCACGCCACGGAACTCCACGGAAGCGGGTGGCTCGTGGTCCCGATCCGTGACCCGGTGGACTGGACGGGTGCGGACATGGACCGGCTCGTCGACGCCCTCGATACCCTCCGGGACACCGACTACCGTCGCGAAAGCGACCTCGGGCGCTTTGTCGCCGGCAACGAACCGTACTTCGTCCGGTAACCGACTCGCCATGGCTTACGGAAGATCGTCGCACACATGAGGCCTTGATTCGATATTTGTCGTCTATATTGAACCTATCGACAGATTTTTTATCACAAGTGTAAACGTTACTGGTGACGCGGGCGGGTTCTGCCCGGCGCGTCATGGTACCGATACACATTGCGAGTCAGGTGCTCCTCGCAGTGGCTTGGTCAGTCGGGGACCACGACGCGTGGTCCCGTACGTTCTCCGTTCGGGGGACGCCTTCGGCGTCACCCGTTCATCGGAGCGTCCGTCGCTTCCCGTAGACGAAAGCTTGAAACGCGAACCGGCGGTACCGGAAGGTATGGAACTGCGGGTCATCGAAAAGACCGACGAGGAACTTCGCATGGAGATCGCGGGCGAGGACCACACGTTCATGAACGTCCTCAAGGGTGCGTTGCTGAAAACGCCGGGCGTGGTGGCGGCGACGTACGATATGAACCCCGAGCAGTCCGGCGGCCAGACCGAACCCATCCTCTCGGTCAAGACCGAGTCCGGGACCGATCCCCTCGACGCCGTGGGTGACGCCTCCCGGCGCGTGCAGAACCTCTCCAAGGACTTCACCGACGCGTTCCGAGCGGCTTAACGTCGAACGGGAACGCCCCGCTCGTCGAGGTACTCCTTCATTTCGCGGATCGTGTACTCGTCGAAGTGGAAAATCGAGGCCGCAAGCGCCGCGTCAGCGCCGGCCTCGGCGAACACTTCGCGGGCGTCCTCCGGACTCCCACACCCTGAAGAGGCGATGACCGGCGTCGAGACGTTCTCACACACCGCGTGGGTCAGCGGGATGTCGTAGCCGTTCTTGGTCCCGTCGGCGTCGATGGAGTTGACGAACAGTTCCCCCGCGCCGCGGGACTCGACCTCCCGTGCCCACTCGACAACGTCGATGCCGGTCCCCTCGCGGCCGCCCTTGATCGTACACTCGAACCAACAGGACTCGCCGTCGACGCGTTCGTAGTACTCGCCTTCCTCGTTGTAGCGTCGCTTGGCGTCGACGCTGATGACGATGCACTGACTGCCGAAGGCGGCCGCTCCCTCGTCGACCAGTTCGGGGTTCTGGATGGCGGCGGTGTTGATGGATACCTTGTCCGCACCGGCCCGGAGCGTCTCCTTGATATCCCCTCGGGTGCGGATCCCGCCCCCGACCGTCAGCGGGATGAACACCTGATCGGCGATATCCTCAACCACGCCGAGCATCGTCTCCCGCCCCTCGGCGCTGGCCGTGATGTCGAGACAGACGAACTCGTCGGCTCCCGCCTCGTTGTACTCCCGGGCCATCTCGACGGGGTCGCCGGTGTATTTCAGATCCTCGAAGTTGACGCCCGTATACACCGCCGGCTCCCCATCGTCGTCGATGTCCACGTCGACACAGGGAATGATTCGCTTGGTTACGGCCATCCGTGCCCGCGGCTACGACAGGAGCGGTCAAAAGACGCCCGGTGCGCCGTCGCCCACGCGCTCCGGGAGCCTTTTTATCTCACGGCGCTTCATCGCGGGTTATGGACGACCACGGATACGACCACCACGAGCATCACCCACACGGCAACGCCGAAGGACGTGTCACCGCGCCGATGCAGGAGTTCTCGGCCGGACAAGCCGGTGTCGGCGCTGTCGTTTTGTTGCTCGGCCTCGCAGTCACGTTCGGCCTGCCGTTGCTTCTGTGATCACTCCAGTTCGCGTTCGATGACCGCCCGCAGGTCGGCCACGTCGTCGGCGTCGTAATCGAGTGGTTCTCCGGCCACCGAGAGTGAAAGCGTCGCCTCGGCGGTCGACACGCCGAGTTTCCGGACCGGAACCTCGCCCGTGGCCGCCCGCACCGCGTCCGGGTCGGTCGTCTCGACGACGACCCGGCCGGGCGTCTCGTCGAACAACGCGTCGACGCTCCCGACGCTCGCCGACACGCCCGCGTCGCCGACCATCTCCGCGAGCGTCACCGCGAGGCCGCCGTGGCTCACGTCGTGAGTCGCGAGCGTCGACTCCTGCTTCGCGACGGCCGCGGCGGCGTCGACGGCCGCCGCCGGATCGGCAGGCAGGTCGGGAAACCGGTCGCTCCCGCCGACCCGTTTCAGATACTCCGAACCGCCCAAGCCGTCGCCGCGTGCGCCCACCTCGAGAAGCGTTCCCTCGCCGGCGGCCGAGAGCGGCGGCGCGTCGTACCCCTCGCGCGTGCCGAGCATCGCCACCGTCGGCGTCGGCGGGATGGGGCCGGCGACGGAGTCGTTGTACAACGAGACGTTGCCGCCGACGACGGGCACGTCGAGGGTCGAACACATGCCGGCGAGACCGTCGACGATAGCGCCGAACCCACCGTACACGTCCGGTTTCTCCGGGTTGCCGCCGTTGAGACAGTCGACGGCCGCGAGAGGCGTCGCGCCTTTGGCCGCGAGGTTGGTGGCGTTCTCCAGTGCGACCGCCCGCGCACCGTCGTGGGGATTCGCGTCCGTCCACGCCGGGATGGCTCCGGCAGAGAGCGCGAGGCCGGTGCCGGCCTCGCGAATCGCCATGATCGCGGCGTCGTCGCCGGGTCGGCGGGCCGTCCGTGTCCCGACCTCGTGGTCGTACTGGCGGTACACCCACGCCTTGCTCGCCGTGTTGGGACTCGCGACGACCGCTTCGAACGCGTCTTCGAGGTCCGGGGCGGGCAGGTTGCGGGGTGTCTCCGTCGGCTCCGCCATCGGTAGGTCGTTCATCGGCGCGCCGTCGGCGAGAAACGCCGCGGGCACGTCGACGACCGTCTCGCCCGCGAACGTACAGACGTAATTGCCCTCGCGGACCTCGCCGATGACCGAACAGCCCAGGTCGTACCGGTCGGCGATCTCCTCGACCCGCGCCACGTCATCCGGGCGCACCTCATAACACATCCGCTCCTGTGACTCGGCGAGCAGGATCTCTAAGGCCGACATATCGGGTTCGCGTTGGTGGACGGCTTCGAGTTCGATCCGGGCGCCCAACCCGCCTTTTGCGACCAGTTCGCTGGAGGCCCCGCCAAGTCCGGCCGCGCCGAGGTCACGGGCCGCGCGGATCAGGTTCTCGTCGACCAGTGTCTCGTTGGCCTCGATCAGCAGTTTCTCCGTGTACGGGTCGCCCACCTGCACGGCCGGGCGGTCCTCCGTCTCTGCGTCCTCGCTCAGACCCTCGCTGGCGAAGGAGGCCCCACCCAACCCGTCGCGGCCGGTGGCGTTGCCAACGAGAACGAGTTTGTTCCCCGGAGCCTTCGCCTCGGCCGTGACGAGGCGGTCAGGCGTGACGAGACCGACACAGGCGACGTTCACCAGCGGGTTCCCCTCGTAGCCGTCGTCGAACTCGACGCTTCCCCCGACCGTCGGGACGCCGATTGCGTTGCCGTAGTCGGCGATGCCTTCGACGACACCGTCGAACAGGTAGCGGGAGTGTTCGCGGTCGAAGCCACCGAAGTACAACGAGTCTGTCAGCGCGACCGGGTAGGCACCCATCGACAGGATGTCACGAACGATACCCCCGACGCCCGTCGCCGCGCCGTCGTATGGGTCGACGTACGAAGGGTGGTTGTGGCTCTCGATTCCGACGGCGACGTACGTCTCCTCGCCGTCCGCATCGTGGGTCGGCAGGGCGACCACGGCGGCGTCGTCGCCGGGGCCGACGACCACCTCGCTGCCCTCGCTTTCGAACGCCGACAACAGGGGGCGGGACGATCGGTACGCGCAGTGTTCGCTCCAGAGGTTCTCGAAGAGCGCCGCCTCGGCGGGCGTGGGGTCCCGCCCGAGTTCAGCGGCGACGAGGTCGTGGTCCGAGTCGGACAGGCTCATCTACCCGTCGGTTCGGCGCTCCGGCGCAAACGTTTTTCCATGTGTACCGGCCTCGGTCCCCGTGCGGTGGTGTGTGGTTGTGGTAATCGTCGGGGGCTCACGTCGACGGGTCGGCGAGACTCCGCGCCACCGCCCGACGACCTCGGTCAGTCGTTGGCCGCCATCGAGACCACGCTGTGGATGTCGTCACCACCGAGCAGGGCGTCGTACGCCTCGTTGATCTCGTCGAGGTCGTACCGCGCCGTGATCAGTTCGTCGAGCAGATACCGGTCGTCGAGGTAGGCGTCGATCAGCCGCAACGCCGTCCGCCGCGGGCTCGCGCCACCGTAGAGACAGCCTTTGATCTCCTTTTCGGTCGTGATGAGGTCGACCGGGTTCACCCCGATGCCGTCGTCCGGAGCGGTCGCCGTGACGATCAGTTCGCCGCGTGGCCCCAGCGTGTCGTACGCGTCGCCGATGAGGTCGCCGTCGCCGACTCCGACACAGAAGACGGCCGTGTCGGCACCGGCTCCGTCGGTGAGTTCGGCGACGGCCTCGGCCTGGTCCGTCGCCGTCGGGTCGACCGTGTGGGTGGCCCCGAACGTCTCGGCGGCCGCCCGCTTCGACGCGACCGGATCGACGGCCACGATCCGTCCCGCGCCGGCATGTGCCGCTCCCTGGATGGCGTTGAGTCCGACGTTTCCCGCGCCAACGACCACGGCCGTATCGTTCGGCTCGATATCGGCTCTGTGGACAGCTGAGCCGTACCCGGTTGCGACCCCACACCCGATGATCGACGCGACGTCGGTCGGCAACTCGTCGGGGATCGGCACCACCGAGCGCTCCGGCACGACCACCTCCTCGGCGAACGTCCCGAGCAGGAGAAACTGTCCGAGGTCCTCACCGTCACGGTGGAAACGACACGTGCCGTCGGGGAGCGTGCTCGCGTACGTCGCCTCTCGCTCGACACACAGGTTCTGGTAGCCCTGCGAACAGAGGTCGCACGTCCCGCAGGCCGGGATCCAGAGCGTGAGCACACGGTCACCGATCTTGACCGCGTCGACTCCGTCGCCGACGGCGGTGACGACACCCGCACCCTCGTGCCCGCCGACGACCGGGTAGCGGCCGGCCGGAAGATCCCCCTCGACGGCGTGCCAGTCGGTGTGACAAGCGCCGGCGTGTCGTATCTCGACGCTGACTTCCCCCGGCTTCGGGTCGTCCACCTCGACGTCAGTCAGCGTGAATCCGTCCGACGACTGGTCCTCGATGATCGCAGCCGAAACCGTT